>JAJRPN010000013.1 GCA_024280755.1 Planctomycetota bacterium
CTGTTGGTTTGTTTTCGCTCTGAGCAGCCTGAGTAACCTTCCTCGCATGCGCCTTCACACAATCGCGATGCACAATGACATCAATCCCCGTTGCTTGTTCTGATGACAAACAAACCGGGCCTTGCCTTTGAAGAAAACTGGTCGTTACACCTACACCGGGATCTGACAGTGCATGTGCCATTCCATCAAAATAATGCGCATGCTGCCCGAGTCCAATGAGCAACGCCTTGGGCTTCTTTGATCGGTGCTTGATGGAAAAATCTGCCATATCTGTTCTATCGAAAAAGATCCGTCAGCAACATCATTTTGTATCGCCAGATTCCATATACGCCATGCAAAACGCCCTTTGCGTTAAACAAAGGGCGTTTTAGATTTAACGGAGCGGGGGGATTCGCCGCACAGATTCAGGGAGGGGTCCCGCAGCCCTTCCATACCCACTGGTTCACATTAGGGTCAAAATAGCACATGTAGAACAGTCCATCGGTGCCCTTGACGATCACATGTGCGCCGCCGCTGCCGATGGGGTTAACTGCTACCCCGCCCTCGGCGATGCTCGTCCCGGGGGGGCGGCCGTGGTCAAACCACTGCCATTGCCCGCTGCTACCGTCATAGTATAGTTGCAGCAGCGTCCGTGTGTTGCCACCGGCATGGTCCCAGTCGCCGGTTACAAACAGCTTTCCATCATCGAGGGCAACTGGTGACGAGTCGATATGCCACCCGAAGGGGTTGCCGTGGCTGTGCCACTGCCATCCGAAGGAACTATTCCACCATCGCTGCCATAGACTTCCGTCTTCGAGTGTCACGAAGACTTTGTTTGATGTGCCCATCGCTGCACCAACATGAACGATTTTGCTGTCCGGGCTACGGTTTTTCACCCATTTCCAGCCGGATCTCGAGTACCATCGTTCAATAAGTTTGCCCGAAAGGTTCGCCATAAAGAACTGGGTGGGATTAAGCACACTGACGGGCGTGTCACTGCGTAGGCGTTTAGCCGGTGCCTCATGCTCCGTCCAAGTACCATTCAATGTGTCGACCTGCAAGAGCGATCGTCGGGTAAACCCGTGCCTCGAGAATTTTTCAACCGTGCAAATGTAGCGGTTCGAGAAATACTCGCTTGGCTCCGATAGTTGTGTTGTCGTGTTACGGGGGAAACCTCGAAAGATCACACCGCTCCCTACTGGCGAGGAGACGGGCTCCCAGCGGATCAATACCGGTAAGCCCTGCAGGGAGTTTTCTGAGAAGTGATCTTTCACGACGGCATGAAACCCTCCTGTAGGCGTTCGCCCCGCCGGTCGCGAGCCGATCGTGACCCCATGCGGTGTAATAGATCCAATCCCACCAAGTTGTGGCTGGCGCCAGGTATGGGTGTTGTTGTTCCATTCCCATATCTGAAGATCATTGCCGTGCTCTTGCAGAACAAAGAAGTTGCCATCTGGCCCCACAGCTCCCGGAAGCGAGGTCTCCTGCCCGCAGGCGGGCGACCCTCCGAGGCTCGTCGCGAGAGCCAATCCTATAAGAAGTTTCGACGCCGAACGAATGAACTTAAAAAGCATGATGCAGATCCTTTCTACTATCTGACATTTTCCTGTTTGAGATGCGCAGCACATGCTGCCCCTTCACAAGGAATGCGGAGCGAGGCACAAAATCTCTCAGTTCAGTTCTTAAAAAAATGAAACAGATTTGCTTTCTGAGTTGAGTTTGGTTTTATACGAGAAGGCGCTGGCATATTCCTCGCGAGCGTGGACTATCTTGGCAAGGTCAGGAATACCTGCAATGAGGCCACGGAGAGTCATGAGGGCCAGGGCAATCTGATTATCGGTTGGGCCTGATTCCCAAACTCAGAGTCATGAAAGGGACACCGCAATGGAGGCTGTCGAACAAGGCGGAGGTTTTTTAACAGAACAGTTCTGGAGAATGCACCAGGGCAGGGGAGTTGGTGAAGCTGAAAGCATCCTTCGTGATGCAAATCGATTCCAGTTTCATTTCTCTGTTTTTTGTAAATAGTTTAAAATCGCTACTTCATTTATTGACATTCACCCGATACAGAGTACAGTCATGCCCATGAACCTGCTCCAGACCAACAAAAAATCGATCAAATCGAAAGCCAAAGACGCAAAACGCGTTTGGGCTGCGATTCTGATTGATGTCTGCATGAGCGGTTAACGCTCGGTAAGCAAACTAAATCGAAACGCGCCCTTGATGCTTTTATCAGGGGTTTTTCTTTGTCAATCGTTTATTCCCCCAGCCGAAAATCGGCAACACCACCAGAAGGAAACACATCATGACCCAAGCAACTATGACCGCTGCCTGCCCAGAATGCGATGCTCCCGTGGAACTCACTCGCCACCCACTCAATGGCCAGATCGCCAACTGCACGCAGTGCAGTGCCGAGCTTGAGGTGACCAATACCGCACCGATCACCTTCGAACTCGCCCCTGAGGTTGAAGAAGACTGGGGCGAATAAAGCCTTTGAATAACGCCTTGAAATCTGTTTCAAAACACACAGAGAGAACTCATTATGCGAATAGCCATGACCTATACACGACTGCGAACCGAGGAGCGGATGCTCCTCGATGCCTTCGAGAATATCGGGGTGGATGCCACGCCTGTTGATATTCGGAAAACGGTATTTGATCCGATGGATCAAGGGGAATGGAGCGCGTATGACGCGGTGATTGACCGATCATTGAGCCTGACGAATACGCTCAACTCGGTCCGCATTCTCGAAGGATACGGGATCAGGTGCATCAATCCGTTGAGTGCCATCGAGACTTGTTCGGACAAACTCGCTACTACAATTGCCCTGATCAACGCCGATGTCCCGACCCCACGCGTTCGTGTCGCCACGAACGCTCAGAGCGGGCTCCAAGCCGTTGAGCAGCTTGGATATCCTGCGGTCATTAAGCCTACGGTGGGTTCATGGGGTCGGCTCGTTGCACGGATGAACGATCAGGACGCTGCCGAAGCGATCTTGGAACATCGAGAAACACTCGGGTCGGCTTCACAGAATGTGTTCTACATCCAGGAACACATCGACAAGCCCGGGCGCGACATCCGGATCTTTGTTGTCGGCGGACAACCCATCGCCGCCATCGCACGCTCCTCGGCGCACTGGGTTACCAACACCGCACGCGGAGCGACCGCCCAGGGCATCGAACTTACCGATGAACTCCGCGATCTCTCCATTCGCGCGGCCATGGCAACCGGCGCTGACATCGCGGCGGTTGACCTGCTCGAATGCCCGAGCCAAGGGCTGCTCGTCAACGAGCTTAATCATTCGATGGAGTTCCGCAACTCGATAGAAACTACCGGCGTGAATATCGCTGAACATGTCGCGAGGCATGCCGCCGAGATAGCCGAGACACACATGGCGACCAGAACCCAATCTTCGGCTGCCCAACTTGTACACGAGGCGATCAGCACATGAGTTTTACCGCATCAATCATCGGCGGCAGCGGCTACACCGGAGGCGAACTTCTCCGAATCCTGCTCGCCCATCCGCATGCAAACATCGGGCAAGTCACCTCGCGAGCACTCAAAGGGCAGCCCGTGCATCGTTCGCATCCGAATCTCCGTGGTCATCTGGTGACCGAGTACTCAGTACCCGATGAGATCGAGCCGTGCGATGTGCTTTTCTTGTGCATGCCCCACGGCAAAGCCGCTGGTGATATCGAGCGTTGGAGATCCCTCGCACCGTTGGTCATTGATCTCTCAGCAGATTTTCGTCTTCGTGACCCTGATGATTATGCAACATGGTACGGCGATACGCATCCCAATCCTGAGATGCTTTCCCAAGCAGTCTATGGGCTTCCCGAGCTCTCACGCGATCAACTCGCGGGCGCATCACTCATCTCTGGCGTGGGATGCAACGCGACCGCAATGAATCTTGCCTTGCTTCCTCTTGCGCGCGCAGGATTGATCAAGCGTGCGATTGCAGATATCAAAGTCGGGTCATCCGAAGCCGGTGCCCAGGCAAGCGCAGGGTCACACCATCCTGTTCGCGCTCGGACTGCCCGGACTTACAGCCCATCGGGTCATCGCCATCTCGCCGAAGTCTTCCAAGCACTCGGCGACATCGATCTCGATGCGACCATTACCGCGATCGACATGGTTCGAGGCGTGCTTTGCACCGCGCACATTGAACCAACCGAGCCGCTCACGAAGAAGGACATTTGGAAGTTGTACCGTGAAGCGTACAAGGACGAGCCGTTCGTCCGCATTGTTGCCGATCGATCCGGCCCGAACCGTTTTCCTGATCCCCGGATTCTCGTGGGATCGAACCATGCTGATGTCGGGTTTGCCATTGATGAACGCTCCGGGCGGATCATCGCGATCTCGGCCATCGACAATCTAGTCAAGGGGGCTGCCGGCTCGGCGATTCAGTCTATGAATCTAGCCTTGGGTCTCGACGAAACCCTCGGGCTGACATTCCCCGGGCTTCACCCCGCGTAAAGAAAGAACCTCATGAACAAGCCATATACAATTGTGATCAAGGTCGGCGGCGGCGAAGGCATCGACCCTTCCGCACTCACTACAGAGATCGCACAACTCGTCAACTCAGAGATTCGCGTCGTGCTCGTCCATGGCGGCTCGCATGAAACAAACCTGCTCGCTGATGCTCTTGGGCATCCTGCCAAGACGATCATTTCGCCAAGCGGAAACCAATCTCGGCGAACAGATTCTCAGACACTCGACATTTTTAAGATGATCTACTGCGGCAAGGTCAACAAGACTGTCGTTGAAAACCTTCGCAGAGCGGGTGTTGATGCGATTGGTCTTTCCGGGATTGACGCCGGGATATGGGTCGGTAGGCGCAAGTCTGCGATCCGTTCTGTTGAAGATGGACGGACGATCATCATTCGTGATGATCTCTCAGGACGAGTTGAATCGGTCAACAGCGAGTTCCTGAATCTGCTCCTCGATACCGCTCGCACACCAGTGTTAACCCCGCCCGCAGCGACTGCTGATGGTATTGCGATCAATGTCGATGCAGACCGCGCTGCCGCGGCGACCGCGATTGCACTCGGTGCCGATGAACTCTTGCTTTTGTCCAATGTCCCCGGGCTCCTACGAGACCATACTGATCCGTCTTCATTGATCACTTCAATCGATGAAAGCACACTCGATATCGCCCAAGATGCAGCAAAGGGACGCATGAAGAACAAGGTGCTCGCCGCAACCGAAGCCCTCGCGGGGGGCGTATCCAAAATAGTCATCGGCTCTGCGGGTGGCGAACATCCGATCCAGTCTGCACGCGAAGGCTCGGGGACAGTCTTTGCACAAGGAGTGACTCCATGACCCGCATGACCCGCATGACCCGATCCCTCGAACAGCCTTTAGCAGATACCGACATAGATACTGAAATGAACGAAGCGACACGAATCCTCTTTGATCTGGTCAACACGCCGAGCGTGTCGGGGAATGAACGGGAGGCGGCCGAGGTCTTTGTCGCCCATGCTACACAACTTGGGTATGAATCGCATATCGACGAGGTCAACAACGCGATCGCCCATCGAGGAGCGAGCGAAAGCGATGCGAAGATTCATCTCGTTCTGCTCGGGCATATCGATACGGTTCCCGGTGATATTGAAGTTCGGATCGAGGACGGGATTCTTCACGGGCGAGGTTCTGTCGATGCCAAGGGCCCGCTCGCAGCGATGCTTGTCGCCGGTTCGAGGGCACAGCTTCCAGACGGTGCGCGTCTTACGGTAGCCGGGGCTGTCGGTGAAGAAGCCGCCGGATCTATCGGTGCCCGTCATCTTGTGCATCAATGGAACCCCGATGCATGCATCATCGGTGAACCATCCGGATTCGACGGCGTCACCCTCGGATACAAAGGTCGCCTGCTCGCAAAAGCTACATCAACCTGTCCCAACACACACTCTGCGGGCAAAGATCCCTCCGCGTGCGATCATCTCCACGCCTGGTGGGCATCGGTAAACGCTGATGCCGAGCAGTTCAACCATGAACCAACCAGAATCTTCGATCAGATCCAAGCAAACTTGCAATCGTTTTCATCATCAAGCGACGGGCTTAATCAGCACGCGACCATGCACACTGGGTTTCGGCTTCCGCCGAAGATTGATCCGGCAATTTATGCAGCGCATCTTCGATCACTCGCAAGTGAGTTTGTCACGATCGAGTTTGAAGGATTTGAAAGCGCATACGCCACCGATCGAAATGATCTGATTGTCCGTGCGCTCTCCAACGCAATACGATCCCAAGGCTATCGTCCTCGCCCTAAGCTCAAAACAGGAACCGCCGATCTCAATGTAGTCGCACCGATATGGAAGTGCCCAATCGCGGCTTATGGGCCCGGCGACAGTTCGCTTGACCACACTCCCATTGAGCATCTCGATCTTAACGAGCTCGATCTATCAGTTCAGATTCTCGTTACCGCTATCGAATGTTTTTTAGATACAGCGATTACAGCCAATTGACCAAACGATAAGAACATAGGATCTTGTTCGTTCAGCCATGAAGAGGGAGGCGGCCACCACGATACTCGCTTGGTGGATTTTCTTTGATGAGTTGAATGCTTCTTACAGGGGCCTCTGGAAGAAAATCGTCCTTGGTGAGTTGTTGAGCCTGGTCTTGGCTGATGTGTCCGGCTAATTCGCCAGAAAAATTCGCTCTGCCAATCCAGCCTCCATCTGTATTTCGGATTTCCCAGAATGCGCCCAGCCCGCGGTGGATGAGCGTGGCTGTCCCGATATATTTCACTCCTTGATCTCTCAAAGAACCTCGCATCACTTGAGGAAGCGAATCGATACTAATCTCGGAGTTGTGTCGCACCCGAACTTCATGATCTCCATGGACTTCGTCGATATCGAGCACACTGAACACAAAGCCTCCAACACTCCATGCGAGAAGTTGCAGCGATATGATGAGTCCGATCCAGCGATGAGCAAGGCAGGTTGTTTTTCTTGGCTTCATATTCATTTTCCAGTTGGCTATAGATACCTTTTTATAAGCGAACGCTGCGCAATCGCAATGCGTTGGCAATGACAGAGACTGAACTCAGACTCATCGCGACAGCTGCGATCAATGGACTGAGCAAGGCCGCCTTTCCAAACAGTGGATACAGCACTCCTGCCGCAATCGGCACACCTGCGGCGTTATACACAAAGGCAAAGAACAGGTTCTGACGAATGTTCCGCATGGTGGAAGCACTCAGGTTGCGTGCCCTCACGAGCCCTCGAAGATCACCTCCAATGAGCGTGATCCCTGCGCTTTCGATGGCTACACCTGACCCCGTCCCCATCGCGATACCGATATTGGCTTGGGCGAGTGCCGGGGCATCGTTCACGCCATCGCCCGCCATTGCCACGAGTTCTCCCCTTTCCTGGAACTCTTTGATAACCTCGGCCTTTTGTTGTGGGAGCACATCTGCCTTGACTTCATCAATATTGAGCTTAGCTGCAATTGCTCGGGCGGTGGTTTCATTGTCCCCGGTGAGCATTACGACTCTCAAACCAAGTTTGTGCATCGCTTCAATTGCGCCGGGTGTTGATTCTTTGATTGGATCAGCGACGGCGATCATCCCGGCAAGATGGCCACTGATGGCGATCAGCATCGCTGTTTGTCCTTGCCTTCTCGCTTCATCGGCGGCATCCTTAAGAGATGATGGGTCAATGTCCATCGCGAGCATCATCTTTGGAGAACCGATCCCGATCTCCACGCCATCGACTGTTGCCCTGATGCCCTTGCCGGTGATCGATTCAAACTGATCGACATCCAATGAATCAATACCACGATCAACAGACCCGCGTACAATCGCACTTGCCAACGGATGCTCGCTCGATTTTTCCGCAGCGGCGATCAGTGAGAGCATTCGGCGTTCATCAATCCCATCAACTGTTTGGACATCAACAAGCTTGGGTTTACCCTCGGTGAGCGTCCCGGTTTTATCAACGACAATCGTTGTGATCTTCTCGAATATTTCGAGGGCTTCTGCGTCCTTGACCAGCACGCCATTTTGGGCTCCCTTTCCTGCCGCGACCATGATTGACATGGGAGTTGCAAGCCCAAGAGCACATGGGCAAGCAATGATGAGCACGGATATAGACGCGATGAGGGCATACGCCATAGAGGGCGATGGACCAAAGATTGACCAGGCTACAAATGAGAGTACGGCAACAACAATTACTACGGGCACAAACCACGCGGCGACAGCATCGACAAGTTTCTGGATGGGGGCTCGTGAACGCTGTGCATCGGCGACCATCTGTACAATCTGGGCGAGCATGGTGTCAGCTCCAATACGCTCGACTTCCATGACAAACGCGCCCGTCATATTCACGGTACCGCCGGTGACTTGCGTGCCCTGCTCCTTTGTGACAGGTACCGGCTCGCCGGTGATCATAGATTCGTCGACGGTGCTCTTGCCGTCAATAACGACGCCGTCGATGGGAACCTTGTCGCCAGGACGGACGCGGACGCGATCACCGGCTTTGAGTTGTTCAACGGGAACCTCGGTGTCGGTTCCATCATCACCAATGAGCATTGCTGTTGGCGGTGCGAGTTCGAGGAGTTCACGGATGGCCGAGCCGGTTTGAGATCTTGCGCGGAGTTCTAAAACCTGCCCGAGCAGGACGAGCATTGTGATGAATGCGGCGGCTTCAAAGTACACCGCAACAAATCCTGATTCATTTCTGAACGCATCAGGAAATATACTGGGTGCAAATGTGGCGACAAGACTGAATATATAGGCAACGCCGACACCCATCCCGACGAGCGTGAACATGTTTGGGCTCATGTTCTTGACCGATTGCACGGCCCGCTCGAAGAACGGCCAGGCACAATAGAAGATCACCGGAGTTGCGAGGATAAACTCAGCCCATCTCGCTGTTGAGTGGCCCATCAGTTTGTCAACGGGTTGGCCGGGAAGTAGGTTTCCCATTGCAATAAAGAGCAGCGGTATCGTGAACAATGCAGAGGCAACGAACCGCTTGGTCATATCCTTGAGTTCTGTGTCATCCTGCTCAACACTCGCATCCATAGGCTCCAAGGCCATCCCACACTTTGGACAAGAACCCGGGCCGACCTGCTGAATCTCTGGGTGCATCGGACAGGTATAGACCGTATCCTTTGGCGTATCTCCAATAGGTCGTTCGTTGACTGGAATGAGGTATTTCTGCGGATCGCCCTTGAACTTGCTCGCACAAGAACCGCTGCAAAAGTGATACATCTCGCTCTGGTACTCGAAAGACTCTGAGGCGGAACTCGGATCAATCTTCATCCCACATACGGGGTCTGTAGCAAGCTCATGGTGTGCTTGATCATGATTCATTTGGAAACTCCAACTAGATTTCAAAGTGATTCTTGTGACTGCATAGCTGATTTCACGCTCGACATATTTTCGTTCGCATTATCGTTCGGATACACCGTCAAAACGAGTACCGTCATGTCATCGAGTGCCGGTGAGTCTCCTCGGTGTTCCACGGCTTTGTTGATAATTTCCTTAGCTACTACACTTGCTTCGGCACTCGACGGATTCTCAACAACGGATGTAATTACGCCTCTGCCAAGAATGACTCGATCAGAGTTGAATGTCTCGCCGATACCATCTGTAAGGAGGACAACGAGATCATTGGGATGAAGGGCGAACTCAATATCTTCGAACTCGGCTTGGTTGTCTACCCCGAGAATGGTGCCCGATGAGTTCAGATCGTGGAATGATCCGTCTGAATGACGAAGATATCCGAGCTCATGCCCTGCGCTGGCATACACCATCTGCGTTCCATCCTTCGAAACACGCATTAAAACCATGGAGGCAAAGTCTTCTGGAAGGCTGGTCTTGCAAAACCGTTGATTGATCCACCCAAGCATGGCTGCAGGCGAAGGATCATTCATATCAACAGTCAGCAGTAATGCTTTGAGTACTGCCGAGCCGATCGCTGCATGAATGCCGTGCCCAACGACATCAGCAACACAGAGCAGCGTATCGCCGTTGGGGTATTCCAATATATCCACAAAGTCACCGGCGATCTCATCTGCTGGATGAAACTCGATAGCGATTTCGATTCTGTCTCTCTGAATCTGTGTTGGAAGAAGATAAGACTGCAAACGCCGGGCGCGATCAATCTGAGCGTCCCGATCGCTGTTGCGCCGAGCAAGTTCCCGGCTCATTAACGATACCTCGTTGGCCAACTGGGTAAGCTCAAAGTTGGTATGCACGCCGACGGTCGTACCGAGTTTTCCCCGGCCCA
Source organism: Planctomycetota bacterium (assembly GCA_024280755.1). Classification (GTDB taxonomy): domain Bacteria; phylum Planctomycetota; class Phycisphaerae; order Phycisphaerales; family UBA1924; genus UBA1924. Next base: position 10,212 of record JAJRPN010000013.1, read on the forward strand.
CTTCACGCACCGCATGAACCGTTCGTTCAAGCGGTCTGGTGACTAGCCGAATGAGGAGTAAGTTTAGAATCAAAGCACCGAAAACGGTCACGCCTGTCAATACCCCAAGCCCTGCAAGCGATTTTCGGCGGACTTTGGTGATCAATGGCTTTCGCCGTTCGCCAACACGAACAAGAACCCCATCAGTATTTGAAGACCCACTTACAAGTTCAGACCAAGGCGAGGAATGATCATCAAGGTGCTCTGTTGCTTCGGAAACGAACTTCTTACCATCAACAACCACTTCAATAGTGTGACCGGGTGAATCGCCTGCATTCATAGTCGCACAGATGGTATTGATGTGGCGCTGGACAGCATCGTTCCCAACTTTATTCAGTTCCTGTACTGCGGCCTGAATCGTTCTTGCCTCGTCACTCAACGAAACTGTTTTCTCATAGAGTTGTGATTGAACACTCCGTTGAAAATCAATATAGAGATACCCGGCCAACAGAATCACCACGAAAAGGTTGACCGTGACGAGCAACTGCGTGCGTAAATGTGCCCGTTGAAAACACAGCCAAACTTTTCGTACAACTCTTTGAACCATTCGTATCTTCACTTTCTTGAAAACAAATGCCTGAAATGAATCTCCCTACCACGCATAATGATTGATGCCATAGATCAATGCGCCTCCGAAGAACCCGGTCGCCCCGACCATACCAGAAGCTACGAACAGCGACACCCGATACGATAATCTTGCCGAGGGCTTGGCATCGGGTTTACTCGCACGGATCAGCAAAACAATGCTGAGCAGTGTAAGGATGGCTGTGCTGGTTCCGAGCCAGCGATGAACCGTTTGTATCCATTGGTCGTCGACAAACACGAACCCGCCGTTGAACCATCCGAGCGTCACGGCTCCCATCGCGCCCAACCCTGCAATCACGACGCAGAATGTGCCCGCATTACGGAACAGGTCTCGCTTGGTCATGATGAACAGTCCCTCGGCCAACGCAGCCCCGATCAGCATGCCGATCGGGAGGTGCGTGGCCGGTGGATGAAACTTTCCAATCCAAGCGATCAGTTTGGAAAGTCCTGAGGATGTACTCTGTCCATGATCGGTCGCATGATCGTGGGCTTCGCCCTCGTCATGTCCATGCTCTTCACTGGCAGATTCATCACTATGATCATAATCGTCATCATGTGACGGCATTGATTGAGATACAAGCGATACAGTTTGAAGTTTCGGGAGTTCGGCAAGATACGCCTCGGGGTTTATATCGAACCGTGTTCTGCACTTTCGGCAACAGAACCCAATGGTTTGCCCTTCGTACTCAATAGTGAACGCCGGATCGACTTCTTCGTCGGTCGTGACGGGGCATATTGTATTGATTGCCGTGTCACTCCCAGACTCATGAGTCACTTCTAGGGCACTATGCTCATGCGAATCATCATGATCGTGTTGAGCAAACGCATTTGGCACCATCAGCAGCATAGAGAGCAGCCCGATCGCGCCGACCCATTTGATGAACTTCAAACTGTACATTGTTTATCTCCTTCGTATTAGGCCCTGTCTGACGGCTCATGTTTTTTCGACTATTCGCCTTCCCCGGGCTTCCGGGGGAGCACCCATAGGGCGGTTGTGGCTGCGCAGCAGACGGAGGGGGTCTTCTGATGCTGAAACAAAGGGTAAAGCAAAGCAAGACCCCATCCGCCTCACTTCGATCGGCACCTCCCCCGGAAGCCCGGGGGAGGCGAAAAGAGAGCGTCCTTGTGTGGGGAATGAGTCGTCAGGCACGCCCTAGCCGTCGTGCTTTGCCGTCCATGCCGCGTCAATTTTTTCGATCGTTGGCATTGGGTTGGCTTCAAACTTAGGAACACACATGTTACAGCAGAGCTTCACAAGACGCCCGGCGTAAACAACATTGATCGCTTCACCCATACCACCAAGTTCCCCGCCGGAGATCGGGCAGGTGGTGAGCGGGTAGCTCTCGCTCTGTTGAGCAATCACTGCTTCGTCGAGTTTCGCGATGTAGGCTTCTGGGTCTTTCTTGAAATCATTTTTACACATCTTGCAGCAGAAACGGATGAGCCGATTATTGTGTACATAGTTGATTGGCTCGCCCATGTCCTCGTCGCCGAGGGATTCGCCAGAAACAATACATGCGGTTGTTGGGTAGAACGGAAGCTGTGAATCAATGATCTGCTGATCGAGGGCCGCCAATGATGCTTTGATATCTTTCTCGAACTTTGGCACGCACATCATGCAACAGAACTTGACCTCACGACCGTCGTATATTTTCACGATTGGATCACCCATACTCCCGAGTTTTCCGCCCGAAATTGGACAGGTATTGAGGATGTAGGGAACAGTTGCTTTATCAGCAGCGTGTGCGTCCATCTCTGCATGATCATCATGCATAGCTGGTTGAGGACTCATCATCGACATCGACACGAACTCATCTTTCTTTGCTTCATCCCAAGCATTGAACTTACCGATGCAACCCGGGCAACAGAAGCCGATGGTCTTTCCTTTGTAGGTTGTACGCCCTCCGTCGTCCTCAACGGGCTCATTGCCGATAGGGCACATCGCGTTGACAGGCTTTGAGTTATCTGCCTGAGCATGACTGTGACCGGCATGGTTGCCATGCCCAGATTGAGCGAGTACAGGGGACGAGAACAATGCGCAACATGCACACACGGCGGTCAATGGAATACGGTTCATAAGGTGTTTCCTTCTGGTTTTGGTTTCTTGCTGGACATTTGTGAAATACGGAGTTTCCATTCCTGCAGCCAGCTGTACAGGATGGGAACGACAAACCAAGTGAGTGATGCGACAGCCATTCCACCAAAGGTTGGAATCGCCATCGGGATCATGATGTCTGACCCGCGCCCGGTGCTCGTAAGCACAGGCAAGAGCGCGAGGATAGTGGTCGCGGAGGTCATGACTGCTGCGCGAACGCGCATCCGACCGCCTCGGACTACTGAGTGTCGAATTTTTTCTATCGTGTCGGGCTTCTCTTCACGCATCGACTGCTCGATGCGTACTGCCATAATCACACCATCGTCGGTAGCAATTCCAAACAGCGCGAGGAACCCAACCCAGACCGCAACACTCAGGTTGTATTGGCGAATCTGGAAGAGTTCGCGGAGATTGGTGCCGAACAGATCGATATCCATAAACCAAGGCTGAGCATACAGCCAGAGCATCATGAACCCGCCACCCCAAGCAACGAAGACCCCAGAGAACACCATCATGGTGACGCTGACCTTCTTAAACTGGAAATACAGCAGCAGGAAGATCGCGACCAATGAAAGTGGGAGCACAATACTCATCCGCTTGGCGGAACGGATCTGGTTCTTGTATGAGCCTGCAAAGTCATAGCTCACGCCTGCGGGTACAGTCAGTTCGCCTGCATCAATCTTTGACTGGATATACGCTTTGGCATCTTCAACAACAGTCACCTCGGCGACACCGGGTTGTTTGTCGAAGAGGACATAAGCAACGAGGAATGTATCCTCACTTTTGATCATCTGCGGGCCTCGCCGATAGCTCAAATCTGCAAGCTCGGCGAGTGGAACCTGTGTTCCATCGGGAGCGGGCACAAGAATATCCATGAGCGTCTCGGGCTGATCGCGAAGTTCTCTTTGGTATCGAACCCGTACCGGATACCGTTCACGCCCCTCAACTGTCATCGTCAATGGCTTGCCGCCGATCGCGACTTCGATTACTTCTTGGACATCGTCGATCTGAATACCATACCGAGCGATCTTTTCTCGGTCGATCTCGATCTCCAAATACGGCTTGCCAACAACACGGTCTGCAAAGACCGCTGCTGGCTGGACCGATGGAACTTCTTTGAGGAGCCGTTCGAGATCGAGCCCGAATGACTCAATGGATTCAAGTGTTGGGCCATACACCTTGATCCCCATCGGTGCGCGGAACCCGGACTGAAGCATCACAATCCGAGTCTCAATCGGCTGGAGCTTGGGGGCACTGGTGATTCCGGGTATCTGAGCGGCTATGACGATCTCGTCCCAGATATCCTGAGGCGACTGAATCTCATCACGCCATTGTCGATATGGTTTTCCATCAGAATCTTCAATAAGATCGCCAGATTCCGTGCGCACATATTCGCCCTGTGAATCAACTTCATACAGCACGCGATGTCCGTCCTCGTCAGAAATGTATTCGTCGGAATATTCAATAATCGTTTCAATCATTGAAATTGGAGCGGGATCGAGTGGGCTATCTACTCGGCCGATTTTGCCGACCGACATTTCAACCTCTGGCACGCTCATAATGCGGAGGTCAAGTTCCTTGAGAATATCAGTCGCTTCACCGATCGAAGCATGAGGCATCGCTGTGGGCATATAGAGGAACGAGCCTTCGTCCAACGATGGCATGAACTCTGATCCAAGCCCAGGAAGCGAGTGCGCGACTTTGACGACCCGTTCGTTTTGGCGGATGCCCTCGGGCAGCCAACCCCAGACTTGATCAAACCCCATCCAAACAGTTGAGCCAAAGAAAACAATAAACAACGCTGGCGAGAGCGCAATGACTTTGTGCTTGAGTGCCCAGCCGAGTACATGCGGGAAGAGGATTCGGATGATCCAGAACACGAGCAACAACCCGCCGATGATCGATCCAATGAACAATGCGTTTCCCAGTGTTCCAGGGCCCGGGCCAAGTGGCTCCCATGACCCTGCCAGTACAACAAGAACTACACCAACGACAACAAGATTCGCAGACCAGAGCAACCCGCGAGCAACAATCTTGGGTAACCCCGGTTCAATCAGGTAAAATGCACCGAATGATGCGATCAGTACACCGCCGAGTGGTTGAACCCAGATGGCAATGCAGATTCCAAAAACCGTGAGCATCGCCGAAGCGACAGTGCGCACCGATTTGATCGGGATTCGGAATCCCATCAGTATTTGGGCGGCCGCCGGTAGAATCGTCAATGCGATGATGATCGAAGTAATGAGTGCAAAGGTCTTGGTATATGCCAATGGTTTAAACAACTTGCCCTCGGCGGCCTGCATCGTAAACACGGGCATAAACCCAACCACAGTGGTGGCTACTGCTGTGAGAACTGCACCACCAACTTCCGATGCCGCCCGATAGACCACTTCGAGCCGAGACTCTTCGGGGTCCGCTTCATCGAGCCCCCTCAATATATTTTCAGAAAGGACAATGCCCATGTCGACAATGGTGCCGATCGCGATCGCAATCCCAGAGAGCGCAACGATGTTGGCATCGACCTTAAAAACCTTCATACCAATGAAAGTCCCCATCACGGTGATCGGAAGCATCGCCCCAATGAGGATACTGCTCCGAAGGTGCATCACCATAAGCACCACAACAATGATCGTCACAAAGACCTGCTGTTCGATGGCAGAGTTGAGTGTGCCCAGTGTTTCTTTGATGAGCCCCGAACGATCGTAAAACGGTACGATTGTCACACGGGATTCAGTTCCATCTGACAGAATCTTCGAAGGAAGACCCGAAGCCGTTTGTGCAATCGCCTCCTTGACGCGCTCGATGGTCGCCATTGGATTCTCGCCATAGCGTACAACCACAACCCCGCCCACCGCTTCGACCCCCGCCTTGGTCAGCACACCGCGCCGAAGTGCTGGGCCATAGCCGACCTTGGCGATATCGCCAATGAGTATTGGTTGCCCATCGAATGAAGTAATAGCAGTTTGTTCGAGATCTTCTGGGCTTTCAATAAACCCGACCCCTCGCACGATGTACTCCGCACGATTGACCTCAAGTGTTCGTGCCCCGACATCAAGATTACTCTTTCGGACGGCTGCGATCACCTGCTTGAGCGTCACGCCCGCAGCACGCATCGCATCTGGATTCACATCGACCTGGTACTCTTTAACAAACCCGCCGATCGAGGCGACTTCGCTGACGCCTTTCACACCGGCGAGTTGGTACTTGACTGTGAAATCCTGGATTGAGCGGAGTTCATCGGGTTCCCACCCGCCGGTCGGATTACCATCTGGATCACGCCCTTCGAGCGTGTACCAAAAGACTTGTCCCAACGCGGTTGCATCAGGCCCGAGCGTGGGTACGACTCCCGTTGGTAGAGTTCCAGCGGGGAGCGAGTTGAGTTTTTCGAGCACACGCGAGCGAGACCAATAGAACTCGATCCCATCCTCAAAGACAATATAAATCGTTGAGAATCCAAACACCGAATAGCTGCGGATGTCCTTCACCCCTGGAATGCCCATGAGTGCAATGGTCATCGGATACGAAATCTGGTCATCAATATCCTGAGGCGACCGCCCCATCCATTCCGTAAATACAATCTGCTGATTCTCACCAATATCAGGGATGGCATCGACCGGCACCGGATCTCTGGGCAGATCGCCAATCTCCCAATCAAACGGCGCAACAAGTATGCCCCAGAAAATCATCACGAAGAGCAGAATCGCAACGACCAGTTTCTGTTCAAGGCAGAATCGGATAAGCTTTGCGACAGGACCAGCGTTTACATGTGGATTCAAATCAGTCATGGTCATGCCCCTCGTGTTGGTCAGGGGTCTTCTTGTCCATGTTCATCTTCATGTCCATCTTCATGCCATCATGGTCAGGTTGGTTGATCGGCTTGTGTGTTTCTTGAATGTCGCCGCACCGGAGCATCTGGCTTCCAAAGTATGGGTTGTTGATTTCGGTACCGCGTTGAATCCATTTGGCACCCTCGAAGTCGAAGGCCATCGGGCAGAACGCGGTGTACAGCGTTTCGCCACTCGCATTGCCGAACTGATCTTGAAGATCAAGAATGGCTTGGGTCATGGTCTCGAATCCGATCCTTGCGTTGTCGATGGTGGTCACCGACGCATCGAGTTTCAGGCCTGTTGCCGAGCGTCGCCAACTGCCCAATGACTCACCGACTAGCCCTACAACGGCTACTGAATCTACCGAGTCACCAAGCCGTTGTGCTGCATCAAGAAAACCGCCAAGATCGTCATCAGCGAGCCGCTCTTGTGCATCGAGATACTCGGAGTAGATGAGGTTGAGACTCTGGACAAACTGTTCTGGAACCATTGCCTTCATGTCCATCTGAGGCATGGACGCCGAACTCCCACCGTGATTGTGCCCGCCGCCGCTGCCCCCGCCACTTGGCATCATCATGCTTGGTTTGGCAAGAATCTGCATGGCACTATCGATCCTGAATGCACCATGAACAACAACATCGTCGCCTTCTTTGAGACCTGAACGCACGGTGTAGTAATCCCCAGCCCGCGCCCCGAGTTCGATGGTCTGTCCTTCGTAGGTTGGTTCTTCTTGATCGGAAACCTGGATATATACGACAGATCGAGTTCCGGTAAAGAGTACCGCAGTTCTTGGGATTACCAATGGCTTAATCCATTGAGAAGAGTCGCCAACAACGCCGAGCGATTCCGCTGTCACCATGTCCATGCCGCAGATATCGCAAGTACCCTTTTCATTCTTGACAATCGTTGGGTGCATCGGGCTGACCCACATGCCCGCGAGCTCATCGGAGAGCACCGCGCCATCGGCAGCGATCTTCGCTCGAACAACCGCCGTCGCGAACATACCAGGCTTGAGTCTCATATCTGTGTTATCAACCGCAACACGAACCGCAGCGGTGCGTGTGCGATCATCAATGATGGGCTCAATGAACGAAATCCGGCCCTGAAACACTTCGCCTGGATGCGCTTCGACCGTGAATGTCACCTGCAATCCCCAACGGAGCATCGCCAACTGCGATTCGTACGCCTCAAGATCAAGCCATAGCCGAGAAAGATCGGACACCGTCGCGATCGGATCACCTGTCTTGAGATAATCGCCCTCCCGAGCAGCGAGATGCGTCACCACACCACCGATTGGGGAATAGATGGTCAGCTCATCGGAGTCAAACGATCCAGACTCGACATCATCGACCTGCTGTTGTGTCAAGCCAAAGAGGCGAAGTTTCTCTCTCGATGCGATCAATGTTTGGCTCGAAGTCTCACGGAGAAACTCGCTTCCATCTGCTGCTGAGTCAAACGATTTCTTCGCCTGGCGAAGTTCTTCAAAGGCCGAAAGCAAATCCGGGCTATACAACTCGGCAAGGTGATCGCCTTCTTGCACGGTCACACCAACATAGTTCACAAAGAGCCGATCGATCCGCCCCGGAAAATACGCGCTCAATCGAGCAACAGAAGTCTCGTCATAGACAAGTTTCCCAAAGAGCCGAGTCTCCGCAGACGGATAAAACCGCCCAACCTTTGTTGTCTCAATCCGGCTCATCGCTTTGGATGCTTCGGAGAGCACCAGCCGCATCTCCATCCCTTCTCCACCATTGTCCATGACAGGGATCAAATCCATGAAGCAGATCGGGCACTTTGCTTTGGGGTCTTCGAGCCGAACCGTCGGATGCATCGAGCAGGTATACAACTGAGGTGAAGCATCCGTGTCCGCTACTTCCTCTGCACTGTGCTCGTGAGCATCATCTAACTGAACAGCCGCTGGGCGTCCGACCGAGTACCCAATCATCAACGCCGCCACGATCAATGCCAACCCAACAGTTGCCGAGATGTGTGCCCAAATCCATCGAATCGAACTCGTTGCTCTTTGTGTAAACGCACTCATGATTCGTCCTCGTTTGTTGTTTGTGGAGTTATGCTTTGGGTTGAGTTGGTATCTGTCCTGTTCGTATTACGAATCGGGATCGCTCGCCCAACGAGCCGATTGAGTGTGGCCAACGCTTTACCTCGATCTGCCCTCGCCCGTTCGGAAGCGATCGAGAACTCAAGGAGTGTCCGCTGGGTATCGAGCAGATCAAGAAACTCAGAATCTCCGGTTCTGAAACCGCCGAGCGATGCTGAAAGAGATTCTTGTGCCTTGGGGATGAGCGAATCTTCATAGAGCCGTACTCTTCGGTCCGCATCGGTATGCTCGAACCAGGCTCGGTATATCTGTGCGGAAAGTGTGTTTGATTGCGCGTCGAAATCTCGGCTGATCGATAATCGCCGAGCGATCGATTCACGAACACCCGCATCATATTTCTCTCGCCAGATTGGAAGATTGATCCCGAAGGTGAGCATGATTGGATCATCGCCGCTCTCTGCGATCGATGGATTGGCCGCCTCGTCAGTGACAATATATTCGAGCCCAAGGGTCAGATCCGGGTATCCGTTTTTGCGGGCGATCTCCGTGTTGATCCGTTCTTGCTCGATTTCTTGAGAGATGGACCCAAGCACCGGGCTCCATTGACGGGCCATTCGAGCAACATCCTCAGCACTCTCTGAAGCGACAGAGTTTGGAAGATCAATATCCAGTGAAACCTTGGATTCAGGATCGCGGTTGAGTGTTGCATTGAGCGCAGCGACATACGAAGGACGAAGAGCCTCAAGCCCGATGACTCGATCTTCAAGCTGACCAAGCTCAACCTGTACGCGGATCAACTCAGGGTGTGACCCCGCGCCAACACGATACCGAGCACGGACCACTTCCTCGAACGAGCGAAGCAATGCGTAGTTCTCTTTGGTGATTCCGATGGCTTTATCGAGGTATGCAATATCTTGGAGAGACTTGATAACTTGTTCAACAACACGAAGCTGGGCTTCTTGATACTGATACCAAGCTGCGAGCGCACCCTTGGCTGCGGCATCCTCACGGTCTTGCAACTTGCCTATCCAAGGGAAAGTTTGCTGAATCCCAACCTTCGCTTGTTGTGGCCCAACACGGGTTTCGACCTCATCAAGAAAGAACCCCATGTTCAATCGAGGATCGGGCAACGCCCTGACCTGGGGCAGCCGCTCCGATGCCGCTCGCCACCTCTGGTATGACCGCTCAACCGTTGGACTGTGAAACAACGCATACCGGACATAGGACTCCGGCGAGGAGTCAACAACCATCTCAGAACTCTTCTGCTCCGCACCTTGTGCCCTGTAGACAGAGCCGAGTTCTGCTGATTCAGATGGCATCGACAGATGGCGGAGTGCTGATTGTGTTTCAGATGGCGGGGTATCAAATGGGCTTGTCGAGCATCCGGCAAGGACCAATATTCCCAGCACGGCACTCGATGTGCTCATGCGTTGGCGAATAGCCATAGCAGTCTCCTAGATATCATGGAAAATAAAGCGAGAGATCACAGCGTGGGCGAATGCGCAATGCGCACAATGCCCTTATGGATCCTCGCTTTATGTTTGCCAGATGCCTAGGAGAGCTTGTGTTTCGTTATGAGTTCGGAGTGATGCGAGTCCATCAAAGAGATCAGTCGCAACCCCATGCTCAATATCAGCAGATGTACCCCAACTTGGAGCCTCAACCGATGAATCGGAGAGTCCGAGCGTAATCTGCGTGTCGCTTCTTTGGAACGGTGCTTTGGGTGTCGGTGCGCGATCATCATCAGGGGTGACACCACAACGACATTCGCCGCCTGACATTGGACAATACTCGTCCATGTCTACAACAGAAGCCGGTTCGTCACAGCAACCCGAAGGGGCGATAACCGGGGCGATAACCGGCTCTTGGCACACCATCTCAGTGCAAGCGTGCCCAGTTGATGAGTTGAACATCCCGATATCAACTCGCGGAAGTCCCGCAAGCAAAAGGATCAAGATGGTCAGTGTTCGCATCATATTTGTGTGAGTCTAACTCCTAGTTCACCAGATGTCAATCGTGTAAACAGGCCCCAGTGTAGAAGAAAACAGTGTGGTTCACTAAAATTATTTCACTTTGTCGCAAAATATTGATATTTATATGCACGATAGCGTTGAGTGGTCGCCAATTGGGTTTATTCCTAATTAACCTCGGGATCAAGTCGATATCGAGAACAACCGTGCGTTCGATCTTGAAAGAACATGGAATCGAGCCCGCCCGCCGAGAGGGTTCAAACGGTATACCACGCTTGTATTCATGCATATTGAAAGCAGAAGGGTGCTCTCGTAACCAAAGCCATCAAGCGTCCCACGAATGAATGGATGTGTGAGGTCGCTGAAAGGCTTCCCCGCGATGGCCGAACAGCTCGGGCTTGCTCCGACATGACCACCGGGCAGCCTGGAATCATTCACCTCTCAAAGAAGCTAAATCGCGAGCTGGAAAAGTATTCGCGATTGGTATTCCCGTATCATACAGACCTGCACGCTCATCGAGCCGAAGTTCCTGTTCGCGTCAGGCAATCGATCCCAGCGACAGTGTTCCTTTGAAACCCGGGTGGGTTTCTGAGCCCCAAGAGAAACACAAACTCAACAAATCAAACGACGACCAATCGCCATCCTTTTCGCCTCCCCCGGGCTTCCGGGGGAGGTGCCGATCGAAGTGAGGCCGAGGGGGTCTTCTCTTTCTTCTCTTCCCCATTGCCTATTCCCCATTGCCCATTGCCTTCTTCAAGACCC
>JAJRPN010000014.1 GCA_024280755.1 Planctomycetota bacterium
GACGCCCTCCTCGACCCCGCCATGACCCCAACCCAAATCTGCCAAGCCCACAGCCTCACCCTCGACCAACTCGCGGCTATCACCGAATCCCAAACCTACAAAACAATCACCGCCGCAATCGAATCCATCAACACCAATCGCTGGGTGCCCTGCTTACGCGCAGCTTAAGCAGGGCTTCATCCTCCTCCCCAAACATGCTGAAGGCTTCGCCGTAGGCATGCCACCCAATCTTCCTTTGCGTCCTCCGTGCTCTCTGCCTCTCTGCGTACCTCTTCTCCCAACCCCTACATCCCAACTCTGTGCCCAAGCCAAGTAAAAATCGCCGAGTTGGCGGGCTCGGGAAAACCCCCTACTATAGTGTTCGCGAGGGAGCCCGTTGTGGGTTTGGCGAGACGAGTTGGACACGCATAATTTAGAGGAGCGTACGCATGTTGGAAAAACTACTTGAAGGCCAGAAGGATAATCTCATGGAGCTGGTCATGAGCAAGCTGGGGGTTTCGGGAGATCAAGCTGGTGGTTTTTTGACCAAGCTTTTTCCGATGATCCAAGGGCTTATGGGCGATGGAAAACTTGATCCGAGTGCATTGCTCAAGGGTGATGTTTCAGCGTTGAAGAACGGGCTTGATCTTGAGTCGCTTGGCAGTGCGCTCGGCGGCGGCAAGGACAAAGCTGAGCAAGGGATTGATGCGGTGGCTGGGCCGATCGCAGAGACACTTGGCAAACTGGACAACCCGATGGACATGCTTTCGGGCATGTTGGGCGACGATGCTGGAGGCATGCTCAAAAAAGGGCTTGGTGGGCTTGGAAAGATGTTTAACTGATATAGGCGGTACGATTCTGACAATACCCAAACCCAAGGCATCGCAGCCTTGGGTTTTCTATTGCAAGTACGAATACTTACTTGTAGTTTGGAGATGAGTCCTATCGCTTGCCGCCCCACTGTTTGGTGGGGTTGAGTGTGTGTGATTTGGGTTATCATGTTGGTAACAAAGGAGAACACCGATGACTTACTTCGTTCATAAGCCCAAACGAAATACACAGCGCTTGCTTGCTGTGACTCTCTTCGCGGCTTGTGCCTTCACAAATTGGGCCGTGGCAGACTGGCCGACCGATCCGTCTTGGGCTTTGGTTATTGGAGAAGCGGAAGGGGTCACTGGTCCTCGAATATCGATTGTGGAAGGTGCTGATGGCGGGGTGTGGGTCGCGTGGCAGGACAGCTTGTTTGATGGGGCCATACGGCTTCAAAGCGTTGGAATAGATGGGGTAGTGTTAAGCCCCAATGGGATAGCGGTGCAGGAAGACCCGAACTTAGGCAATACATCGCCTCCGATGTTGCTGCGTACCGCTGATGGGGTCATGGTCAGCCGGGCGCAGTCATCGATGAGCGCGTATCCGGTTCAACGGTTTGATGATGACGGCTCGCTGCTTTGGGCGGATGGGTTTTCGGTTGATGACCCGATCGGGCTTGCACTCGGCGGAGCGGTCGAACTCGAAGACGGCGATGTGCTCGTGGTATCGTATCGGGCAAGCGGTATGTATCTTGATCGTGTCGATGCTGATGGTGAGCGTGTGTGGGCTGATCAGAGTGTGATTATGCCTGCGAGTGGGAACTCTCGAATCTTCGGGATTGTTCCTGACCAGGTCGGCGGGGCGTATGTGTTCTGGGATTCATTTTTAAGTTATCGCAAGCTGATCTTTGCGATGCGTGTGCAGGCGGATGGGACACTGGCTTGGGAATCGCCGGTACAGATGGTGTTGCCTTTGCCGGACATTGCCAGCTCACGCCACTCGAACCCTGTGGCGGTGAGTGATGGTGCGGGCGGTGCTGTGGTTGTTTGGACAGAAGGGCATGAGTCTGGCTGGCAGCCTGCGCCTCAGCGTGTGCAGCGCATCTCGGCAGATGGCTCGTTGAGCTTTGGATTTGACGGCGTGCGTGTGTCGCTGGGCACTGATCGCCAGTTCTTCGTCAAAGTACAGACTGACCCTGCATCGAATGATTTGTTGATCGTTTGGCACGATGATTTTCAGGAGCAGATGACCATCAACGCGCAGAGGCTGACGGTTGATGGGGATCGGCTATGGGGTGATCTTGGCGTGGAGGTTGCGCCGATAGATCCTACATTTGGCAGCTTCGATATGCTCTGGCACAACAATCAGCTTTCGATGGTGATTGGCGGCCTCACTGGCGCCGAAATTTATAACCTTGATGCACAGGGTCAACCAGCGACTGGGCCTTGGGCAATCAGAGAAGGAACGCGTGTTGGTGATGTTCGACTCGCACGATCGGGCGATGGTATGATTGTGACATGGCAAGGGGATGGGCCGCTCAATGATGACTTTGTTGCGATGCAACGCGTAAACCCGAACGGGCGACTTGGTGGTCGGGCGTGCAGCATTGCGGATATGAACGCGGACGGCTCGCTCAACTTCTTCGATGTTTCTACCTTCCTCGGTGCGTTTGCAACTGATGATCTCGTTGCCGATTTTACGGATGATGGGATGTTTAACTTCTTTGATGTCAGTGCATTTTTGGCTGCATTTGATAGCGGCTGTCCATAACAGACAGATAATCCAGATTGTAGAAGAAGCCCCGGTTTACGCTGGGGCTTCTTTGTGCGAATGTGATTCGTGCCAGATATAGTTAAGGCATGAAGATTCAAACCACATCAGCGGGCAGTGAAATTGCAACTCCAACCGGGCCGATCCAGGTTCGACAGATCTTTGGGATTGGGCGTAACTATGTGGCCCATGCCAAAGAGCAAGGGCTTGATGCACCGGATCGGCCAATGGTTTTTATGAAGAATGTGATGAGTGTGTGTTGTGATGGCGATGATATCGTTATCCCTCCCATCGCTTGTGATGAGGCCTGTAGCGGGAATCAAACGGATTACGAAGCCGAGCTTGCGATAATCATCGGCAAAGGCTGTAAAGATGTTTCGCGTGAAGATGCGATGGAGTATGTGCTTGGGTTCACATGCGCCAACGATGTATCGGCACGGTGGTGGCAGAAGAAGGGCTCGGGTGGGCAGTTTTGTCGTGGCAAAGGGTTTGATACTTTTTGCCCGCTTGGACCAAGGGTCATCACGCTCGAAGAACTCCAATCGAGCGGGCATGATGTCGACAACTTGCGGATACGGTGTCGAGTCAACGGCGAAGTGATGCAAGATGCAACAACAGCACAGATGATGTTCCCGGTGGATGTATTGATCGAAGAACTGAGCAAAGGGACGACGCTTGTTGCGGGAACCGTGATTTTGACGGGTACACCCAGTGGCGTTGGGATGGCGAGATCGCCTCAGGTATGGTTACAGGATGGGGATAAAGTTGAAATAGAGATCGAAGGGATCGGAAAACTGCACAATACTGTCCGACTCGGATGAATACTGGCCAATCGGCTGACGGACAATGGTCACATGTTCTATTTATCGTCCTTGTTGGTTATTTTACAAACACTCATCTCAAATAATATAGACTCATAAAACATACGCGAGAATGATCTTTGATTTGGAATCTTTTGAATGTGGAGATTTGCATGAAAGGGCTTGGTTGCTTTGAACAGATAAAACATGGACAAGTGCTGGGATTAAGCGTGTTGGCGATGGCCTTTCACCTTGGGGCATCGAACGCGATGGCGTTTATCGTTGATAGGCGGCAGGCGATTGCAGCCTTTGATTTGATATCAGCAGCTTTTTAGGCTGTAGCCAGACGAATAACCTTCGTGTAGATTTTACCTGAGCGAGTTTGTTGACGGATGCCCATAACTGAAGATGAAATAGCCTCTCTTTGGCCTCGGAGATTGTTTTCGGGGTTTTTATACGCCTTGATTGATCGGATTGGGTGAATCTTTGGCGATTGAATCCCTTACAATGGAGATGTGTATACCAAACTCAATCAAAATCGTTTCGCGTTTCGGCTTCTCAATCGGGCTGTGCTTGGGATCTGCATTCTTCTTGGGCTTATCGCGGGTTCGAGCGGGACACTTGCGGATGACTCCGTTGTAACTGCTGCTCCATCGACCCCGCCTGCGATGCGGTTTATCCCGGCGGCTCGCCAGGCGGATCGGATCGCGGTCATTACTATCGAAGGCGCGATCGATGGGGTCACGGCGATGTCGGTCAAACGGCGGATTGAAGCTGCGGAAGTTGCTGGGATGGACGCAATAGTCCTTGAGATCGACTCGCCGGGCGGGGGGCTTGGGGCGGTGCTTGAAATCTCGAACATGATCAAGATGTCGTCGATTTCCAACTCGGTTGCGTGGATTCGCCCGGAGGCGTTTTCGGGCGGAGCGATTATTGCCTTGGCATGCGATGAGATCGTGTCGAGTGACCCGGCTTCGATGGGTGATGCGTTTATAATCCTTGTCCATATGTTTGGGCTCGAAGGCATGCAAGCGTTATCCCCTGAAGAACGGACAAAGTTGTTGCCGCCTTTGATGGCGGATGTCACCGATTCTGCTCGGCGCAGCGGGTATGACGAATATCTTGTGCAGGCGATTGTTGCTGATGGGATCGAGCTTTGGTTTGTTGAGGAGATCGAAACCGGGCATCGGCTGGCGATTAATGAAGAAGAATACGGATTGCTATTCCCTGGCAATGTCGTGCGAGGCAAGCCGATGTTGGCGGAGGTCACCGGAGGCGTACAAACCTATAGCGATCCATCAGATGAAGATGCTCAAGAGGCTCAAGAAGGAGAAGAAGATGAAAACAAAGACAAAGATGAAGCTGATGCTCGTCGTGGTGAAGATCGGTCGAATGATCCGCAAAGCGAAGAAGCGGTAAATGATCCAAACGCCTATCGCCCCGCAAGCCCGACGCTTGATGATATCGAAGAGGTGTTCGCAAACCCAGAAGAAGGCTTTGGGCTCGATTCCCCTTCGTTGCGTCCTGTGTTCTCGGCTGGAGACTTTGGGAAGTATCGGATGCTCGGGTACATCACCGATGGATCGGCTGCGATTGTGATGCGTGATGACCAGCTCGATTACTTCGGGTTTTCGAGCGGGATTATTCAGAATGATGCTGAACTCAGTGCGTTCTTTGGAGCCAAAGAGCTTGTGCGTGTTCGCATGAACTGGTCGGAAAAACTCGTCCGGTTCTTGGTCAACCCGTTCGTGCGAGGCTTGATTATTGTTGTGCTGTTGATCTCGGTGTTTATCGAGATGGTCATGGCAGGAACCGGGCTTGCCGGGGCGGTCGCGGTTGCGATGCTTGCGTTGCTGCTCGGACCGGGCGCGATGATTGGGCTCAGCGGCTGGTGGGAACTGATCGCGATCATTGTCGGTATCGTGTGTTTGGCGATCGAGGCATTTGTGATTCCAGGCTTTGGCGTGTTCGGAATCATCGGCTTGATCGCATTGTTCGGTGGGCTGATCGGTACCTTTGTTGGGTCGAGCGGAACGATGTCCAATCCGCAGATGCAGAAAGATATGATGACTGGCACAGTTACTGTGCTGCTCTCGTTTATTACCGCTGGGATCGGCTGGTGGTTGATTATTAAGAATGCGCACGAGCTGCCAGTGTTCAATAAGTTTATACTGAGCGGAGCCAGCGGCGTCGGTGGGATGCCCGCCAAGTCGATGCTTCATGCGATTGTTGTTGATGACGGGAGCGTGCGTGTGGGCAGCGAGGGCATCACGACCACGCCTTTGCATCCGATTGGGCAGGGCGCGTTTGGTGACGAGATCGTCGATGTCTATGCTGCATTCGGGACGATTGAACAGGGCGTTGCGATTCGTGTGGTGTCAGCGACATCCATGCGGATCGAAGTACAAGCTATCGAGAACAACTCAGACGAGAATAAAGAAGGGAATGGTTGATGGATAGTTTGTTAATCATCGGAATTGCACTCATCGGTCTCAGCCTGCTGTTGATCGTGCTTGAAGCCTTTGTACCATCGGGCGGGATCTTGGGGATTGGATCTTTGATTAGTGCGATCGCTGGGATTGTGTATTTGTTTAAGTATGAGACGCTCTGGGGCGCGATTGGCTTTTTGGGTGTGGCGATATTGGGGCCAATGGTCTTTGTGTTTTCGGTGAAGATGCTGCCCAGCACGCCGTTGGGACGAATGATGCTTGGGCGATCTGGCGAAGAGATCGCTCAAGATCGCTATGAAAGCACCCAGGCACAGCGATCTAAGCGTGAGCACCTGCTCGGGCTCGAAGGCATTACCACAACTCATATGCGCCCGAGCGGGGTGGTCGAAATCGAAGGCGAACACCATGATGCCATCGCTATAGGCGGGGTTATTGATCGTGGAACGAGCGTAAAGGTGACGAAGGTGGACGGGTTGACCATCGAAGTCCGGGCGTTGTAGGTTTGGATTGTGTATAATGGTGCAACGCGCATGGTGCGTGCTCAGAATAGAAAAACCACACTGTTCCTCTTTGGAGCAGTGTTGAAGGAGTGAAGTATGGGACCAATGACCATCATCATAATTATCGTGGGTGTGATCATTCTTCTGATTGCCGTGGCGGTGCTGTTTAACTTCTTTAATCTGTGGTTCCAGGCGGTAATGTCCAAGGCGAGCGTAAGCTTGGCTTCGATTATCGCGATGCGTTTTCGCAAGGTGAACCCTTCGATTATTGTAAACAACAAGATC
Source organism: Planctomycetota bacterium (assembly GCA_024280755.1). Classification (GTDB taxonomy): domain Bacteria; phylum Planctomycetota; class Phycisphaerae; order Phycisphaerales; family UBA1924; genus UBA1924. The sequence continues at coordinate 6,595 of JAJRPN010000014.1, forward strand.
CGCTTGGTCAAAGCAGGGATCATCACCGTCGAAACCGATCACCTTGAGAACCATTACCTTGCTGGTGGCAATGTGGGCAATGTGGTTTCTGCGTTGATCGCGGCAGCAAACGCGAATATCGAGCTTCACTGGGGCGTCGCGACTGCGATTGATCTCGCGGGGCGAAACATTCTCGAAGCAGTAAACACTTCGGTGAATCCAAAGGTGATCGATTGTCCAGATCCAGGGCTTGGACGACCAACTATTGACGCGGTCGCCAAGGACGGGATTCAGCTCAAGGCTCGCGCCCGTGTAACTGTACGAACAAACCTCGCTCGACTCGTCGGCGGTGCAACCGAAGATACAATCATCGCGCGTGTTGGCGAAGGGATTGTATCGAGTATTGGCTCGGCCGATTCACATAAGACTGTACTTGAAAACCCAGATGCGATCTCCAAAGCGGTGCTTGCTCGTGGGCTTGATTCGGGAACTGCGTATGAGATCCTGTCTATTGATATCGCAGACATTGATGTCGGCGTGAACATCGGCGCAAAGCTGATGGAAGATCAAGCACAAGCCGATACTAAGGTTGCACAGGCACGGGCTGAAGAACGCCGAGCGATGGCGGTTGCTCAAGAACAAGAGTTCAAGGCTGAAGAACAGAAGAACCGGGCGCTCGTTGTGCTTTCTGAAGCTGATGTGCCCAAGGCGATTGCTGATTCATTCCGCAGCGGAAACCTCGGGATTATGGATCATTACCGCATGAAGAATATCAATGCGGATACCACGATGCGTCGCTCGATTGCAGAAGATGATAAGTAAGAACTGCTGAAAACACTTTCGACTCCCAGTTGGTTGTTGCGAAAGCGTTTGAAATCTGTATAATGTAGGAAGCATCGCATATGCGGTGCTTCTTTTCTTTTGGGGACTCAGAATGCCGAATATTGATAAGCCTTGCGTGTTATGCGGCGAAAGCTGTGTAGGCCACGCTCGTATTAAGAACGAGAAGGGGCAATATGCCCATCAGGCGTGCGCAGAGCAGAAGAACGAGCAAGCCCACGAACAAGCATTGGTAGCAAGCGAAGGCGAAGACTGGAACGATGAACTCATCGAAGGCATGGATGACCTGCTCGGGGATATCCCATCATCAAGTGATGAGATCGGCGGAGCCAACGCTTGCCCAGGGTGCGGACAGGCAATGGGTGATGACGCGATTGTGTGTATGAGTTGCGGCTACAACCGAGAATCTGGATCGCAGTCTCAGACCAAAGCCTCGAAAGAGCGAGTAGTAAAAGAGAGCAAGGTCGCCGAGGCGAGTGCAGCGATTGTTGGCAGCTTAGCGAATCAACTTTTCTATCCGGTGCTTGGTGGATGTATCGGCGGGGCGATCGGCGCGAGCATCTGGTCGGCGGTCGCGTATTATGGGCATATCCGGTTTGGGATCTTGGCATGGGGCATCGGCTTACTCGTTGGTACCGGGGTCAATATCGGATCTCGCGATACCGGAGGCGTGTACTTCGGGTTGATCGGCGCAATCATCGCCGTTGGATCTGTCGTTGGCGGCAACTACCTCACCGCGACCCTGTTGGTCAAACAGTATCTTGAGGTGATGGAGCCGGGGGATGTGAGCGATGACCTCGCCATGAGCAAAGTGGTCGTTTGGGAAGTGCTTGATGAATGGAACGATCGGGGCGATGAGATCCCTTGGCCAAAGGAATGGAAGGCGTGGGAACTGGCAGACTGGCCCAATGATTTTTCGAGGGTTATTCGCGATGATACAAGCGACAAGTGGTATCGCATGTCGTATGACGAGCAAGATTCGATTCGAGCAGAGATCGCCGAGATGACTTATGCCAACTCGGAGTTCATCGATCACGAGATGATTGAGATCGGATTCTTTGCACTCATGATGCAGCCGATCAATATTATTTGGTTGGTCTTAGCCGTTGGATCTGCGTTTTCGGCAGCGGCCTATCAATAAGACTCACTCTAAATAGGTAGAGATAAATAGAGAATGAACTCTGTCTGTCTTGGCGGGCGCGGTTGCCCAGAACATGATTGGAAATAACGAACTATGGTAATTAGTTGATCACGATCTCTATATCAAGCTCAACTGTTTGAGGTGCTTGGCAGGTCGAATCGTTACACGCTTGGAACGAGACACCGAGAACAGGAGCCCCCGGAGCGACACCGACGCTGGGGGATTTTTCGATGATGACATCGAACTCGATGCGACCAGAGTTGATATTGAATGTGCCCACAGAATCGAGGCCGTAGGATTTGCCCTGTGGGTAGTCCGCAAAGACCGCGATGCCTTGGCCTTTGGTGAGACCAACCCGGAGCGGGAGCAAGAGTTTGGCCGCGTCCGAATCTCCCGGCTCGGCCGCAACGATGTGATAGCCTTGATCAATATCAATCGCAATCTTGAATGATGCGGGTTCATCGTCTGTGACTGTGAGCGAATCGGTCGAAACCAAAACCTTCACCGGCGATTGAATCGCTTTGCCTTGTTCGCCCGCCCCACTGCTTCCTGCGAAGGCGTAGATTGAAGCATATTCATCTTCTTGCTCAAGCATATGGATCAATGCTCTGGCCGAGTTGATCGATGACATCGGGAACGATGCGAGTGCCGGCGAAACCGCTTTGAGCAAGTTGGCTGCACGGGTGCGATATTTGACGGCATCGGCTTCATTGGCGTTGGCAAGATTTGCAATGTCAACTAGATTGTTGAGCATCACGCCAATGGCCGAGGGCACCGCCCCGTCGTGGAATGATCGGGTACGCACAAAGAGATCCGCCTGATTGGCCCTTGTATCATAGTACGAACCCGCATCGTCGGCGAAGAGTTCATGAGCCTGATCAGCAAGCTCAAGGATCATTTCGATGGTGGTTCGATTACGAGCAAACGGAGCCTGATGAAGCTTGATCATGCCCGCGATGAGCATCGCGTAGTCTTCGAGGACCGCGGGCACCTTGGCAACATTGGCGCGGTACGCCCGCAACAACTGACCATCTTCCGATCGCATATGTCCGAGGATAAAATCTGCCGCGTGCTGAGCGGCTTCAATATAACGCGGTTCGTCCAACGCTTCGCCGGCTTCGACCAAGGCGACAATCAACAAACCATTCCAAGCAACAAGCACCTTGTCGTCGAGCCGAGGCTGCTTGCGTTTTTGGCGAACCGCATAGAGTTTCTCGTTGATCGCATCGATCTTCGCATACAACTCATTCTCAGAAAGCGATGCCCGCTGTGCGAGCGTATCGAGTCGATCTTCGAGCCGAAGAACATTGCGAGGGGGTTCATCTTTGTGATGCGGGTCTTGGAAGTTTGTGCCGGCGTTGAGGCCATATATATCGAGAATAAGCTTGGCATCTTCTGAACCCTTGCCAAGAACCTCGTTGATTTGAGCCTTGGTCCAAAGGTAGTTAAGCCCCTCCTTCCCGTCAACCTCTGCATCTTGCGCACTAAAGAAACCTGTTGCGCCTGGCTCGGATTGATTGGTCATCTCTCGTAAGCAATAGTCGAGCGTTCGCTCGGCGGTGTGCGCATAATACTGATCGTCATAAATCACCGATGCACGCGCATAGATGCCGGCGAGTTGGGCATTGTCATAGAGCATCTTCTCGAAATGAGGGACTGTCCAGAAGGCATCGGTCGAGTAGCGATGGAACCCGCCACCGATTTGATCGTTGATGCCCCCGTTGGCCATCGCGTCGAGCGTTTTCTTGGCAGCCTTGTCGATCGCGTTGCGTGTGCCCTCGTCGGTGTGCTCGCGGAAGTCGAGCAAATATTCAAGGTAGATCGGCTGGGGAAACTTGGGTGCCCCGCCGAAGCCGCCGTTGGTTTTGTCGAAGCGTTGGAGCAAGGCGGAAGTCGCATTCGTAAGCTGAGGCTGCCCGACCGCAACGGGCTGTTGGTTCGTCGAAGCAATCTGCTCGATCACAGCCGCAGCGATGGACTCGGCTTGCTCGATCACTTGTGCGTTTTGATTTTTCCACGCATCGGATAAGCCTTCGAGCAACTGCGGGAACGATGGGCGACCATACGCCGGCTCGGCGGGAAAATAAGTCCCGGCATAGAACGGTTTGCGAGACTTCGGTTCGAGGAAGACGGACATTGGCCAGCCGCCCGAGCCGCTGAAGATGGTAGTGGCAGCCATATAGATGTCATCGATATCGGGGCGCTCTTCGCGATCGACCTTGATGCACACGAAATGCTCGTTCATGATCTTGGCGATCGCCTCGTTCTCGAAGGATTCTCGTTCCATGACATGGCACCAGTAGCAGGTCGAGTACCCAATCGAAAGAAACACCGGCACATCGCGGCGTTGTGCTTCGGCGAATGCTTCATCGGACCAAGGGTGCCAGTCGACAGGATTGTGTGCGTGCTGGAGGAGATAGGGGGAGGTCTCGTTGATGAGGGCGTTGGTGTGGGTAGGTTGTTGAGTGGGCATTGGGGATTGTAGGTGTGGGAAGAGGGAGGTACGCAGAGTGGACAGAGAGCGCTGAGGACGCAGAGAAGAGGGGAGAAATTGGATTCTTCTGGGTGCCAGACTCGACGCGGAGCGGCGCAGTCGGGTTTACTATACTGTGTGTATTCAAAGACCCGACTGCGCCGAAGACGGCGAGTCGGGGCACCCAGCAAGAGATTCACCTTGCACCCGGCCTTGACCGCCAACCACACTCTGGACACAAGGGTTCGGGAATACCGTCCAGTGAATACCCGCATTTTTCACACATGTTCAGCAACATTTTTTTGCTTGATGCCTGAGTAGTAAAAACACTACTATCCCCATCGCGGCAACAGGCAACAAATATTCCAGCGATATTAACAACGCTCTGTAGTAGAGCGAAGCGGCAGAACTGCTGATTCTGATGTCAGACAGACGAGCCATTGCCGCTTGCCTCAGATTATTCTGCATCGCCGCGCTAGCACCCGGAGGGAAATCTATTGAAACGGATACTAGTTCCTTTCCTGACTGAACAATAAACAAATCGACCCACGCGGCACGAGCACGCACATGCGCATCATAAGTCCCTTCCGACAAACTTGACGCATTCACGCTCACAGAGAACACATGCACTCGATCTTGAACCACAGCACCAAAGAGTACCGCAGACAATAGCAGTATTGCAAGGCCCGTAGCTAAAATACGGGCTTTGCTCCTGCTAATGTAATCAATTAACAACTTCACGGACACCCACACCCAGTGCTTGAAATTTGACGAGTCAACATTGTTTTTTGAGTGCCAAGCCCCGCCCACCATGCGTTGATAGGTATAAAAGCACCAAGTTTATAAGTCACCCTGTACATAGTACGCAATGTCGAATCACCTACACGCATTCCGGACCCATTTCCAAAGCAATCCTCCGTGATGTCATAATCCCGATCATTCAACACCTCCGTAAGTCCTGTAGCAACCGCACTCATGCTGGCAAAAAAACCAACCTCAGTCCATGCCTCAGAAAAATGCGTAGCCCCTGGCTCGCCATGACAGATATCATCTATGTCAGCACGATGTATTACTTGCAAATCCAAGGACGATTGCGGCTTCAAGATATCGCGAGCGATGACATATACCCACCCATCAAGGAGTCCGGGGAAATCACCACTAGTTGTCGATAAAACCCCTGCAACTTGCTTCTTTGGCTCGCGGGGTGCCATCTGAGGCTCGTCATCTGCTCTTGTAGTACATGGATTAAAATTTTCAAGTGCGTCAGCGATCAACTGTATTGCAACGTTTAGTGAGGCAAACTCCTCCAACCAATCAGTGAAAAATTGCAAATCAGCGCCATCTACCACGCCGTCCATTACCCCATACTCGGTATCTCCTCGCGCAGCCCCTGTAGAATTAATGTCCGCATAGGCACTCGCATTTTGATATAAACATAAAAACAAGCGAACATCTGCAACATCGACACGCCCATCTGGCCAACCCCACGCTTCTTCGTCGGTAACGGTTGCACCCGTTGTATTAATATCAAATCTATTCCAATTGACATGTTCTACATCAAATTCAACATAATCAGAATCCCCTCCGGAACCCGCAGGAGCCCAAACGCCATATGTAGTGTAATCTAATCCCTCAACTACTATTTCAACATCAGAGTTGCCAGGGTCTAGCACAATTGAATACGAACCATTGCCATCATCAGTCCATTGGCTAAAGGCGACAGTATTGAATGCAATAAGAGACGCCAATGCAATCTTTCCTGAAGACACTAAAGCCCTAGCTACATTCCGACATTCCGACATTCCGACATTCCGACATTCTCATAGCTAACCCTTTCATTTTACTACCTGTTTAGAGAACAAACTGTGTACAGCCAAGAATATACCAGACGCAGGCTGCCTTGTCAAACTGCCCCCCGGCGGGTGGCCCGATCGAGCATTCCGATGCTCCTTCGGGAGATTAAGGTATTCACCCCAAGGATCCGGGGACGAATCCGACGGGGCACCCAGATATGAAAAAACCGCATCCTGACGGTCGCGGCTCGTTGAATACAAAGATGAAAGATAAAAAAGATCACAGGCGGGACGCCTGTGCTACGAAAGAGTTTATCGACTTGCCCGGCTCAGCACTTCGATCTCACCGGCTTCGTTTTCGATGAGGATGATGTCGGCTTCGTCGATGAAGAGGCCGTGATCGATCACCCCAGGGATATCGTTGAGTTCGCTGGCGAGTTGTGGGAGGTTTTCGGTGCCGGTGAGGGTGGCGTCGAGGACGAGGTTGCCGTTGTCGGTGATGAAGAGTTGGCCGTTCATGTCTTGGCGGATGACGCCGTTGATTCCGATGTGGCGGAGGGCCTTGCGGGTGGAGACGAGTCCGAACGCCATGACGGCGATCGGGAGCGGGGTGTCGTTGCCGATTTGGGTGGCCGAGACTTTGTTGGCGTGGACCATAAAGACGGTTTGTTTGGCTGCCCAGCACAAGATTCGTTCGCGAGTCATCGCGCCGCGTGATCCCTTCATAACCTGCATCTTGCGATCGACCGCATCAGCACCGTCGATAAGGATGTCGAGTTCTTCGAGCATGGCAAAGTCGACAAGCTTAAGCCCCTTTGCGCGGGCAAGGTCCTCAGCTGCTTCGGATGCAGCAACACACACGATATCAAGCCCTTCGTCGATGACGCGTTGGGCGAGCAACTCAATGCCACGGGCGGCTGTTCTGCCAGCGCCGAGTCCGACCTTCATGCCTGATTGGACATACGCGATCGCGGTGTTGGCGAGGGCATCTACAAGGGTGTCTGTATTTCTTGGTTGATCACTCAAAGCGGATTCCTTGTGCCAATTCAAGAGTTTCTCCAAACCCGATGGTACATGTTTGGCGACGCGAGTACGCCTTCCATGCGTCGGAGCCAGACTCACGCCCGCCTCCGGTGTCTTTTTCGCCTCCGAATGCCCCGCCGATCTCTGCGCCGGATGTTCCGAGGTTGACATATGCGAGCCCGCAATCAGAGCCTGTCCCGCATGGGTCGAGGAATCTTTGGGCGGCGTTTGACGAGCCGGCGAAGATGGCAGAGCTGAGCCCCTGGACCACATCGTTCTGCATGTCGAACGCTTCTTGGAGCGTCTTGTAGGTAAAGACATAGAGGATCGGAGCAAAGGTTTCATCGAGTGCCATCGGCAGGTTGTTGCCCTCTGGTGCTCGGATGATTGTAGGTGTGACAAAGTGCCCGGTGGCGAGATCGCCTTCAAGATTCGTCACGCGGGTGCCGCCCGTGAGCAGGGTGCCGCCCTGCTCGCATGCTGTTTTGACTGCATGCTCGTAACCAGCGACGGATTGCTCGTTGATCAACGGCCCCATAAGGGTGTTGCTATCAAGCGGATCGCCGATACGGACAGATTCATACGCCGTAACGAGCTTGGCACAGAAGCTGTCGGCGATTGATTCATGGATGATCAAACGGCGCGTCGAGGTACAACGCTGCCCGCAGGTGCCGACGGAGCCAAACACGGTTGATTGGAGTGCGAGATCAAGGTTTGCATCCGCTTCAATAATCACCGCGTTGTTGCCGCCGAGTTCGAGCAATGATTTGCCCAAACGACCAGCAACGACCGAACCCACATGGCGACCCATATCGCACGAGCCGGTGGCGGAGATCAATGGATATCGACGATCGGCGATCATTGATTCGCCAACGATGGCATCGGTGCCGATGACGAGTTGGAAGATATCTTCGTAGCCCATTTCAGAGGCAACACGCTGCGCGATGTCGTTGGTTGCGATGGCGGTGAGCGGCGCGATCAATGAAGGCTTCCACACGCAGGTGTCGCCAGCGATTGCTGCGAGCATGGCGTTCCAGCCCCAGACTGCGTTGGGGAAGTTGAATGCGGTGATGATGCCAACGGGCCCCATCGGGAGCCATTGTTCTTTCATCGCGTGTTCTGGGCGTTCACTTGGCATGGTGATGCCGTACATTTGGCGGGAGAGACCGACCGCAAAGTCGGTGATGTCGATTGTTTCTTGGACCTCGCCGATGCCCTCGGCTTTGATCTTGCCCATTTCCAATGCGACAAGTGAGCCGAGTTCTTCAAGCACTTCGCGGTAGGCGTTACCGATTCTGCGGATTAACTCGCCTCGCTTTGGAGCCGGGATCTTGCGGAACTCTTTGAAGGCCTTGGCCGCTTTGGCGGTGACGACCTCGTAGTCCTCCTGCGAGTCCAACCGGATGCCAGCGATGGGCTTGCCGGTGGCTGGGTTGTAGGAGAGGACGATATTGTCCTTCTCTGGAGTCTCATCGCCGGTGAAATCGGTGACGATGCGAGGGTGATTGACGAGGTTGAGTTTGGTAAGCAGTTCGTGTGTCATTGGGCTAAGGATATGCGGGCGGATTGGGGAAGGGCAATAGGCAGCGGGCAATAGGCAATGGAAGAGGAAGAAAATGAAAAGCGAAGGGCAAAGAGCAGGGAGAACGCCACTGAGTTGCCAGCCCTCAGCCCCTCCCTGCGCCCCGCGGGGAGGTGGCTGCGCAGCAGACGGAGGGGTGGCTTTTTCTTATTTCTTGGTAGTCATGAGGAGATGAATCATCAAGACACCCCTCCGTCTCACTTTGTTCGACACCTCCCCGCGGGGCGCAGGGAGGATCAAGATGGCCATCACCCATTGCCTGATCATTGTGCGTATTGTATAGATACGCCATATGGATACCCAACATCAACATCCTGAGCACCATCAAAAGCCACGCGGCGGCATCGCGTGGCCTACAGCTCATCTTTTGGCGCTGGCACCGCTCGATGTTTGGTTTCGGATGCTGCGTCGATCGGGCGGTGTACGCCCCCGCTATTGGCCTCGGCTCGGTTTCATCCTCTTTACGAGCTTCATCGGGACGATCTGCACTGTTCATGAACGAGTGATCTTGAGTGTGATTCGTCGTCGGCGATTTGGGACCGATCCTTTGATTGAGCCTCGGATTGGGCATCCGACAATCGTGATCCTTGGATATTACCGATCAGGCACGACGCATCTGCATAATCTGATGAGCTGCGATGATCGGCTCATCACGCCTCGGTGGTATCAATGTTTGGCAGGGCAGGGGTTTGTTTTTGGGTGGTCGTTAATTCGGTTTCTCTTGGTGCCGTTCTTGGGTGGGACTCGCCCGCAGGACGCCGTCGGCTTTGGCCCCAACTGGCCAGCCGAAGATGATTTCGCATTGAGCACCTGGGGCATGTGTAGTTCGATCCCCGGACGGTTCATTTGGCCGAGCCAATGGGACGACTGGAAACGCTGGCACGCGCTTGAAGATTTGAGCGAGAAGGAACTCCATCGCTGGCGCTCACTCATGGCCATGTTCATCTGGAAACTCACGCGGGGAAAACGAAATCGATCGAAGTTTTTGCTCCTCAAGACCCCAAGCCACACCGCACGGGTCGCCGAGCTTGATCGGTTGTTGAATGGAAATGTCAAGTTCATTCATCTTGTGCGAGAACCCGGTGCTGTGATCGATTCCAATGTTCGTTTGCATCTGTCATTGGCTGAGCACCTGCTCGAAGATGCGCCAGATACCCAAACTATCCGAGATCGGGTGGTCGAGGAATACGCCCAGACAGAATCCAAAGCTGCCGTTGAACTACAGGCGCTCGATGACGAACGATCCACCTATAAACGGTTCATCAGGGTGCGTTATCAAGATCTCCGAGCTGACGAAATGGGGACGCTGCAAGAAATATATGACACGCTTGGCATCCCCACTCTTTGGTGGAGCTCAGCGTGCGAGTCATCGGCTCAGAGCTACCTTGAATCGCTGGGCAGCTATACGACCAATCAAGAACAACTCGATCTTGGAACGCCAACCCCGCGAGAGCAAGAAGTATGCGATGAAATGCGAGAATGGTACTGCCACGATATCCCGCCTACAAATGAATCGAAGATTGAACCCGTTGAGCAAGCACCAGCACGAACCTTGCGAGGAATCGGTGCGAGCGTGCTGATTTCCATTGCCTGTGGTGCTGCTTGGATCGGAATCATCTGGGCGATCCATGCAATCGACTCCAATATTCACGCCCGGCTCGTTCCCGCGGTATGGATCTGCGGGGCTTTCATCGGGTTCGGCGTTCGCAAAGCCTCAGGCAACGGGAGCCGACAACTCGGAATCTTGGCGGCCGTGATGACACTGCTCGTTGTGTTCGCAGTCGCCTTCCCTGTCACGGTCATCAACTGGAATTGGGCAAGCAACGGCACAACTCAGCAATGGCTCTATCACAACGCCAAAGGCGGATACGAAGGGCTGCGAAGCGTGGCATCAATCGTCTTCATCATCCTTGGAGCAATCACCGCATATCGACACGCCAGCGCATCAGGGCCAACAGCCCCCGGAAAAACGATTCCCAAATCTGCGAAGCTATAATCTACTCAACTAAAATCTGCTAAGGTAGTCTCATGAACAAGCTCATGCTCGTATTCATCGGCGGCGGGATCGGCTCAACCCTTCGCTACTCCATCGGCTTACTCATCGGTCGATTCACACCAGCCAACGCCGACACACCCCATTGGCTCTCGATGTATCCGGTCGCCACGCTGCTTGTGAATCTGATCGGGTGCGGGCTCATTGGGCTCGCGTGGGGAATGCTTGGCGATCCTGAAGAAGGCAACGAAGCAATCCGTGTCGCGCTCATCGTTGGCGTGCTCGGCGGGTTCACCACATTCTCATCGTTTGGCTGGGAAACACTCGATCTGATGAACAACGGACGGCTCGGCGCCGCGATGATGTATGTGATGATTAGTGTCGCTATCGGATTGTTCGCGGCTTGGAGCGGACACGCACTCGGGCTTATGATTTCTGGAGGCTAACCCCATGCTCATCTACATCATCCGACACGGCGACGCGCATCATCAATCAAGCACCGGGCGTGACCGAGACCGCACACTTACCGACAAAGGTCATCGACAAGCCAAAGCCGTCGGCGAGTTCCTTGCGAGTTGCAAAGCCGCGCCTCAAATGGTCATCGCATCGCCCTACACCCGAGCCCAAGAAACTGCCTGCGCGATCTGGGCAGCACTCGCTCAAGACCAGCACACCGACGACCGACTCGGAGCCGACCGGGGACTCTCCGAGATGCTCAGCGTAGTGAATGATCATCAGCATATCGAAACCATTGCCATCGTCAGCCATATGCCAACCGTCGCCGAGTTCGAGTCACTCCTGACACAAGGCCCAGCGAGTGGAACCACGCCGTTCATGACGGGCGAACTCAAAGCCATCGACATCGTCGGCAACGAATTCATCGGGCAAGGCACGCTCATCGATCGCTACAGGCTCGAAAACTAGTCCGTGTCTGACGGCTCATGTTTTTCAACTATTCGCCTCCCCCGGGCTTCCGGGGGAGGTGCCGATCGAAGTGAGGCGGAGGGGGTCTTGCTTCGCTTTGCCCTTTGTTTCAGCATCAAAAGACCCCCTCCGTCTGCTGCGCAGCCACCTCCCCCGGAGGCCCGGGGGAGGAGAGTATGTGATCAAACATGAGCCGTCAGACACCGCCTTAGTCCGAAGCAGGATCAATCACATGCTTAGTGATCCATTTGTCGATCCTCGTAACCTGTGTTGGCAAACCCGCAAAGATCAGCTCGTGCCCAATCGGATACGACCACCGTTCTGGCTGGCCGAGTTGTTGATAGAGCAGTTGACCAGATGATGATGGAACCGCTTTGTCAGCGGATGCGTGAAGCATCAGCACCGGGATATCCGTCATCTCGGTCGCGGTGTGATACGCATCGAGCTTTGATTTTTTGAGATAACTCGCTGAGAGAGTTTCGAGTTGTTCGTCGGTTGGTTTCCCAAGATCAGTGTCAAGTCTGGGTTCTTTATTTCCAGCTTTAAAATCAAAGACCATCGCATCAATCCATGCTTTGTAGTTCGATTCGATCGCAATCATCAAAAAATCAGCACCACCTGCGATCAACACCGCTCCGTCATACGCTTCGGGCGAATACGCATACACCGTTGGCAACATCATCGCGCCACCCGACATACCGACAAGAACTATTGGTTTATCTTGAAGGCCCGGACGAAGATTCATCACATAATCAAGTGCGGCCTTGGTCGCATACGCACCTTCAGCAACGCGCTCATCGTTAATCGCCGCAGCCTTACGAGCGACTGATTTTTCATTCCCGGATACAACATTCATCATCGCATGCTGGGTAAAACGCGATGGATGCGAACGCATCCGCAGAACCCCATAATCTTGATGATGCCAATATTTTTCGAGACCATCGATGATCACATCAGGAGTCCCGAACATCCCTGGCAAGAGAATGATCATACCAACAGGCTCAGATTTGTATTCTTCACCCTTTGGATCACGATAAGTAAACCAAGTCCGCTGAAGTTCGACATGATCCTCACCAGATGCAAACTCGGGGTCTTTCTTACCCGCAATGGTCATATTGTATTTTTTCTTCTCCCCAGTCTTTTGGTTTTCAACTACAAGTTCGCTCACCTTATCTGGTTCGTACTTTGTCGCTGAGACAAACTTAAAGGAAAGATCGGGGATATCAGATTTCTGAAGTGTTCCAGAGTCTTGAATCGGATCAGCATACAAGTGAACCTTATTCTCTGGGTTGGGAACAAACAAAAACGAGCCGCCGGCTTCTGATTTAAACTTAAAACCTGTTTCGATCCCAATGTCAGCAGCCAACTGATTCGCATCGGTGTACTCAACATCGGTCGAACGAAACTGATGATGTCGCGAGAGATGGATCGGACGCAACGGCACATCAGGCTCTAACTCGATAATCGTTCCTCGCTGTTCTGGATCATTTCCCCAACGCATTGGCCAACGCGATACGGCAGCTTCAGTCTCATCAGTCGCCACCAGAGAAGATGCCCGAGCGACAACCTGCGTGTTCACTGCGGGAGCGATTGATGGAGATTGAACCGATCGACAGCCTATCGTTTGGCTCAAGGCTGCAACAACGATCAACAGTGTGTGAATAACTGGAATACCCATGAACGATCTCCGGAAAATATACCTGCCCAACTGGACATCGGCGGGGTCCTATGTCGATGATACCGGATATTGTAACACAGGCTGACAGTAATCGACACCCGGCCTATAGAGATACGAAAGAAGAGCGGCTCGGCATGACTGAAACTCAAAAAGAATCACGAATCCCACTGATCCGATGTGGACTCGGAGGCGTCCTCATGGGACTCGCCAACCTCGTCCCCGGAATCTCAGGGGGCACCATGCTCGTCGCCTGTGGCATCTACACACTCTTTATCGACGCGGTATCTGACGCAACACGATTCCGATTCTCTCGCAAAACAATCATGATCCTCGGCGCGGTCGTCCTCGGAGCACTCATCGCTATTGGCGGACTCGCGAGCACCATCCACTGGGCGCTCGTCCACCACCGCTGGATGATGTTCTCCGTATTCATCGGGCTCACCCTCGGCGGCATCCCCATCCTCTGGTCGATGGCTAAACCGATCAAGAAAGATTCATACCTCGGCATGATCGCCGGCGTCGCCTTCATGGGTGGGCTCGTCTTCCTCCAAGAAATGGGAGGCGAAGGACTCGTACTCTCAGGCACCGTCGGGTTCATCGTCGGCGGCGCAGCCGCAGCGAGCGCGATGATCCTCCCAGGAGTCTCGGGCGCATTCCTCTTGCTCTTGCTCGGGCTGTACGAACCAATCATCGGCGCAATCAAAGACACTGTTCATGCGCTCAAAGATGGTGATGTCGGCGCAGTCATCGATCAGATGGGTGTGATCATCCCCGTCGGCATCGGCGTACTCCTCGGCGTCGCCATCGTGAGCAATGTCCTCAAGTGGGTCCTCCACCGCTACGAACGAATCACCCTGGGCGTACTGCTTGGATTGATCGTGGCTGCCCCAGCGGGGCTGTATCCATTCCGCGATGGTGTGCTGCCTGTGATTGGCGATGAGATCAAAGGCGAACTCGTCACCGAAGCAAACCTTGCTGAGATGCAAGCCGACGACAATGCCAAAGATTGGAAGCAAGAAGCATTCAAACCCACCGGCTCACAAATCATCGCTTCAAATCTCTTGATCGTGCTCGGGTTCGGGATGACGGTTGGAATCGCTCGCTTAGGGCGCGAGAAAAAAGAGTAATCAAACTCAATTTACTTCGTGTCAATACTCCAACTATTTCCCTTCGAATAAATCACAGGATTCGGCGCCAGCAACCAACCACTATAATCGTGACTGAGTTGGAACTCCCCTCCATGTAGCTGAGAATCTTCCGGCCACAAGTGGTAGCTCCAAAAATCTTCATTCCCTGTAGGGCTTGGAATTTGGCTGAGTAGGGTTGGAACGAGATCTTTGAGTACCGCCGGATAAGAACCATTTTCACCGTGATACTCTTTGAGAGCCACAAGAATGATGTCTCCTTGTTTCATGGCATCTTCAATATCTTGATCGCTTGGGCCATCAAGCCCAATGAAGATAAACCAGAGTGCCAAACCGATAAGAGCCGTGCAAACAATGGCGAGAAGGCCTCCACACCCAACAACCCAAATATACTTACTCTTCTCATTCTCCACTGCTTTGCCCTTTGTTAAGCCAGCCGCCCAGCTTGTCCGCCGACGATCGCATTGCGTACACCACCAACGCGATGCCAACAATCAGCGTGATCGCCGAATAAGTTTGCCCGCGTGTCAAAGGCCCAAACTGGCTCACCCCCGCATCGGGCAGACGAATAAAATCCATCGGGATTCGCCCCAACGCATACACAATCGCAAACGCCCCCGCGATCAGCCCCGGCTTGCGTGGCTTCATCGCAATGATCCAAACCACCGCCAGCACCAACAACCCATCAAGCCCGGCTTGAAAAAGCTGCGTCGGGTATCGCGCAGCAATCAAAGGCTCAAGCTGGGCCTTCAAACCATCGTCGCCGCGTTGGATCAGATCAAGCATGCGGCCATACCCAAGGAACCAGTCTTGTTCGTTGGGGAGCATGTGCATCATCGAGAGCTGCATGATCTGGTTCATCTGCTCGGGGGTTTGAACAAGCTGCGAATCGGTCAGCGAAGTGATCTCTTGCGGGTATCGAACCGCCCAGAACGGTGCTTTTTCGCCCGGATTGGCGACCACCGCACCGAGCAGTTCGCCATTGATGAAGTTGGCCATGCGTCCGAAGAACAGCCCGAACGGCGCGACGAGCACCGCTGTATCAAAGATATGCAAAGGCGAGCATCGCCCCTCGATCTTGCCCGTTGGTGTCTTGAAGCCTCGAGAAATCCGCCAGCATGCGAATGCGACCCCGATGATGCCCCCGTGCGATGCCATGCCCCCGTTGTTAATCGCCAACACCCCCCACCAGGGCGCAGAGCTTGAGAAATCAGTAAGCAAGCTCGGCTCATACCCAATCACATAAAACAGCCGACCGCCGATGAGCGTGCCCACGATCAGGTACATCATCGCATCGCCAATTCGATCATACGGAATCAGCGTCGCGTTGCGTTTGCTCAGGAATCGCAAGAACAAATATGCAAAGGTAAACCCCAGCGCATACGAAAGCCCGTAATACCGAATACCAAAGGTCGGGGTAAACTTCACCAAAAACGGCGAAAGGTCATGGAACCAACCGCCAAGGTTGGTTTGCACTGAGGCAGAAGCAAGATTGAGTGTTGAGCTTAGCATGTACAAGGATTCGCAATGATTTCGGGTGCTGGCTTGGGAACTTTGATGCCAAAGAATGACTCGGTGTTGATGTCAATCTGATCGTGAAACTGCTCGAACGGCGTGTTTCGGATCGCAGCAAGAAACTGCGCAGTATACCGAGCGTATCCGGGCACACACGGACGGGTGCCCCGCTTGGGATCAGGAGCCAAGAACGGCGAATCGGTCTCCACCATAATCCGATCCGCTGGAACGAATTTGGCTGCCTGGGCAACTTCCTTCGCGTTCTTGTAAGTCACAACCCCGGTGAATGAGATCATGGCACCAAAGTCCAGAACCGCCCGCGCCTCGTCCGGGTTACCTGTGAAACAATGGAACACAAACCGCGATGGATCGAGCGTGGTCTCACGCAGAATCGGAAGCAAATCATCAAACGCTTCTCGACAATGGATCACGATCGGCAGATCAATCCCATCGTTGGCCTTGCACGATTCAATAAACGCCAGATGCGTCGCCAAAACCGGATCTTGGATAGATCGCACCGGGCGAGCATGCTTGTTATCCAAGCCCAACTCACCCCACGCAACGCATTTTTCGTGCTTGGCGATCTCACGGATCGCGTTCCAATCGTGAGGCTCCTTGTCCGCATACAAAGGGTGCACCCCCGCTGTGCACCACACATTGTCATATTCCTTCGCAACCCGCAACGCATCGTGCGAATCAACCGTCGTTGTCGCGATGGTAATCACCCCCGTCACGCCCGCACCAGCAGCGTGATCAAGGATTTCGTCAATCCGCCCGGCGTAGTTGGGGAAGGTAAGATGGGCATGCGTGTCGATCATGTGTCAATCATAGGGTTGGGAGAGGGAAGTCGACAGGTAGGTCATCTGTGACAGCTCAATACATTCTCATCTCCTCCCCCGGGCTTCCGGGGGAGGTGGCGAACGCAGTGAGGCGGAGGGGGTCCTCTTTTCGTTTTTTGCTTCCCACTCTGCGTAAACATCACACAGAAAACCCCCTCCGACCGCGAAGACGCGGCCACCTCCCCCGGAAGCCCGGGGGAGGAGAAAAGAACAGTTCCTGAATGAAAAAAACATCTGACAAGACTTCGGCGTGCAACAATCCATTATGGAAGCACAACAGGTAGATACATTGGTCAAACTCCCCAAGCGGGCTACTGACACCCACAAGGGCACCTTCGGATCGGTCGCCATTGTTGGCGGCTCCGCGGGCATGCACCACAACGACGAGTTCGCAGCCACCATGCTCGGCGCCCCCGCACTCGCAGCGATGGGCGCGATCCGCGCCGGGTGCGGGTTGGTCAAAGTCGCAGTTCCGATGCCCATCGTCGAGTCCGTCCTCACACTCGCGCCCTTTGCCACTGGTTTCGGATTAGAAGTCGACGCGCAACGAGCAATCATCCCATCGAACGCAGCGGTGATCATCGACGAACTTGTGCGCACAAACGAGGTGATCATCGTTGGCCCAGGCATGGGCACCGGGCACGAAGTCGAACAAATCGTCATGCGCTTGATCGGGCAAGAAGATATCCCAATCGTGGTCGATGCAGACGGGCTCAATGCACTCGCTACGATGCCCGACTTCACCCGCGATGTCCGCGCCACCATGATCATGACCCCTCACCCCGGCGAGGCCAAACGATTGATGGAAGCATTGTCGATCACCGGGAACCCGGCCGGAACTGATGCAGAACGAATACGCGCATGCGTAGCCATCGCACAACGCGTCGGATGTATCGTCGTGCTCAAAGGCAAAGGCACCGTCGTCTCAAACGGGCACCTCGTTTGGGTATGCGATCGTGGATGCTCGGCCCTGAGCGTCGGCGGCACCGGCGATGTCCTCGCAGGAGTCATCGGATCGTTGATTGCACAAAAAAACACTGAGCTATTCATGGCCTGCGCGATCGGTGTCCAAGCCCACGCCATCGCAGGCGAACACTGGGCAGCACACCACCACGCCACCAGCGGCATGATCGCCACCGAACTGGTAGATGAAGTAGCAAGCGTGATCGAAACGATGCGAGAACACTAGCCCGTGCCTGTCGGCTCATGTTTTTTAACTATTCGCCTCCCCCGGGCTTCCGGGGGAGGTGCCGATCGAAGTGAGGCGGAGGGGGTCTTGCTTCGACTTTGCCCTTTGTTTTCAGTGTCAACGCCACCACAAAGACCCCCTCCGTCCGCGAAGACCCGGCCACCTCCCCCGGAGGCCCGGGGGAGGAGAGCTTTGTGATCGAAACGATGCGAGAAAACGGGCGAGAAAACGGGCGAGAAAACGGGCGAGAAAACTAGAACTGCTTCTCAAGCGAGCTCTTGATCATGTTGCGCATCATCTTGATCTGCCCCTCTGAGAGCCCCGTATCTTTCATATTGACCGTCATGGCTTGCGCCCAGGTGTTGGACTCGAACTTGTATCCAAGCTCATTGAGAATGACCTCTTCGATCCCGGGCATATGGGCAGCGCCATAGAAGATCGCGATATCGTCATGCTCAGGATGAGCGAGCAGCTCGGCCTTGAGATACTCAATCACAATATCGTTTCGGCCGTGAAGAATCACATCCTCAATCACATCGAACTGGCTCATGATATCCGATGTTTCGACCAACGCAAGCATATCCATCATCGCCAGTTTCATCATCGAAGACATCGTCGGCGAGCGTTCAATAAACTTGAGCACAAACCCGATGAGCTTGGCCTGAAACGAGTTGCCCTCGATAAGCTGCAAGATCATCGCGTTGTCCTCACCCATCTCAGCGAGTTGATCTTGAAGCGTGTTGATGTCAATATCGGCATTGATCCACCCCTTGCCCGCCATGTCCATCTCATCGAGTTGGAACGCGACACGAAGCGCCCTCGCCATCAGGGCTTGGATGCCATCGGGGGTTGGCTTGCTTGCCGCGGCTGATGTGTAAGAGCCTGAGTGGCGAGCAATATCCGCATCGAGCCCATCGCCACCCTTTTCTTTGTCGGCGCCCAACGAGACAAACCCGATGGTGTGCCTCATCACTTCGCCATCTTTGATTGTTTTTTCGACCGACACGCCAATCGGATGCCCCCACCCATCCACCCGGATCGATTCGACCACAGCACTAATCCGTGTATCAGAATACTCGATCATGTCGGTTATATTTTCGGGCAGCCTATGGTTTGACTGATAGAACATGTCCGCGAGATCCAGTAACAACTCAAGCCGAGTCGTTGTCGCATTCGCTTTGGCTTGATTATCAAGCGATGGATCAATCGCATCGAGCCCGGCCGGCTTCACCCCTTCGAACAATACCGAATCGTACGATTCGAGCGATGCCTGCATACTCTTATAAAACGATTTATCCGCGATATGAATCGCAGAGACCAAATGAATCCGCGGGCCGTCGCCGTTGATCGGCACAAATGCCCGCTCGCACATCTCAAGGACAACATCCCCATTCTCTGAATCACTCACACGAGAATATGGCCCATTCCCATCCGCTGCCCATGCATGAGTTGTTGCAAAAGCAAAGAGCAATGTGCTCAACGCGAGAGTATGGATTGGATGCCGCCGATGAATCATGTGATCGCTCCTCGTTGATATGCTTGAGTACATTGTACCACGGGGATGGATCTAGGGTGCAAACTCTTTAGCCATTGCAAAATATGGCCGAGCAATACACTCTCAAACTCCTTTTTCTGCGTTACAACTCATTCTGTAACTCCCGGTTTCTTCCCCCCAAACCAGAAGTACAGCGTCGGCAAAACAAACAGCGTGAGAATGGTCGAACTCATCAACCCCCCAATAACCACCGTCGCCAAGGGCCTTTGAACCTCCGCGCCCATCCCCGTATTGACGGCCATAGGAACAAAGCCCAGGCTCGCCACAAGCGCCGTCATCAACACCGGACGCAAACGCGACAGACTCCCGTCGATCACCGATTCCCGCAGAGGCTTCCCAGACGCGACCAGCTCATTGATAAAGGTAATCATCACCACGCCATTGAGTACCGCAACACCCGAGAGCGCAATAAACCCAACACCCGCGCTAATACTCATCGGCATCCCTCGGACATACAACCCGATGATCCCGCCGGTCAACGCCAAAGGCACACCTGTATACACAATGATCGCATGACGCACATTTCCAAACGCTGTAAAGAGCATAATGAAAATCAATGACAACGCAATCGGAACAACAATCATCAATCGCTGGCGTGCTTTGGCGAGGTTCTCAAACTGCCCGCCCCAGGTAACAAAATATCCTTCGGGGAAGGTGACCTTGGCGTCAAGTTCGTCTTGAGCTTGGGCAACAAACGAACCCATGTCCCGCCCACGAATATTCGCCTGCACAACAATGCGTCGCTTGGCATTCTCTCGGCTGATCTGATTTGGCCCCTCGGCAATCTCAATATCGGCAACCGCTTCAAGCGGTATGTACCGAACCGAAGCCCCACCATCATTCATTGATTCAAGGCTGCTGGGGTGCGACGACGAAAGACCTTCAGGAAGCGGAATCGGAACCTGACGAACAAGATCGACCTTGCTTCGGATCTCTTCAGGCAACCGAACCACGATCGGGAATCGCCGATCGCCTTGATACAGTGTCCCGGCTTCTTGCCCGCCAAACGCAATCGAAACAACCTCTTGCACATCACGCACACTGAGCCCATACCGAGCAATTTTCTCACGATCAATATCAATCGTCAACACCGAAAGCCCGCTCACCTGCTCGACCTTCACATCCGAAGCCCCAGGTATCTGTTGGAGCACCTTGGCAACCTCGTTGCCAGATTTGAGCAACAGATCGAGATCGTCGCCAAAGATCTTCACCGCAAGATCACTTCGCACGCCGCTGATCAGTTCATTGAACCGCAACTCAATCGGCTGAGAGATTTCAAAGTTCTGACCAGGAATCATACCAATAAACGCTTCGATCTCTTCGGCAAGATCCTCTTGCGTGTTCGCCCGTGTCCATTGCTCCCTTGGATAAAGCATCAGATAGGTATCACTCACATTGGGACCCATCGGGTCCGTCGCGACTTCGGCCGTACCTGTTCGTGCAAAGATACTCATGATCTCATCAGGAAACTCTTTGGCCAGCGCCTTCTCCAAATCCTTCTGCATCTCAATACTCGTTGTAATCCCAATACTCGGAATTCGTGCTGGCTGAATCGCCAACGCACCCTCCCCAAGCTGAGGCACAAACTCGCTGCCAAGCCCGGTCGTAATCAAACCGGAAATCCCAAGGACAACCGCGGCCACCCCAACCGTCAACCACCGCAAACGGATCGCGACACCGAGCGCTGGGCGATAGATCGATTTGATCCAACGAACAATAAAGCTCTCCTTCTCTGAGAAATTTCCACGAAGGAACACAGCGCACGCTGCGGGAATAAAGGTAAAAGTCAAAATCAACGCGCCCGCCAACGCCATCAACACCACCAACGACATCGGCTTAAACATCTTGCCTTCAACGCCAGTGAGTGTCAAAATCGGGAGGTACACGATCATGATGATCAAGATCCCAAACAGCGTCGGCTTGGCGACCTGCTTACCCGCTTGCGAGATTACCGTGAGTCGTTCGTCATTCGTCAGCTTCCGCCCTTTGGTTTTCTGCTCCTCCGAAGCCCGGCGAACAATGTTCTCAACAAACACCACCGCGCCATCAATAATAATTCCAAAGTCAACCGCGCCCAAACTCAGCAAGTTTGCGCTCACCTTGTTCTCAACCATTCCCGTCACCGCGATGAGCATAGAAAGCGGAATCGCGCAAGCCACAATCACCGCTGCCCGCATGTTTCCCAGCAATAAAAGCAAAATAACCACAACCAAGATCGCCCCTTCGACAAGGTTCTTCTCGATCGTGTGAAGCGTCGCATCAACAAGATAAGTTCTGTTATACAGCGTCTTGATCTCAACATTCTCAGGGAGTGTTTTTTGGATCTCGCCCATCCGCTCATGCACGCCCTCAGAAACAGTTCGACTATTTGCACCGAGAAGCATCATGGCCGTACCAATAACAACCTCTTCGCCATTATGCGTACCCGCACCAGTGCGCAGCTCATTGCCAATAATCACATCAGCGATATCACGAATATACACCGCGACACCATCAACTGTTTTCACTTTGATGCTTTGAATATCCTCGACACTCTCGATCAATCCAGTCGCCCGAACCAGATACGCCTCGCCTGCATGTTCGATGTATCCGCCGCCAGCATTGGCATTATTGTCTGCGATCGCCTGCATCATATCGCGCAGCGTCAATCCAAACGACATCAGCTTGGCCATGTCCGGGTTAATATGAAACTGTTGTTCATATCCACCGATGCTGTTCACTTCGGTCACCCCTTGAACTGTTCGTAGCTGCGGGCGAATGATCCAATCTTGCACTGTCCGCAAGTCCTGATCTGTATACTCTGTCTCATCAGGACGCGGGCCAACCGCCTCGACCGACCACATATAAATTTCACCAAGCCCTGTAGAAATAGGACCCATCGCAGGCTCGGCTAATCCTGCGGGCAGCGCTTCTCGCGCCTCGGTCAGCCGCTCGCCAACTAACTGACGCGCCCAGAATATATCTGTACCATCCTCAAAAACAACCGTCACCTGCGAAAGCCCATACCGTGAAAGTGAACGCACCTGCTCAACCCTGGGCAGCCCACTCATCGCAGATTCAATCGGAAAAGTAATCTGCTGCTCAATCTCGACAGGCGAAAGCGCAGACACATTTGTGTTTATCTGCACCTGTACATTAGTAATATCAGGCACCGCATCAATCGGCAGCTTCGTAAAACTATAAATCCCGATTCCCGCAATCGCGAGCGTCGCCAACAGTACAATCGCACTCTGGCGGATTGAAAACTCAATAATTCGTTCAAGCATCTCGTCCTCCTTTGGATTGGCTTAGTGCTGATGACCTGCGGAGCTCTTGCCGAGTTCAGCCTTCATTAAAAAACTATTTACAACAACCACAGGCGTGCCGATCACGATCTCGTCGCCAAGCAGCTCAACATGCGTATCGCTCTTGCGCCCAAGCACGACCACAACAGGCTCGATCCCATCCTGATCTTGAACAAACACCACCTGGTGCCCCTCAAAGGTCTGGATCGCATCAATGGGCACAACCCTTTCAGCACGCCCATAGCCCGTCTCAATCTGAACCATTACAAACTCGCCCGGCTTCCAAGCACGATCTTTGTTCTCAAGTAAAACACGCGCCGCGATTGTCCGCGTCTCTTCAGAAACCGTTGCACTGATATAATCCACAACACCAGACGCTTCCCGATCTCCAACACGCACTGCCACACGCTGCCCTTCTTCGATTATCCCACCAAACTGTGCATATACAGAAATGTTAAGCCAGACCGTATCAAGGTTCGCAACCGTATACACCGACGATTCGTCATCAACCTTTTCGCCCGGTGTGATGTGCTTAGAAACAATCCGTCCACTCATCGGCGAGACAAGCTCATACCGCGCAACATCCGTATCTGAATCCGTCGCGACATGCTCCACTTGCTCCTCGCTCAACCCAAGCAAATACAATCTCCGCCCAGCATTCTCCATCGCAGACGAGGCAACCATCGATGCCTGCTCCGCTTCTTGTAACTCAAGCTGATACGAAAAATCAACATCCTCAAACGCCGCCATATACTGCGCCTGGGCACTGTGAAACTGCTCTTGCGAAGCGAGTAGATCAGCCTGCGTCGAAAGCCCCTTGCTTTGCATCTCGTTCTCACGAGCATAGTTCGCATTGCTCGCCTTCATCTGCGCATACGCCGTGAGCAACCGACCTTTGTTTTCACCAATCCGTAACCCAGATGCCCCCACGCGAAGCTCCTCAAGCGTTGGCTCATCAGCAAGCAACACAAGAAGCTTGGCCGTATTCTCGCTAATAATCCGTTGTCGGTCAAGGTCAGACTTTGCAATCACATGCACCTGGATCGCCTGTAAATACGCGATCTTTGTTTCCCCAAGCTCTGGGCTCTCGATCACCGCGAGCAACTCGCCCACTTGAACCTGATGCCCAAGCAAGCCTTCAACAACAGAAACAATCCCCGCAACGCGAGGCGTCACATGCACCACCGCATCCTCATTAAACCCGACCTCCGCAGGAAGCATGATATGAGTCGCTATCTCACCGCCGCCCAAAGGCTCGATGACCACGCCCGCGTTTGCGAGTTGCTCATCGGTAAGCATTATCACATCGCTTTGTTCATCGTGGTCATCATGCTCGCCCCCAGCCTCTTCACGATCATCGTGATCAGTATGCCCTGATTGATCATCATGGTCGTCATGATCTTCATGCCCCCCATTGCCACAGCCGCCAGCGACCATCAACGATGGAACAAGAAACGCGAGAAGGAAAAATCTTTGGATATTCATCAGTTCACCTCCCCTTGGCCATGATCATCTGTGCGAGGATCACGCCAAGGCGTATGTATTTGTGTGTATTCATTGAGCAACGCCACAGAGGTCTGAAGCGTGTGCAATGTCGTCATATACGCAATTCGAGCTTCAATCACAACCTGCTGCGCGTCGAGCAAGCGAAGAAAATCAACCTTGCCGCTTTGATACGCTTGTTGTGTCAACTCAAGAGTCTGCTCGGCCTTAGGCAACAGATTCACCCGATACCGATCCGCTGAAGACTTGGCCGATTCATAAGCAGACCATGCCTGACCAACCTCTCCGAGCAGGTCAAGCTGCACGCCTTGAAGCTGGGCCGACGCGGACAACCGCTCGGCTAACGCCGCACGGATCTCGCCCTGGTTCCGATCAAACAGTGGAATCTCTAGGCTCAAACCAAGATCAACTGTTGTCTCATCATCAATATCAGAATATCGAGGACCAACAGACGCCACCAAGTTGGGCACCGCATCCGATTTGACCAACGCATGCTGTTGCTTGGCGCGAATCACCGCGATGCGTGCAAGTGCAACCTGGCTATTGGCTTTGAGTGTCAACGCCATCAGCTCTTCACGCGATGGCAACTCGGGCAACCGATCAATTGACGAACTCAACGCCAATACAATTGGCGATTCAATCCCAATCGCAGAGGCAAGTCTTTGCTTCGACGCAACCACCTCAAATCGAGCGGAATCGAGCTCGATCTGCGATTGCTCATAGGCAACTTCGGCCCGAAGCTGATCAGGATAAGTCGCGACCCCCGCCTGAACCTTCGCCCTCGCTGCATCAAGAAGCTGCGTCGACAACACTGCGAGTTCCTCGCGCATCGCCAACACTTCCTGCGCCAACACGCCCGCGTAATATGCCTGGGTCACACGCCCAGCCACGGCAAACTCTTGGGCAACAAACGCCGCCCGTGCAGCGAGCCGATCAGACTCGGCGACATCCCGTGCCCGTTCAAGCTTACCACCAAGCACGATCTCTTGCTCGATCACATACGCCTGCTCGCCCCCGCTGCCATCATCCGCCCCAAGCCCCTCGGCTTCAAAGCTCAACGACGGATTCGGATACAGCCCTGCCTGAACAACACGCCCAGACGCCGCATCAATCTGATACCCCGCAGCCCGCAAACTCGGATTGTGATCGATCGCAATACGAATCGCATCCTCAATGCTCAACGCATCCTCAATGCTCAACGCATCGAGATTATCCAAACCAAATGCCGGCTCCGCCCCAACAACATATTGACCATCCGCTGCGAGCTCATCATGCTCGGAATATCGGCTTTGAAGCGATCGATAGACCGGATCGTCCCACCGCCTATCCAGCGGGCCAGCGCACCCCGACATCAAAGCTGCACCAATGGCAGCCAAAAAATATATTCTCGTATTCATGTTCTATCCTGTAAAAATGACATCAAAAAACCGTGCCGTCAATAGGCACCGATAGCTCAGTATCTTCTTACAGAATTATAAAACCAAAATAGTCGCGTGCATCGATCGGCGTTCTTCGCTCTGCTCAAAATCAACTGCGTCTTGATAGACACAGGCAAATATCTCAGCAGGCTGCGTCAACGCACACCATTCAAGAACCGTAGGCTCACAGATCGGCACCCAACTCACATGCGCCAAAGCATCCGCTCTGCACACATTCGAAAGCGATACAACCTGCCCATACAACTCATCAACACAAGGCATCTGCGAACAAACACTCGCCAAGGCATTCGATGACTCATTGACAACCAGATCGCACCCGTCGTCAACATCACCGCCACACGATCCTTCGCTGACCAACTCAATATGCGTCGAGCCGTTGTCATCATAACACACAACCACCCGACCGTGCCCAACCACAATCACCATCGTCTGAGCGATAATGAGCAGCCAAGCAAAAACAGAATGTTGAATCAGGGCCTTCATGTCTGATCAGAGTCTAGACACATGTCCACCCAAGGATCCACTAAAACATTAATTTGACACAAAGCCCGAAAAATCGGGCTTTGTGAGCATGTAATCCGGTAGATCGACCAGTGTTGATTCAATGACGGAGGACATCATCGATGATCGACCAGTTGTCGTGAGTCGTATTCACTACCAGGTACCCACCCGGCGTCGGATCATATCTTTGAATCAATTGGCTGGGTTTAGTCTGCACCCTCAGCGTTGTTGTCGAGCATGTTGCGGAGGTACTTATTCTCCCGGCGGGTCGCTTCGAGATCAAACACAAGATACTTCACACTCAAACGAAGATGATCGAGCGAATCTTGAAGCTCAACAATCGTCTTTTTCATCCGCTGATGGCGGGTATTGGTTTCAGTTGCCAGCTGAGCGAGCTTAGGGCGATCTGATTCTGGGAGGGTTTCGATCTGCTCGAGGAGGTTGGCGAGGCGTGCTTGGAAGTCGTTTTCTTTCATGGCTGATTCCCTTTTCTTTTCAGATTTGGTTTCGTGTCTCAGTATGTCTAAGCATGTCTAAGCATGTCGCAGGTTTGTCCTGCCATGCCAAGAGGTGTTGCACACCAAGGGCCAACGCCCTGTGCCACTCGCGGGAAAATGAGCGCACGAAGACCAAAGCCCGATAAAAGCCCCATCCGTAGGGTCCGAGCAGTCCGTTTGAGACATCCATGAAGTTTTCGATGCTCCCCGATCCTTCGAGGCGCGTGTCCGGCTGTGCCGGATGTTGCCAAAGCTCAACGCCTGCGGTGCAGTTTCTGCAACGCCAACTTCGCTGCTGGCGGGGCATTCTCTCGAATCCGCACCAACTCTTCGACAGGGACAGTATTGGCATCCTTGACTACCTTGCCAAGGTGTGAACGAAGATTCATTTCGAACATCCGATAAAAATCCTCTAACTCGTGCCGATTGAACCTTCCCATCGGATCAGCCAACCCACATTGGGCAGCAGCCCAGTCTATGAGCGATCCCCCGATGCTGGTAAACCTATAAAGGCTCAGGGTCGCTTCGAGCCTTTGGGCGGGCGACGCAAACGGATCACGGGCGTTTTCGGGCATCTGGGTCATGATATCGAGGATCTCTCGATGCCCAGCACTGGCGATCGGCAACGGGGCATGATGCTCTTCAATCATGGGTTTGATCGCATCTGCAACCTCAGAAGCGAGCTGAATCGGGGCGTATGCTGTGGAAATGGTCTTGAGCCCTGCCCGATCGAACCGGATCGTCAGCCTTTGGCAGGTCTTGCCCTCGTGTTTGAAGGCCGAAGCAGCAGAAATGGCCCCCGAGCCCCATTCGGGCTTGCCGGTATGAATCACCCGATCGCCGAGCGTAAAGAGTGATGTAGAAACTGGTATAGCCATAGATATTGCTCGTATGTCTGGAGAAATCGAGTCTGATCATAGGCTCCTACTGGTCTCAAACCCGGTTCAGGCCTAGACTTGTCGCCACAGAAAATGTGTCTCACCCGGTGTAGGTACGCGCATGACCCAAGCAAACTGTGGCTATCAAAGTTAGGATATCAGATGATCGAAGCCTTGAAGAGTGATGAAATCGTCGAAAAAATCGGTGGCAAGTTCAAGCTCTGTGCGCTCATCCAGCGCCGGCTCGTGCAACTTATGGACGGTGCCCGCCCGTTGGTCGCTCGCGATGGACGGACTGATCTCGAGATCGTCGTCGAAGAAATCATGCAAGACAAAATCACACTCGAGTTCATCGACAACGCACCGATCCCTCAAGAAGAAGCACTGCTCTAATCCAGCACTTCTGTTTCGATCGAGTTGAAAACTCATATGACTGATACAACACAACAAGGTTCAAGCGGTGCTTCTGAGCAAAACTCAGCGAGCGATTGGCTTGATCCTTCTTTCTTGCGCACACACTTCAAGAACAAATCAATCCTCGTCGCCATCACCGGCGGCATCGCAGTCTACAAAACTTGCACCATCGTCTCGCGCCTCGCACAAGCTGGCGCACAAGTCACCGTCGCCATGACCCCTGCTGCTACCGAGTTCGTATCCCCCACTACTTTCCAAGCCTTATCGGGCAACCCGGTCTATACCTCATCATGGGAACACATCGAATCGCAAGACCCTCAGCATATTGCATTGGCCGACCGATGTGCTGCTGCGATTGTTGCTCCATGCACCATGAACACCCTCGCCAATCTGGTGCATGGCCAGACCAATGATGTAGTGACCTTGATCTTGAGCGCGATCAACAAGCAGAAAACCCCAGTGCTTCTTGCCCCGGCAATGAACGACACCATGTGGAATCAACCCAGCACCCAGCGCAATGTACAACTGGCGATTGATGACGGGTTCACCCTCGTTGGCCCGGGCGTCGGCTGGCAGGCGTGCCGACATTCTGGGACAGGCCGAATGAGCGAGCCCGAGGCTTGCATCGAGGCAATCGCCCACGCCCTCGAATCTTGACCTAAGCCTTGATTGACCCGGGCCTTGATTGTTTTGAGCCTGGTTTCGAGTTGGTTTAAGCCAAGAGCGCGTCTAAACTCCCCGCTCAACCCGATTGGTGTGTACCCACGCTGATCAATATCTTATTTGGAGAGATGGCTGAGCGGTTGAAGGCGCACGATTGGAATTCGTGTGGGGGAGCAATCCCCTCGGGGGTTCGAATCCCCCTCTCTCCGTTTTTTGTACCAATCCCCATTTAGCAGCTTGGGGCTTTTATCAAAATATAGAGATAGTTGGGAATAGTGTAAGGGTGATTGAGTATTTGTACGATGGAGCAAACATGAGGGCAGTATCGATTCGAGCCATCTGATCGATTTAGTCTGCGTTTGCATGCAACTTCCGTCCAATGCTGAGGTATACTCCTTTCGTGTCCCATCGTCCACTTGCCATCCTTTTGATCATGCTCCTTGGTTTCCAGGGCCTTTTTAATGCTGTGGTCATATGCCTTGGTAGCGATCATGAATATGAGCCGACCAAAGTGGTCGCCGCTCACGATCTTGCCTGTGATCATGTGGAGGGTTGGCTTGGGCTGATACCCACTGACGATCATGGAGCGGAGTGCGGATGCATCGATATCGAGATCGGCACCATTGAGCTACTTGGTTTGCCCAGATCGGATTCTGGTTCGACGCAGGTGGCCCTTATTTTGCCAGCACCAGCTTGGATTGTCATGGAGTTGGGGCATGGCCCTCAATTGCCCTTGCCTAGGTTTGATCCGAGTGGCAAACAGCGGACTGCGATCATTTCCTCCACACGACTGATTCTCTAAATCTTATCTGAGTACGAATCGTGACCCGAGCAGCTTTGGCTGTCTTGGGCGGTTAGTCATTTACTCAGATAGGAATCTTATCTCATGAACATCTCAATTTTTCCGCTGTTTCGGCGGGTGGTGCGGCCCTGTGTCGTCGCGGCGGTAGCTGGCGGCTTGCTCGGTGGCTGCCAAAACTATGAGCGGGCTCCGCTTGATCTCAGCTCTCATCGATCAGCGATCGAAACAAGACTCGATGCGGCTGAGCCGATCGGCGCATTCCTTGATCGGCTCATTGAATCAGGAACCAACGCCCCATCACGCTTTGACCTGAGCGACGGGTTGTCGGTCACGGAGGGTGAAGTCCTCGCGTTGTTCTACAACGCCGACTTGCGAATGGCACGGCTTCATGCCGGCGTTGCGCTTGCAGACTTCGAAACCGCAGGGCTCTGGGAAGACCCAGAGTTTGGTTTCGATGGTGCCGAGATTCTCTCGCCTTCGGGGCCGTTTGAATCTGGGTTTACGCTGAGTCTCACGATCCCTGTATCTGGCCGATTGGCAGTGGCAAAGGATCGTGCAGGAGCCGCGTATGAGGCAGAACTCAGACGGATCATCGATGCGGAGTGGGCTACTCGTGCCCGTATTCGATCCGCCTGGGGGGCATGGACGGTTGCCGACGCACGCGTTTGTCTTCTGAGCGAAGTGATCGAACAATTCGAACGGATCGGTACCATTACCGATCGGCTCGAAGCGGCTGGTGAACTCACGCGGGTCGAGGCACGCCTCGTTCGCGCTGAACTTTTGGAAACACGAGGCGTGCTTGCTCAGGCGGAGTTCGCGGCGATACAAGCCCGCGTGAATCTGCTCGGGTTGCTCGGCCTGTCGCCTTCCGTTGACATCAGCCTGCTCCCGTCACTGCAAGCTCTCGAAAGCATTGAGTTCGCCGATGAGTTGCAGCGGCTTGTAGAAGCCAACACCTTGCTCGCCGTCCGTCGCGCGGAGTATCAAACCGCGGAGGAAACTCTTCGGTTGGAGATCCGCAAGCAATACCCAGATATCACGATCGGCGGCGGATACGGCAGCGAGGATAACGATGACCGCCTGCTTCTTGGTCTGTCAATTCCGATTCCGATTCTCAACGCCAACCGGGCTGGGATTGCCGAAGCAAGAGCACAGCGCAAGGTTGCTCTCGCCGCAGCGGAAATCACCTTCGAACAGTTAGCGCGTGATCTTGCAACGACAAATGCAGCGATTCAGGCTTCTCGAAGCCAGCTCGAAGCATTTGAGACTTTACTGGTGCCGATGCTCGACGAACAGTTTCGAGAAGTGGAACAACTCATCGACATTGGCGAGGTCAATACCTTGATCCTGTTGGAAACAGTATCTCGCCGCTTCGAAGCTAGAAGTCAACTACTCGATCTTCGCCTAGCCGAATTGAACGCGATTATCGAGCGAGCCCGGCTCCTCGGACCAGATCAGCCAAAGTCACCCGCACCTATTGAAAACGCCACAGACGACACATCCATTACCGAGGAGAATTCTCGATGAACACCATACATAAATCAATATCCATTGTTATGACAGCATTGCCCATACTCTTCCTCTCGGCGTGTAGTGATCCCGATCCGGGCTCTGTGTCGCAGGTCGAACACGGTGAAGGAGATGGACACGAGCACGGCGAGGAAGCCATGCAAGCAGCAACAGACCGCGTTGCTATCCCATCGTCGGTTCGATCGAATCTCGGAATCAGCTTCATTAAGATTGAACGCAGGCGGATCGAACAGACTCTTCGTGTGCCGGGCCGATTCGAGTATTTGCCAACGGCCCGTCGTGAATATAGGACCGCCGTCCCAGGCCGAATCGAGTTGTTCGTCGAGCAGTTTGAACGCGTCGAAGCTGGTGATGTTCTTTATCGAATTGACTCGCCTGCATGGCGAGAGACACAACAAAACCTCGCTGATGCGGAGTCCCAGATCCAGCGGCTCGGTGTCCGACTCAACACCTTCGGCCCGCTATTCGCAGCTCACGAACAACACGAGGAAAGCTTACACGAGAGCATTGTTGTATGGAACGAGCGTGTCGAGCAACTTCGAACCGTGCGTGAAGCAGGCGGTGGCCGCATTGACGCATTCACTCAAGCGAAGGCAGCCGTCGCGAGCAGCCGGGCCGAGCTTGCGAGTGTTCAGGAGAAAAAGGCTGAGTTGGGTGCCGATCGGCTGCAGACCAAAGCTGATCTTCAAGCTGGGCGGGTTCGATTGAACTATCTGCTCGATTCTGCTTCAGCTATCGTGTCGCTCGATCGAGAAAAACTCGCTGCGATAGTCGAAACAGATCAGGGCAGCAAACCTGGGTGGGCAGTGATTGATATGATCGAAGTTCGTGCGACTGAGGCGGGCGTTGTCGAAGCGTTCGGCCTGACAAATGGCTCTTGGGCCGATGAAAAAACTCCTGTCATGACTGTTGTGCAGCCGGAGCGACTTCGGTTCCGAGCATCCGGACTTCAGAGTGACCTTGGTGTACTGCGAGAAGGTTTATTCGCTCGAATCGTCCCGCCGACACCGACGGTTGTTGGGCGAGCGGTGCCGTTGCAGGATACGATGGAGGGAATTCTGACGCTTGGCCTTGCCGGTGATCCCAACGACCGCACGCTTGAACTCTTTGTAGTCCCCGATGAACTCCAGGCCTGGGCTCGCCCGGGCGTGTCGGCTCAACTCGAAATTGTAACCGATGTGACCGCATCTCCTGAGTTGGCGATTCCTCTTGCCGCGATTCAGCGCGACGGTCTTACGCCGGTGATTTTCCTTCGGGCTTCCGACAATCCCAACGAAGCAATCCGTATGGAAGCAGACCTGGGCAAGGATGATGGCCGGTGGATCGCTTTGCTCAGTGGTGTTCGTGATGGCGACGAGATTGTCCTCGATGGGGCGTTCCAACTCATGTTGGCGACCAGCGGATCTATGCAGAAGGGCGGCCACTTTCACTCTGATGGCACCTTCCACGAAGGGGAGGACTAAGCCATGTTGAAAGCAGTTATTCGGTTCTCTCTCATGTACCCATCGCTCGTCTTGATCGCTGCCGTCATGGTGGTCGCTTATGCGGGTTATCAACTTCCCAAAATGAGCGTGGATGTGTTCCCAGAGCTCAACGCGCCAACCGTCACTATTATGGCTGAGTCCGGCGGGCTTGCTGCCGATGAAGTCGAGCAGTATGTGACATTCCCCATCGAGTCCGCGGTCAACGGCATGACAGGCGTTCGACGCGTTCGCAGCGCGAGCGCAATCGGCCTCGGAATCGTCTGGGTAGATTTGGACTGGGGCACCGATCTCTACGATGCTCGCCAACTCGTCGCCGAACGGCTCGTAACCGCACGGGAGAACTTGCCCGACGATGTATCTCCTTTTATCACGCCGATCACTTCGATCGCAGGCGAGATCATGCTTGTTTCATTGTCATCGCCCGACGGTTCGGTTGATCCGATGGAACTCCGTTCCTACGCCGAGTTCGATTTACGAAACAAAATCCTTTCGGTGCCCGGTGTCGCTCAAGCCGTTGCGATTGGCGGCGAGTTGCCCGAATATCAAATCAATGTCGATCAAGAACGACTCCGCCTCTACGATCTCACGATTACTGATGTCGTAGAAGCTTCCGGCGGCGCTCACAGCACCGCAAGCGGTGGATACCTCGTCAATGTTGACAACTTTGAGATACCGATCCGCCAGCAGAGTCGCGTGACTCGGCCGGAAGATATTGCCAATACGATTATTAAATATCACGAGGGCTCTCCGGTCACGATCGGTCAAGTTGCCGATGTACGCCTGGGTCCGGCTCTCAAACGAGGAACCGCCTCTGAAGGCGGGAATCCTGCGGTGATCCTGTCCATCCAGAAGTCTCCAGGCACAAACACTCTTGCCCTCACAGACAATCTTGATGCACTGTTCGATCAGATCGAACCGACGCTGCCCGCCGGCGTAGAGCTCAATCGAGATGTGGTTCGCCAGTCGCACTTCATTGATCGCGCCGTCCACAATGTGACCACAGTACTCGGCGAAGCCATTATAATCGTACTCGTCGTGCTGGTGCTTTTTCTCATGAATCTGCGCAGTACGCTCATCACACTCACCGCCATTCCCATCTCGTTGGCCGTCGGGCTTTTGATGATGGACGCGATGGGCCTGGGGCTCAATGTGATGACTCTTGGCGGGCTGACAGTTGCAATCGGTGTGCTCGTTGACGATGCAATTATCGATGTCGAGAATGTCTTTCGACGCCTCAAGCAAAACAACGCCTTGGCAGAAGACAAGCGGCGTCCGCATAAAGAGGTTATCTTTGACGCGAGCAACGAAATCCGACCCGCGATGGTTTTCGCAACGGTCATCATCGTGATGGTGTTTCTCCCACTGCTTTTCTTGCAGGGGCTCGAAGGGCGATTCTTTCAGCCGCTCGCTTTGACTTATATGATTTCCATCACGGCATCGCTCGTGGTTGCCCTGACAGTCGTGCCGGCAATGTGCTGGTTCCTGCTCAAAGGAAAAATCGGTGGAGAACACGGAGATCAAGATGGATTCCTCGTTCGCATTCTCAAGCGATGGTATGAACCTACGCTGCGGGCCGCGATCCGTTTCCGAGCGTGGGTGTTGACCGTCGCTGGCCTCATCGCTGCCGCGTCATTGCTCTTGGCAAGCACCTTTGGTACATCATTTCTACCGTCATTCAACGAGGGAACATTCACGGTGTTCCTCCTTGCGCCTCCTGGAACTTCGCTCGTCGAGAGCGATCGACTCGCTACCGAGGTCGAGAAGCAACTCATCGCGATCGAAGGCGTGCGGTCTGTTTCACGCCGAACGGGGCGGGCCGAGCGTGACGAACATGCCGAACCCGTCAGTAACTCGGAAGTCGAGGTCACGGTTGATTCAAGTCGATCGCGCATCGAAGTACGCGATGAAATCGACCGTATCCTCGCGTCGGTTCCCGGCATCACGACCATGGTCGGTCAACCAATCGAGCATCGCTTAAGCCATGTTCTCTCTGGAACACCAGCTGCGATCGCGATCAACATTTACGGAGAAGATCTCTCCGAACTACGCCGGGTTGCCAAGGCAGTCGAAGGCGAGTTGCAATCGCTTCCCGGTGCGCGTGATGTAAACGCTAACCGTGAAGTGTTGATCACCTCGCTCTCAATTCGCTATCGCCACGCCGAGCTTGCAGCCGCCGGTCTCAGTCCGGCAGACGCCGCAGAGCAAGTCCGAGAAGCCCTCTATGGCGAAGTGGTCGATAAAGTAAATCAAGGTGTCCGCCAGTACGACATCGTCGTACGCCTCGCAGCAGGCAAACGGGAATCAGTGCGTCAGGTGCGGGATCTTCTCCTGCGTGGACGCGGTGGCGCAACCGTCCGGCTCAGTGATGTAGCCGACATAGGCCCAGAGCGATCGAGCAACCTGATTTCACGGGAGAACGCTCAACGAAAAGCTGTGGTTTCACTAAATGTCGCAGAGGGTTCAAACCTCGGCGACCTTGTGGCGCAGGTTCAAAAGCGAGTTGACCCGATCGTGCAGGAAGCTGGGATGACCGTGTCATACGGCGGCCAGTTCGAAGCCCAGCAATCTGCGTCGCGCACCATTCTGGTTGCCGGCGTTGCCGTGGGCTTTATGATGCTCATGCTGCTCCAAATATCAACCGGATCTTTGCGAGCGGCTGTGCTTGTCATGCTCAATATGCCGCTCGCGCTGATCGGCGGAATCGCCGCGATCTACCTCACCGAAGGCGGAGGACCGATCACAAACACCCTCGCGCTCATCGGCATCGGCGGCGAGTACATTCCGCCGGTGATTTCGATCGCGAGCCTCGTCGGCTTCATTACGCTGTTCGGGATTGCCGTTCGGAACGGCATCCTGCTTATCAATCACTACAATCATTTGATGCAGCACGAGGATGTCCCGCTTGGTGAAGCAATCGTGCAGGGTTCGATGGAGCGGCTTGTTCCGATCCTGATGACCGCCATTTCTGCGGCTTTGGGCCTCCTACCATTAGCCCTCGCCGCAGGTCGCCCAGGCAGCGAACTGCTCGCGCCGCTCGCGATTGTCACGCTCGGCGGTCTGCTGACCTCCACTTTCCTGAACCTCATCGTCGTCCCCGCCGGCTACTCGCTGGTGTTTGGACAAAAACTCGAACCGCGTGGGCGTATGTTGCCGGCGCTCATCGCACGGATCGCCGGAGCCAAACGCTCGGCAAAGACAAAGGATAAATAATCATGAACGAGCTCACAAAACTGATCATTGCATCAAGTCTCGTAGGGGTACTATCGATCACTGGATGTGGTAGCGAATCAGCCCCCCAAGCGCAAGATTCATCGGCCCACTCTGAAGACGACGCCCATGACCACGACCATGCCGCAGACGACGATGGACACGATGGACACAACCATGCCGCAGATGACGATGGACACGATGGACACGACCATGCCGCAGATGACGATGGGCACGGTGCCCACGCCGCTACGCGATCTCTCGGGTCAGTTGTTATCGCCGGAACCACGCTCGAAGTGTCAGCCGGAGGCGAACTCGACCCGGGCGCCGAGTTGAATGTGAATATCAAGCACATTGACGGGCCGGTCCCAGCGGAAGTCCGGTTCTGGATCGGAAACGAAGCCGGTCACGGGGCAATGAGATCAAAGGCCGATAGCAGTGATGGTGACTACCACGGTCATGGGGAAGTGCCGGCAATAATCAATGCCGATACAGCGCTGTGGATCGAAATCGAAACATCCAACGGCGATCGCGTCCGCGGCTCGGTGCCTTTAAGCTAGGCCGTGTCTGACGACTCATTCCCCACACAAGGACGCTCTCTTTTCGCCTCCCCCGGGCTTCCGGGGGAGCACCCATAGGGCGGTTGTGGCTGCGTAGCAGACGGAGGGGGTCTTGAAGAAGGCAATGGGCAATGGGGAATAGGCAATGGGGAAGAGAAGAAAGAGAAGACCCC
>JAJRPN010000015.1 GCA_024280755.1 Planctomycetota bacterium
CCAGCCCCGGCAGATATCGTGCTTGCATCGGGAGAGCATGATCAAAGAATTTTTGAAGCCTTGGGAAACAGAGCGTCAGCTACAGGGCTCGTTCGGCTCAGCGGGTTTGCTGATCAGGTCAAGGCGTGTCGAGGTGAGCATCTTCCCAAAGGTTTGCTCGTGGCGACTGCGAATCAGCCTGCGTTTACTGCTGGAGGCAGAGCAAGGTTGCTCGAATCATTGAAAGAGATTCAGAAAGAAGGGGTTCGGAATGGATTCCAGATTCGATGGCGGATAGATCAGCAACTCGCACAAAAAATAGATGTCGAAGTTGATCAGGGGGGCCTTGCAGAATCTTTGGAGAGTGTGAAGGCTGTATTGACGAGCGCGTCGACGCTTGCGATTGAGTCGATGCTGGCTAACAAACCAACCGGGATTATTCATCCCCATCCCTGGCCGTTGTGGATTCCGACGGCTTGGCGATTTGATGGCAGTTGTAGCGAAGGGGTCGAACAAGATCTACAAGCGATGCAGGAATTGGATGGGGCAGATGAGGCATCCAATGCAGCGGCAAATGAATCGATCGAGAAAGTTTTCGATGGAGCGAATCCGATGCGGACAAGCTCGGTTAACCAGCTCATGAACGCTCTCTTTGAACCCTGCGCTGAGTTGCGATCGCTTCAAGATCGAATCGTGCAGCAATACGCATGTGAAGATTCGCCAAAGAATGCAGCAAGAACGATCCAGCGTGCTGCGGGTAGGATCGAGTGATTTGCGAATCGTTAGACTTCGAGTGTGACGATGCGTTGTTGCTCAACATCGACCAGCCCAAGATCGGTCAGTTTGAGCTTTGGGATGACCGGCAAGGGTAAAAAACTCAGAGGCATAAATGGATCTTCGATCGTGCAACCCGTGTGTTGAACGCTTTCGAGCAATGCGTCTTGCTGTTTGATGAGGTCTATCGCGTTGGCATCGGAGATCAAGCCTGCGATCGGCAATGGCATCATCCCGACGACTTTCCCATCAAGAACAACACATTGCCCACCTCCAGCTTCTTCTAAGGCTCGTGCGGCGATGACCATGTCGGCATCGTTTGTGCCAACAATCGCAAGGTTATGCGCATCGTGCCCGACCGTGCTTGCGAGTGCGCCGTTGGTCATTCCAAAGCCGGTCACGAACCCAAGCCCGATTCCATTTGAGGTTCCATGGCGAGCGATAACCGCGAGTTTGAGCATATCTTGCGATGGGTCTGCGATGTAGAAATCATCGAGAATCGTAGGTTCCATGTGCCGCTCGCCGGTGATAAGCTGGTGCGGGTCTGCTTCGATAACTCGGATGAGCTTTGTGTTTTCTTTGGCAAGGATTTGAAGTGAACTGCTGGTGAAACCAGAACTGATTTTGACCGATCCTCGACTGAATGAATCATCAGGTTTCGGTGCCTGGTCCAATGTGCCTTCAGAAATCACTCCGTTTTGAGCAACCAGATCGCCCTGCCAGTACACATTCGTCGGGCGAATATCTGCGAGATCATCGAACACGATCATGTCGGCTTGTCGCCCAGGGGCGATTGCGCCGAGATCAGGTTGGCGATAATGATCCGCGACATGAAGCGAACCCATCGCCAGAGCTGTGATCGGGTCGAGCCCGAGTGTGATCGCTTTGCGAACAACATGGTCGATGTGCCCTTCACGATGAAGATCGCCCGGATGGCGGTCATCAGTGCAGAAGCAGAATCGCGTCGCGTTCTGGCTATTGACCACGCCTACGAGTGCTTCAAGGTTTCTTGCTGCGCTGCCTTCGCGTAAGAAAACGCGAAGTCCAAGCCCAACCTTTTCCATTGCTTCTTCTGGGGTTGTGCATTCATGGTCAGAGCTAATTCCCGCAGCAACATACGCACCGAGCGCCGATCCTGAAAGTCCTGGGCAATGCCCATCGACAATCGCGAGATCGAGCCCGAGCTGAACTTTTTCTAGGATCGCTTGGTTGCCGAGGAACACGCCTGGGAAGTTCATCATCTCGGCGAGTGCGACGACTCTTGGGTCATCGAACATCGGCTTGAGGTCATCAGCTTCGAGCCGGGCACCCGAGTTCTCAAAGGCTGACGATGGCACACAAGAGGAAGCTGCGAACATGATATTCATAGGCAGCCCAACACTCGCATCCATCAATAGCTTGATACCGTTCATGCCAAGCACATTGGCGATTTCATGAGGATCGAAGACCACGCCGGTGGTGCCATGGGGGGCAGCAACGCGTACAAACTCGCGAGGCATCATCATCGTCGACTCGACATGCATGTGGGCATCGATCAAACCTGGAGCGATGAACCGTCCATCGAGATCAACGGTCTCTTTCGCATCAAATGGTCCTGGGCCAACCGCTGCGATCCGCCCACCAAAGACACTCACGCTCACACGCTCGGTTTTTCGAGTAAACACATTGACCACTTGTCCATTGACAAAGACCAAATCAGCGGGTTGATCCCCACGAGCGACGGCCATCAGTTCTGGACAAGTTCTTGAAATCATCTGAGTTCTCCATGCGTATCAGCTATGAAAAAAAAGCGACCCCGTCGGGTCATTTTTCGCAAAGCGGGTGGACGGGTTCGAACCGACAACATTCAGCTTGAAACCTTATCCCAATAAGCTCTGAACCCGTGGGTTACTAGGAGTTTAGCAGCTAAAACCTTCATTTTCAGCATAGGAATCTCTGAATAATTGCGCAACCCCCGAGCTTTTAATCCGTACCGTCTCCTGTAGCAAGTCTTCCTCTTTGACTCAGAAGATTTCTCATGCCGATCCGGAAGAATGCACCGATGGGGTTTGCCGATGTCGTCCTCGAAGACCTCGGCTCTTCACGCACCACAAAGTTTCTCGACAAACTCGACGAGGCCACGCCTTGGCGTGATCGACGCGATCGTGTATAAACGAATACGCAGCCAGAGCGAATTTCACGATTGGCAATATCGCTGGAATGTGCTTGTTTTCAAGTTTCGATCGAAGGTGGAGTACCCATTTGCGATGATGAAACATCAACTTGGATATCGCAAGGTGCGCTACCGCGGCTTGGAGAGAAACGCATTGGATGTGTGCTCGATGTTGATGGCGTGCAACTTGAAACGGAGCGTGTGGCTTGGATCGAAAAGCTTTGAGCCTGTGCCAAAAAAGAGGTGATGCGGTGCGCAGTGGGTGCGTGCTGATCGAGAATAAACGGCTTGAATCGAGCGGGTTTTAGCCTTGAATGATCGATTCGAGTAAGTTCAACGGGGAAGGTATTACAGTTCCACACGATTTCGAGTAGAATCACGGCTGAGCCTTTGATTGGTCAGAGAATCCCATCAATCGTCGACACGGTAAACCCCGGTGGCCCGCACAGTCAGCACATTCTCGTTGGGGCGGGGGGCAACGGTGCCTACAACAATCACCTCGTCAAGAGCAGATAACCCTTCGATAGCCAAGTCGTCGGTGATAGGTTTGCCGCTTGCATCTACGACTTGGATGGTCACGGAGTTCGTTGTAATCGTATCAGGTGTTTCGCAGCAGTAGTCCCAAGGGGTTCGGCAACCATCGTCGGGGTTATCGCCGCAGTGTGGGATAGCGAGATCGATCACAGTAAAGACAGAACTTCCCTCGGTGAGCGGTTCCTTGCGGCCACCGATTCGGCCACGGATCACAACTTGTTCTCCTTCCAATGCGGATGCTTTGGCTTCGCCCACGCTCTGGGCTTCCTCTGGTTCTGAGGCGAGCACCCATGTGGGCGTGTTCGTGATCGACTCTGCGGGGCTCTGGGTGGCCGGAGGACTATCGTTGCACCCGGTTAACATGAGCGTTGAGATCGCGAGGGTTGCGAGTGTTTGGATGGTGAGTTTGGACATGGTTTCTCCTATAAGGTTAGGTTCGGTTGATGTAAGTCAGAACGATTTGAGCGCTTCCGAGATGGGTAAGCGTAGACAGCGGATGGCGGGTGGGAGTGCGCCGACGAGGCCGACGACCAGACCACTCAAAATACCAATGAGCAGTACGGGAGCGTCGATCGTTAGGGCAAAGGCACCCATTGAAAACTTGATAGCCAGCCCATCGAGTAGCACCACTCCAAGGAATGCTCCGATGAGCACGCCGCAGGAGGCCGCAAAGACAGATTCTTCGATGAGGTTGGCCACGATTGCGAGGCGTGTGAACCCAATGGCTTGGAGCATGCCAATCTCGCGGACACGGGCGGCGAATGCGGCGTACATGGTATTGAGCCCGCCCAAAATCCCACCCGAGGCGATCAAAATGGAGGTGACGATGACCATGAAACGGATCGGGCCATAGAAGGCGGCGATCGATGCGTAATAGTCACGCTCTGGGATCGCAGTAACCTCAAGATCAAGGCGGCTCTTGGCAAACAGGTCGGTGTCGGCGAAGGTCGCCTTGTCGAGCGTGACGACGACGCACGAGAGCGTGGCTTGGCGATTGGTTGCGATCTGAAGATCCGTGAGAGGAATCCATATCTCAGCATTCATGACCGTGTTGGGCGCGGCGAATCGGCCCACGATCGTCCAGTCTCTGTTGTCAAAGTGCAGGGTGTTACCGAGTTCTAATCGCTCGTCAGGAACGCCGAGACGGGTGGCGGTAAACTCGCCGACCATGATTTCATCGAGCCCTGATCTCGGCGAGTGCCCCTCGATTATTTCGATCTCGGGATGGACCAGCAGGGCAACCGGGCGGACGCCACGCATCACTGCCGCAAGATCCTTTGTGCTGTTGGCGTTTTCTCTCACAGGCAGGGCGGCGTGGATCTCCGGGGAGGCATAGATCACGCCGGCTTGTTGTTTGAGTCCGGGGATGCTCGCGGCTGCGATACCTTCAACCGATGCGTCAATTTGTGAACGCTCGACGCCTTCTTCGCTGCCGGTACCCAGTATCATGATGTTGTTATGAAGCCCAACATCTTGCGTTAGTGTGAGCTGCATGCCGCGGATGAATCCTCCCGCGGCGAGCACCAGCAGCACAACGAGTGACGAGCCGACAAGCGAGGCCGTCAGGCGGACAGGGCTGCGGCCGAGGTTGCGAAAAGCGTATTGGAATGGGAGTTGACGCATTGTGATTCCTTACGCGGCACGAAAACATTCGGCGATCTGACGACGGGAAGCCTGCCAAGCCGGGACGAGACCAGCGAGCACCCCGATGGAGCCGCAGATAAGGAGCCCGGAAGCGAGCAGTCCCGCATCGGCGACGATGGGGATCGAGGTACCCTCGACGGAAAGAGCAAAGTTGCCATAGCGTGCGACTCCGACGGCGAGCGTAGCACCGAAGGCCCCTCCGATGAGTGAGAGAAGCACGCCCTCGGCCATGATCAGGGCCGCGACAAGTCGCCCCGAATACCCGAGGGTTTGGAGCACCGCGTGTTCTGAAATTCGGCTTTGTACGCCGAGGATAATGGAGTTGGCCATGAGCGCAAGGACCGCGGCGAGACACCCAAGGCCAAGCCAGCGGGCGAAGCCAACCAACTCAATAATATCGTCGGCGATTTTGCCGATAAATGCTTTCTCGCCGAAGGTCGCGGTTGGTTCTTGAGCAATACGAAAGACCTCGTCGATATCGTCGGCAACCTGGTCGAGCATCGACGGGTCTTGTACCTTGACATTGAACTGGGTGACTATCCCGAGTTGGTTTTTGCCGGCGAGTTGCACGAACTCTAGTGCTGTGTACGCGACATTCTGGTCTTGGGCATTGTCAGAGCGAATCACGCCAGCGACATACGCTGTGATGCCCGCGGCGTCAAAGGTCATGCCCGGGCGGAGTCCGCGACGGTTGGCGAGCGTCTCGCCGAGTAATGCCGCGTCGGTTCGGGATTTCCATTCCGCGATCGAGCCGGCGATAATTTCTAACTCATCGCCTCGGTCGGCGATGAAATCGTCTTTGGGAACACCCCGGAATGTCACCACATCCAAACTTGTCCGACAGTTGGAAACGACAATTTTCATCGGCGTCACGCTGAGCACGCCATCAACATCCTCGATCCGTCGTTGGTAATCTTGTGGGAGTTGGCTTGTTGCCGGGCAGTAGCGATCCTCGCGATAGACCACCAGCGTGGTATCGTTGGCCGTCGCGGTCGTCGCTATGGTGACGCCTTTATTCATCGCTTGCACGGCGGTATAAAGGAACATAGCGATGCCAATGCCAGAGATCGTCAGCAGCGAACGAATGCGGTGGCGGGTAACCTGTTTGAACACATACGGGATGCAGCGAAGCGGATTCATGCAGTCACCTCTTGGGTCTTGTGCGACTGATCTTCGACGAGGCGACCTTTGTTGAGGTGGAGTGTGCGCTTGGCGTAATCGGTCGTCTTGGGGTCATGGGTCACCATGATGATGGTCTTGCCAAGTTCGCCGTTGAGTTCTTGGAGCAGCGACATCACCGCATGGGCGGAGGGCTTGTCGAGATCACCCGTCGGCTCGTCGGCGACAATGATCGCGGGGTCGGGGACGATCGCGCGGGCGATGGCGACCCGTTGCTCTTGACCGCCTGAAAGTTGACGCGGAAAATGGCTGTGGCGATCGGCAATGCCAACCCGGTCAAGGGCGGTCATGATCCGTTGGTGTCGCTCTCGTCGGGACAATGGGTGAAGGAGCAGCGGCAACTCGACATTTTCGTACGCCGTAAGGACAGGGACAAGGTTGTAAAGTTGGAAGACATATCCGACTTGCTGCGATCGCCACGCTGCGAGTTTGTTTCGGCTCAGCGTCCCGATGTCGGTGCCTTCGATGATCAACGATCCACTGGTGGGCGAGTCGATCCCGGCGATGAGGTTGAGCAGTGTGGTTTTGCCGCTGCCGCTGGGGCCCATTAAGGCTAGAAAATCGCTGTGGGGTACATCGAGGTCGAGTTCATCGAGCGGGCGAATCGTGGTTTCACCTTTGCGGTATTCGCGGGTGAGCTTTCTGCATTCAATCATGGTCATGATGACGATCCTTCATTGGTTTGGCTACCGACAACGACGGTCTCGCCTTCTTGAGGCTCTGTGACGCCGACGGCGATCAAAGCGCCGGGCTGGATGTCACCAACGATCGTGAGCCACCTTCCGGATCGCTCGATTACAGTGACCGGGCGTGCGTTGAGCACACCGCGTCCATTGCGACGATTGATCACGATCCACACGCGGGCTGATACGCCCCCGCC
Source organism: Planctomycetota bacterium (assembly GCA_024280755.1). Lineage (GTDB taxonomy): Bacteria > Planctomycetota > Phycisphaerae > Phycisphaerales > UBA1924 > UBA1924. The sequence goes on from JAJRPN010000015.1 coordinate 7,143, forward strand.
ATCAAGTGCGTCAGCGGGGATCAGGACCCGTGTTTTGCGATCCGACTGTGTATCTGATTCAGAGATATCATCCCCCCGCGGCGGCAGGAACTTGACTCGTGTGAGCATCTCCGGGCGCAAGGCTGGGTCAGGATTTTGTACCTTTACCTTGAACTGGAGTGTGTTCTTTTGGAGATCAGCCTGGTGCGTCGCTCGCAGTACCACACCTTGGAACACGCGGTCGGGCAGCACTTCGACGACCACCTCGCATATCTGGCCGACCGAGATATGCGCCGCGTCTGCCAGCGGCACATCGACCCGGACCTGAATCTGCTCCGGGTCGTATAGGTATACCAGATGGGCCGAGTGTGGCGAGTCCATCATGCGGATCACTTTGTCGCCGGGTATTTTTAATCTGCGTTGGACATACCCAGAGATGGGAGCCCGGATTACCATGCGTTCGTGCTCAAGTGCCGCTTCATCGCGGAGCGCTGAAGTTTGTGCGATTGCGGAGTTCGCGAACGCGACTATCGCGGTTGCGGTGTCTAGGCGCCGCCGATCTTCGATACGCAGTTCGAGATCCCGCTTGGCTGCTCGGAGTTCGGCGCGGCGCAGTTCTGATCTTGCCACCAGAATCGGCCCGCGAGCCTCAATCGCACCGACCTCTGCCCGCTGGGCCGCCGCACGCTGTTCGGCTGCGATGTATTCGAGTTCGTTGGTGGCACCCAGTTCGGTCGATCTACCTACACGGTCTGCCTCCTCTTCGAGCCAGATCAGCGTGGCGCGAGCTGACTCGATAAGCAAAGGCAACTGAGCGATCTCGGCTTCGCTTTCTGCGACCGCGGCTCGCCCAGTTTCGACTGCCCGTTGGAGTTCCACAGGTTCCTCCCAAGCACGCTCTGCCGCTTCAAGATCGGCTAGGGAAACACCAAGGGTCGATTTTGCTTTGGCGAGTTCAGCCTCGGCTCGTCGCAGACGGATTTGGGCGTCCTCGGCTACCAGCCTCGCAACGACTTGACCCTGCTCGACAAAGTCGCCTTCGAGCACTTCGATACTCTCTACGATGCCGTCGGCGAGGGCCGAGCATGCAATGTAAAACGGCTCCGCTTCGAGCCATCCCGGTGCTTGGACGGTGGGGACCTCGCGCGAGTTCTGCCCTTGACTTAATAAAGGCCCGGTGGCAGTCGTGCGATCGAACACCGCTTGCACCACGGCCACTTGCCGAGCGGGCCGAATGACCGGCCAAGCGTTCCATCCAATTAACAGGAGTGTGGCTCCAACTACGATTGATGCGACCAAAACGGCGCTGCGTGGGCGATGGATAGCTCGATCACCAGTATCAGATTTCATATAAAGTACCTCAAAAGACGAGCATGACCGAAGGGCGCAATGGGCGCACCTTACCTATACGGTAAAGGTCAAGTGTCTTGGAGGTCGCATCAGGCGGCTGATGTGTAGTGAGCCGTGGGCTACTTGCGGGGATAGGCGGATGTATGCAGATGCAAGCCGAGGCGTAGTGTTTTTCAAAGTGACGGGCACGGGTGCTGATGTCTTGGAGGTGCCGCAGCATGATAGATGACAACTGCATTCATCACAGGGTGTATTGTCCTGGTCGTCTTGATCGTCCTGAGTCGGCTCATCGGGATCACTCTGCCCGTCGTCGATGCAGCAGAGCGACGATGCATCGTATTGGCCAACGGCAGTCGACTGTAAACCGTTGAGAGCCAAGCAATCGCAGGTTTCCAGCGAGAATATTCGCGGCGGAATAACCACGAAACTCAGAGCGATCAAAATGGTCACAAACTGGAGCATCATACAAGTATATCGTCATGACTGGTCAGCGGTTTCAAGTTCTTTGGAAATTCTAGGCTGCGTCCGATATCGAACTCCGGAGTTCAGAAGGCCCAAACAGGAGCCTAGACACAGGGTTCTCAGTGAGTAGGCTCGGATGACGGAGCCGATCAATGGTCACAGAGAGACCAGAAGCCCAGCTCCAGGCTCCCCAAAGCGGATTTCGTCTACAAAGAGTTCAACTGGTGTCCTGTCACCCCGATTGTTTTTAAGGTCGAGCCCTTTGGCGAGCATGTCGAAGGGGTTTCTCATTGTAGGAACTAGGTTCACGCCTTCGAGAGAAAAACTCAAACACACGGTTTCGAGGATACGCCACTTTTCGGTGCAATCAATATTTAGCCACTTGTTTTGTAGGGTTAAAGAGAGTTCAAACGCCTTAGATACAAGTTTGGTGACTTAGACAATATCTGTGAAATGAGCCCAGAATATCGCTTGTATTGATCGAGAAAACAGGATTCGTTCCTGCTCAGCATACTGTCGGCGGCAAGCATAGCGAGCCTTCGATATTCACCCCGCCCTCGCCATGATATGGGCTGCTTTGGAGAGATCCTGCTCAGCATAGATTTCAGTCACTTCAGCAGAGCTATGACCAAGTACAACTTGTGCTGCTTCAATGCCAAACTGTTTTCGGAGCAGAGTTGCGGCGTTATGACGGAGCTTGTTTGGTGACCAACGATGAGATTTTTTGCCATGCAGTCACTTCCCCCTGCCGCTCTGGTGAGAGCTTTGAGAACGGAGTGGCCGCAAGTAGTGGGTGAGGTATTGCTCGATTACAGGCATCATACGAAATGGCTCTGGCCATAGAATATCGTTGTGTACCGTTCACCAAGTTGACGCTTCGGATTTGATTTGGGTTTGCGTGCTCGCGGGCTTGGCGTGAGTGGGGTGATGCGAGCAGTTCGCCTTGCCGCCGACCCAGAAGGTGCGGCATCGCGAGGGCTAAATAAGAACATGGTCATATCTGGTTTTAGAAGCGGGCAGAGTATCCCTTGTGCTTGAGGGCCGAGATGGATGATGCGTTCCCGGCCATGATGCTGGGTCTTGTGTTCCATGGGCTTGTAGACCCAGATGGATTCTGTAGTTTCAAGATCACAACCTCGCATCAATACCACTTTACCTGGTCGCATACCAGCGAGGCGTACAACACCAAGCCCAGAGGATTTGTGCAAACGGTACTTTGGAATTTGACGAGTATTTGATTTTGTGTGCTGCATGGGAGGGGCTCCAGAAGTCAAAGTGGTAAATACCACATTGAAGGCTTCAGAGCCGCTCTGCCATACGCGGGCAGGTTCGTGTAAATCACGATCGGCTAAAGGTTTCTAAAAGCGGGTGGACGGGCTCGAACCGACAACATTCAGCTTGGAAGGCTGACGCTCTACCATTGAGCTACACCCGCAATCGGTCAGGAAAACCTGACAGCGGATTAGAGTATAGGAATCACAATCGAAATGGCAATCACCCAGAGGGTATTGATTTTTATTCTCATTATACTTGTCCTCAATAGATGACATATACTGCGATGCAGGACTGATTCTTGCTCGGAGGAAAAATATGAAACGCACAATGACTGCTCTCTCAATCGTCGCTTCGCTCGCTCTGCTGTCCGGCTGTGGCGGCGAAGGTGAAACTAAAGCAACTGGCACAACCGCTGCACCAGCGGTCGATTCCAACACCTTTGCCAAGGCAAAGGGCAAAGTGATCTACAACAAGACCTGTCTTGCTTGTCATGGCGAAGGCGGAGTCGGTGTTGAAAACCTCGGCAAGAACTGGATCGTCAGCGAGTTCATCAAGAACTCATCCGATGCAGAACTCCTCGCGTTTATTCGTGCTGGGCGCACGATTGACGATCCGATGAGCGCAGGCAACGCACCGATGCCACCAAGCGGAGGCGACCCAACACTGACAGACGAGGACCTCAACAATGTCATCGTCTACATGCGCAGCCTGCATGAATGATCTTTGGGCTCGAAATGTACACATCAAAAACGGATCACTGATGTCAGTGATCCGTTTTTTTATGTCATGTGTTGGGAGCATTACTCTGGCTTGCGGCAGCGGATCGCCATGAACAACGGGATCTCGCGACGGGCATTGTTCTCGGCGGCTGCGCGAGGGCCGGGCTCGCTTGTTCGCTGGCTTGCCCACTCTTCGATACCATCAATCACCATGCCGCTCTGGGATGCAGCGTTGATATAGCTGCTCAGTGGGCGGTGATGGGTGACGGTGGTCACTGCGGGTTTGCCTTTGGAGACTTCGCCCGGGTTCATCACGATTGTTCGTGATTGCTCGACAAGGTACTGATCGATTCGGCGGAACTGGACTTGCTGTCCTGTGCGTTCGTCCATTGTCCATCCCCACGCTGAGCCGCCGGTAACTCGGAATGCTGGATGCGAGATCACGCACACAAACCGCCCGCCAGGCTTGAGTCGATCGGATACCCCTTGGAAAACTGCTTCGAGCTGCTCGATGTTCATCAGCGCCATGATGCAGGTCGCTGCATCGACGGGTTCATGGTCGAGCTTGGAGAGCTCACATGCGTCCCACACTTTGTATGAGGTTCGATCGGTTGCGCGGGTGTTGGCTGCCTCGATCAAGGCGTCCGAGATATCGGTGCCAAGAACCTCGTCGACATCCGAGTGCATGACGATGTATTCGCTCATCACACCCTGCCCACAGGCAACATCAAGCACCCGTTCATTGGATTGCAGATCGAGCATGTTCATCACGCCGGGCAAGATGATCTTGGTATGGTGATCAGACCCGCGTTGTGCGATCAAATGATCATACCAGCCCGCGACATGATCCCAGCCTTTTTTGACATGCGAAGGATCTTGCTCAACCGACGCATTAATCGCAGCATCGGCTGGTGGTTCGATACCCATCGCCATCCAGAACGATGCCGGCGCCGGGCACTTATATCGCGTGGTTTTGTCTTCTTCGGGATGCGTAATTCGCAAGCCATTTGCGTGAAGCCCAAGCCGATGAAGATCATCACGAGATGAGCCGTGCTTATGATCGCCAACGATCGGGTGCCCGGCTTTGGCAAGGTGCTCACGGATCTGTTCGGGCAGGTCGGGTCTCGCGCGAACACGCAACAGGCTCAGCCCATTTCCCGTTTCGACCACACGGATATGTGTGCTTGGTGTCGCACCCAACCCAGAAGAGTGGGAGACTGTGCCGGTGATGGTTTCGCCAATTTGGGCGGCTTCTTCAGAGAATATGCCTTCGACGAGTGCGAGATAGCTTGTTTCTGGGTGTGTCTGTGTGCGAGGCGAATCTTCGCTATCACGCATTGCGACAAACAAAACAATCCCCGATGCTTGTGCATCAAGTTCGTGCGCCACGCGCATCATGCGCTTGCGAGCGCCTGAGAGTTCTTCGACCATATCAACAAGCGTGGGGGATTCACCCTTGCGCGTTGCGATGCCGGCCGGCTTGTTGACCAAAAGCACAAAGTTATCTTTTTCGATAATATCAGGCTTTGGATACCGCACGCGTTCGTCACGCTCGTCGCGATCATCCCGTCTGCCGTCTCTTCGGTCATCGCGTCGATCGCCGCCGTAGCCGCCACCGCCACCGCCGCCTTGATATCCTTGGTCTCTATTTTGGTACCCGCCTTGTTGGTATCCGCCTCGGGAGTCTGGTCGTCCGCCGCCATATCCGCCGCCTTGCTGATGCCCACCCTGTTGATATCCGCCTTGCTGAGGCCGATCTTGTTGATACCCACCGCGTTGTTGCCCGCCCTGATATCCGCCTTGGCGAGGACCACCTTGGCCTCCACCCTGACCGCCACCCTGGTACCCGCCGCCTCCGCCTTGGCCTTGATATCCGCGTTGGCCTCCGCCACCACCTTGGTATCCGCGTTGGCCTCCGCCATCTCCAGATTGACATCCGCCTTGCCCGCCGCTGCTATAACCACCACCGCCTTGATATCCGCCTCCGCCTTGTTGTCCACCTCGTTGCCCACCTTGCCGCCCGCCTTGGCCTTGGTTGCCATAGCCACCACCAGACCTGCCATCAGGTCGACCGCCTTGGCCAGATCCCTGGTTGCTCCGGTTTCCTTCGCTAAAGTAGCCCCCCCCCTGGTTGCCACTATTTTTGTCGCCCTGATTGCGATCATCTTGACCATCTTGGCCTTCTGGTTTGCGATCGTTAGTGTTGTCCGCGTTGTCGTGTGGTCCGTTTTCAGCCATTGGATTTGGATTCCGTTGAGACGCCCATGCGTTGGTGAGTCAGTGGGGTGATGTGTTCGATAAGCCATTCTGCGAACGAGGCTTTGGAGATTTTTCCGGGTGTCGATCGTTGGTATGATATCCCGCGATCTGGGTTGCCCAGAAGTGTTGCCTCGATCGAGTCAGAGTCCATTGTTTCGAGCGCATTGGCGACGATCAGATCGATTTTTTTTCGTTTGAGTTTCTCCATTGCAGAAGAAACCATCCGATTCCGAGGCTCAAGCGCAAAACCAACCAGCAACTGATCCGATCTGGCCGCCTGAGAACACCCCCAAAGCAGGTCTGGGGTGGGTTCGAGGGTGAGTGTCCAATCATTGCCTTCGCGTCGGCGCTTATCGGTCGTGTCGACCGAATCTGGAGCCGGGCGAAAATCCGCGACGGCTGCCGCCATGATCAGCGTATCCGCCTGAGGCAAATGAGTTTGGAGGAGTGATTCAAGATCAGATGTTGATTCAAATCGGATCGTTCGGACATTCGGGTTTTTCGGTTGGGAAGTATTGGGCCCAAGCAAGAGGGTGACCGCCCAACCTTGGGCTTGGGCATGATCGGCCAATGCGATACCCAGTTTACCAGACGATCTGTTTCCGATGAACCGAACCGCGTCGATCGGCTCGTAGGTTGGGCCGGCGGTGATTAATAGTCTGCATGTCGCTTCGTTTATACTCGCCATAAACCTCGCCTTGATCCCAATGGTGTGGAACAGCGTCCACAAACGAATCGTAGAGTCATCGTCGCCCCGATGGGGTGAAATTGATGAATAGGACCCGAGATCGCATGCGTATAAATGTGCATGCAGGCGATTGGTGCCCCTATAGTGTCACCTGATCGGGACTGTTCCGTTTTATTTCCAATGAGGATTGAGCGTACATATGGCAAGAAGTCGTAAAAAGCTTGGACAAATACTGGTTGCTCAAGGGGCGATTAACGCCGAGCAGGCAGATCAGGGGCTCAAACACTCCAAAGAAACCGGCAAACGGTTCGGCGAAGCACTCGTCGATCTGGGCATACTTGACGAAATGCAAGTGGTCAAAGCCCTCGCAGCCCAATATGGCATGAAATATGTCGATCTCACCAATGAGCGAATATCCAAGCTCATTGATGATGACGCGCTCGACAAAGCCGTGATGAAGAAGCATCTGGTGCTCGCGCTCGGTAAATCGGGAGGCAAAATGCGTCTGGCGATTCATGATCCGATGGATCTGGAGATGCTCGACAACCTCCGGTTCCGTCTGAATATGGATGTCGAGCCGATGCTTGCGACCAAATCGCAGATCCGTAACTATATAGACAGTGGCAGCGCAGGCTCGCCTGCGGTCCCTGGGGTCTCGAATGCACCATCTATGACCGATGGCGGCTCATTGGTGACCGATTCGATCGACCGCTCGATTGATCGCTCGCTCGATCGCTCGATGGACCGTTCGATTGATGTGTCTTCGGAAGATTCGCCGGTGGTCAAGTTGGTGAACAGGATTCTCGAAGAAGCCGTCGGCAACCGAACCAGTGACATCCATATTGAGCCGATGGCCGATCGTGTTCGTCTGCGGTATCGGATCGATGGTGTGTGTATCGAACGCGACAACTTGCCCAAACGCATGCAGAACGCGGTTCTCTCGCGACTCAAACTCATGGCCGGGATGAACATTGCAGAAAAGCGAGTGCCTCAAGACGGTCGAATTAAGATCTATGTCGATGAGGTGGGTATCGACTTCCGTGTGTCGGCGTGTCCTGCGTATCACGGCGAGTCGGTCGTTCTTCGTATTTTGCGTCCTGATGCGGTCCGAATTGGTCTTGTGAACCTTGGCTTTGAGCCAGAGAATCTTGAAACATTTAACCGGGTCATTCGCCGACCCAACGGCATCTTCTTGGTGACCGGGCCTACCGGTTCTGGTAAGACCACCACGCTGTACTCAGCACTTGATGTGTTGAACCGTCCAGACAAGAAGATCATTACCGCTGAAGATCCGGTCGAATACAACTTCGATGGCATCAATCAGTGTCAGGTTCGTGAGAACATCGGATTCGGGTTCCCCGAGATCCTTCGTTCGATGCTTCGCCAGGCTCCCAATGTGATTCTGGTCGGTGAAATTCGAGACAAAGAAGTGGGCGAGATCGCTATTCAGGCGGCTTTGACTGGTCACTTGGTGTTCTCGACCTTGCATACCAATGATGCGCCCAGTGCGATGACTCGATTGATTGACATGGGGATCAAGCCGTTCCTTGTCGCGAGTTCTATTCAGGCGGTCATGGCCCAGCGGCTCATCCGTGTGCTGTATAAGAGCAAGCGATTGGCAACCGAAGAAGAGCTTGATCACAAGTACCTGAATCTGATCGATTTGTCGGCAGAAGATGCGTTGGGCAAGGTCTATACAGCTGTATCTTGTGACGAAGCACCTGGCGGATACAAAGGGCGAAAAGCGATCTTCGAGATGATGATCATGAACGCTGAGATCCGCGAACTTGCTTTCCAGCAGGCGCCGGCATCGAAGATTCGTATCGCTGCGGTCGCTGCGGGTATGAAAGAACTTGTCGAAGACGGACGGCTCAAGGTACTCAAGGGCGTCACCACGCCAGAAGAGATCGCCCGTGTAAGCCAGTCAGAATAAGCAGAAGAAAACCAGCCGCTCATGATCCATTGATTTGTGAGTTGGGATTTGAGATAACAGGAGTAGTGAACAATGTCCACAGTTCAAATTGACAGATTGCTCGATACGGTCGTGAAGACCGGCGGGTCTGACCTTCACCTGACCACAGGGCGTCAGCCGACGATCCGCCTCAATGGCGGATTGCGCAACTTGCAGACCAAAGTCCTCGATTCGGACGACATGGTCTCGTTGATGAAATCCATCACGCCTGAACGCAATCAGCAAGAGCTTCAAGAAGAAGGCGGCACCGACTTTGGCTTTGCTTATGGCGACGCCGCCCGGTTCCGTGTGTCTGTTTTTCGTCAACGCGGCGATATCGCGATCGTTCTTCGTCAGATCCCCAATCGGCTTTTGACCTTTGATCAGATCGGGCTGCCCGATATGTGTAAGGATCTGATCCGCCGACCTCGTGGGTTGTTCCTTGTGACCGGGCCAACAGGTTCGGGCAAGACGACATCGCTGGCGACGATGATCGATTATGTCAACCAGACGATGGATCGCCACATTGTGACGATGGAAGATCCGATCGAATATTACCATGAGCACAAGAAGTCAATAGTGAATCAGCGCGAGGTCGGCAACGATGTGCCCAGCTTTGCTGAGGCTCTTCGCCGAGCGTTGCGTCAGGACCCCGATGTGATCCTGGTGGGTGAAATGCGTGACCTTGAGACCATCGAGGCTGCGGTGCGAGCTGCGGAAACGGGTCACTTGGTGTTCGGGACTTTGCATACCACTGGTGCAGCCAAGACGATCGACCGTATGGTCGATGCGTTCCCGGTAACCCAACAAAACCAGATTCGAGTCCAGCTTTCGACCGCTTTGGTCTGTGTGCTGTCTCAGGTGCTGATGGGGCGGATTGATACCAAGGGGATGGTCGCTGCGTATGAGTTCTTGGTGGTAACCCCTGCGATCGCCAACCTAATCCGCGATAACAAGAGTTATCGGATCGACTCTGCGATCCAGACCGGGAAGAAGTATGGCATGCAGTTGCTCGATGATCACCTGTGGTCGCTGTACTCTCAAGGCATGATCTCGGCGATTGAAATGATCGACAAGTGTAAGAATCAGAACGATCTTCGGGATAAGGTTCATCAAGCTGGCGGGGTTATCGGCCGTCCAGAAATGGATGATCCTGATGCAGCGGTTGAGCCAGAAGAGTGATTTATACCATACAAGCGAGTGATAAGAGGCGGGGCCTTGCATCGCTATCTACATGTCGCTACGAATAAAGCCTTTGAAATCGGGCTGTTTTCAAGAACCTGTGTCCAATTATCTGCGAACATATTTATCGTGGGCGTAGCCTACGACCATCGGCGAAGACGCCCGATCGGAGTGAATCAATGGAACCATCTGAACTCAAGGGCCGGAAACTCGGGCGTGTGCTGACCAAGCTCAAGGTGGTTACGCGCGAACAAGTTCACGAGGCGATTGGTATCCAGAGAGGGCGGACCAACAAGGTGCGCATTGGTGAGATCCTCAAAGAGTTGGGGTATTGTACCGATCTTGATGTTTCCAAAGCCCTCGCGGGTCAGGCGGGGATGGCGTATGTCGATCTTGCTGATTATGAACTTGATGAGGAGACTATTGGTGCGATCCCGGCGGACAATGCCAAGGCGTATCACTGTGTGCCGATCGAGTACGATCCAAAGACTCGCCAACTCAAGATTGCGATCAAGAGTCCAGATAACTTCCAGGCGGTCGATGACCTTCGTTTGTTGATGGGGGCCAAGGTCGAGGCGGTAGTTGCTTCACCTGAGTCGATCGATGCGTTGCTTGAGAAGCATTACGCGACGAGCGAGTCGATGATGGATGTGGTCAATGCGTTGGCTTCAGATAAGAATCTTCAAGAGCTGACCTCGCATTCGGATCAGTCGATCGACCTTGATGCAGTGATGGATGCTGCTGGTGATAACCAGGTGATTAAGTTGCTCAACTTGGTATTGCTCCAGGCGATCCGCGATCGTGCATCGGACATCCACTTTGAGCCATTCGAGCATGAGTTCAAGATGCGGTATCGCATCGACGGCGTGCTGTATGAGATGGTGCCGCCACCCAAGCATTTGGGAACCGCGATTACGAGTCGTGTGAAGGTCATGGCGAATCTGGATATTGCGGAACGAAGATTGCCTCAGGACGGGCGTATTGAACTGACGGTTGGCGGGAATCCTGTTGACCTTCGTGTTGCGATTTTGCCGACGATCTATGGCGAGTCATGTGTAATGCGTGTGCTTGACCGGGGCAATGTTGAGCTTTCGCTCGATCGTGTTGGGTTCCGCCCGGACGATCTTGAGAACTTCCGCGGCTTGATCCGCAAGCCCAATGGTATTGTGATCGTGACTGGGCCAACGGGTTCTGGTAAGACCACGACGCTCTATGCGGCTTTGTCTGAACTCAATGATATTGAGACCAAGATTTTGACGGCTGAAGATCCTGTTGAATACGACATCGACGGGCTGTGCCAGGTTCAAGTGAACTCGGAGGTCGGGCTGACCTTTGCCAAGGCGCTGCGATCGTTCTTGCGTCAGGACCCTGATGTGATTCTGGTTGGTGAAATTCGAGATTTGGAAACCGCTCAGATCGCGGTGCAGGCATCGCTGACTGGTCACTTGGTTCTTTCGACTTTGCATACGAATGATGCACCGAGTTCGATTATTCGATTGGTCGACTTGGGGATTGAGCCGTTCTTGTTGACAGCGACCCTAGAGGGCATTGTTGCCCAGCGGCTTGTTCGAACACTCGATCCAAAGACCAAGGAATCGTTCATTCCAAATGAGCAAGAGCTTATGGAGTTGGCGCTGCGAGCGGATGATGTTGCGGGTCAGAAGTTCTATCGCCCTGGCAGTGCTGCTGGTGTTGGTGGGGGATACAAGGGTCGAATGGCACTCTTTGAGATTATGACCTTTGATGATGAGATTCGTGATCTGATGATGAGCGAGGCAAGCACCACCGTGCTTCGCAACGCTGCTCGCAAGAAGGGGATGCGATCATTGCGTGAGAACGGTTTGATGGCGCTCTATGAAGGGGTGACTTCGATTGATGAGGTTGTTCGCGAGACACTTGATGATGAGTAGCAGCGAGTAATATGACCAGCATTTGGATTGAACTATTTGAGCATGACACCAACGCCGGCTTTGTTTGAGGCGTTGATTGGGACGAGGAGTAGACGACTATGGCAACTTATACTTACCAGGCACTCAACGCATCTGGCAAAACACAGAAGGGCACGGTGGAAGCATCGAGTTCTGAAGAGGCGATCCAGCGGATTAAGTCGCAGGGATATTTCCCAACTTCTGTCCAGGCGCAGAAGGCCAAGAAGTCTTCAAACAAGGCCGACAAGGCTGCTGAGAAGGCGGCTAAGCCTAAGAAAAAAAAGAAGGGTGGCGGTTTCTCCATTGGCGGTGTCAAGCCCAAATATCTCGCGTTGTTTACGCGTCAGCTTTCGACGCTTCAGGATGCGGGCTTGCCGTTGTTGCGTTCGCTTCAAATCCTTGAAAGCCAGCAGAAGCCGGGCCTGCTCAAGAACATTCTTTTGGGTGTGACCGAGGAAGTTGAAGGCGGTAGTTCGTTGAGTGAATCGATGGGGAAGTTTCCCAAGGCATTCGATCATCTCTATGTGAAGATGGTGAACGCGGGCGAAATTGGTGGTGTGCTTGATGTTATCCTCCAGCGCCTTTCCGAGTTCATGGAGAAGGCCGAGCGGCTCAAGCGAAAAATCAAGGGCGCGATGGTCTATCCGATCGTGGTGATCTTTGTTGCTTTGGCGATTTTGACAGGCATTATGCTTTTGATCATCCCGAAGTTTGAAGAGATCTTCTTGGACTTTGGTATTGAGCTTCCGGGTTTGACCCAGGCGTTGATTAATACCAGCCGATGGGTGGCGGGCAATGGGAGTATGGTGCCGGGTTGGGCCGTGCTTGTCTTTGGTGGTCCAATCTTATGGATGAGTTATAAGTTGATCCGCAAGACGCCTCCGGGGCGTGCGGTGTTTGATACGACGGTTTTGTGGGTGCCTGTGCTTGGCACACTAATCCGCAAGACTGTAATTGCTCGTTTTACTCGAACATTGGGCACGCTGATTAGTGCGGGTGTTCCGATTCTTGAAGCGGTGACGATTACCGCTCAGACATCGGGCAACCATGTGTTCGAGAAGGCGCTGACGAATGTGCATGACTCGATTCGTGAGGGCGAGACCTTTGCAACGCCTTTGCGTGAATCGAAGACTTGTGACGCGATCGTGGTCAACATGATTGATGTTGGTGAAGAGACCGGCGAGATGGATGCGATGCTTTTGAAGATCGCTGATAACTACGACGAAGAGGTCGATGTTGCGGTGGCGGCATTGGTTTCGCTGATCGAGCCTTTGATGGTTGTGGTGCTTGGTGTCATGGTCGGTACGATCGTGGTCGCGATGTTCTTGCCGATGATCAAGATGCTCGAATCGCTTGGATAAGGACTCAAGAAACAACGGGGAAATCAAGCTTTGGGCACTGAAGACGAATACAGAGCCATGTGAAAACAGAAACGCAACGGATGAGGATCAAGATGGTCAATCGCAAACAACACACCAATAAGATGAGCCGACCCGGCTTTACGCTTATGGAAATCCTAGTGGTGATCGCCATCATCGCTTTGATCATGGCGATGGTGTTCGCGGCGTTGAATCGCGCAACGATCACGGCCAAGCGTTCGGCGAGTGAACGGTCGGCTTCTGCTTTGGCGCAGTCTGTGGTGAACTTTCGTAACGAGTTTGGATTCTTGCCGCCTTTGGTCCATGATGGGCTTAGCGTGAGTGCGGGGGATGATGACTATCGTCCACTTCGGGTTGATCCGACAGATTCACCAATTGATGGCCCGCTCCTTAGGCACGACGAAGATCCAGCCTTGCCTGTTATCTATACCGTAGTTGTTTGGTCTGAGGGTTTAGATTTTAACTTCTTCCGTCGCCGTGAGGGTTCGGGAGCGGATGAGATCAAGCTGGCGAATGGCTCTGGGTGGGATATTGATGGTGCATGGGAAGATCGTCGCTATAGCAAATATTCATTGGCATATTACCTAACTGGTGCGCTCGATCGTGATATCGATGGTGTGCGTGGGCCTGGGTTTGTTCGCCCTGCGATCGACGGCACCTACGAAGGCGTTGGTTACCCTGTTGGGTTCCGGTCTTCGGGTGAGCGGTTTGCGCCGATGATGGATGTAGATCGTCCGGGCGTGCGTATTGCGGTTCAGTATGTTGAACCTAACGAAGTTCCTGAACATGATCTTGGGACATCGGCTCCGCCATCTTATGATGATGTATTCAATTTTTATGCGGATGCTCGCATCAAAGATTCATTGGTATCGCTTGTCGATGCCTTTGGGACGGCGTTTCGGTATTACCGATGGGAGCGTGGGCGATTCGACAGTGATACTGGTCAGTTGGTCGTTGAGGATCAGCTCGATTTCAATCTGCCTCCGATTTTGATTGATCCGATTGTGCTTTCACAGATGGAAAATAATCCGGCGATGTTGGATGATCTCGATTTGACCGGGGGCAACATGAAGCTTCGTGAGGCACGGTTTGCGATTATCAGCGCAGGCCCGGATCGGCTCTTTGGGACAGAGAGTATCGATTTGCTCGCCAAAACACTAGGGGTGAGCACTGTGCCGACAGATGTTAATGAGATCGCGGCGTTACGGAAGAGTGTGTGGGTTGATAACGCTGTGGAGATCGGAAACTAATGGTACAAAAGATCAAAAAAACAAGGAGCCGATACGACACACGCTTCGGGCTGGATCGTGCTTTCACGGTGGTTGAACTCATGGTCGTGATTGTGATCGGGCTTGTGATCCTGACAATCGCTGTCCCGGCGTTTCAAGCAATGGCGTATTCTTCGAATCGTTCGTTGGCAGCCAACGCGCTCAAGGCATCTTCAAAGATGGCGCGAGATTTGGCGATTCGTTCTGGCGTAGACAGTGCTGTGATCTTTGTATATGACCCGCAGGTCGGCAAGATGCAGATTATTCCTGCGATTAAGATTGGTGTTATTCGTGAACCAACAACCGCAGGCACCGGCACTGGCATGTCAATGCAGCTTGGCGATTTGCCATACTTTGATCGGGCCGTCTTTGTTCCCGCAGCTGCTGGCGAGGTGCTTGAGCTTCCCGAGTTCTGGATGGTTCGTGGGCATGCGCCATCACGAACACTCTTGGATCGCGACTCTGCGGGTGATCTTGGAGCGGATTGGTACAACTGGTCGGCGTATGGCGGCGATGATGAGTCGAGTCTCATCAAGGACACCGATCATTGGCTCTTCCCAGAAACAGGATTTTTTCCATACAATGCACAAGTCAACGGCGGGGCGATTGATGGGGGCTTAGATGCGATTAATCCTTCGTTGCCCACCGCTCGTCAGTCGTTCATGCTTCTGTTTGATGCTCGCACTGGTGTGGTAAGTCGCGATACGAACTCGGCATTGTTTGTGGATCCACGCAATAGCCGCGAGCGGCCGTATGGTGATCCGACGCTTTATGAGCGTACGCTTCGAGTTGATTTGACCGAGGATATCGCAGTCTGGGCATCACGGATTGTTGACTCACCAGATTTGACAGACGATGGAAATGCTTATCGCCTTGATGACGAGGAGTTGCGTCTTCAGCTGATTGGCACTGCATCGAACGATACGATTTTGGTGAAGCCGGTGACACGCTTGGCGCTCTATGACGAGCGTGAACTCGCGATCGGCGTGCTCGCTCGTGGGCTCAACCAAACAACACGGACGATCTATCTTCCTGCGGATCAGAACGATCCCAACGCGAAGATCGAGTTTGATGATTCCCTGTTTGCCATCTTCAATGAAGGCGACTTGGTTGAGCAGATAGATTATTGGATTGATGGCAATACTACATTCGCTCTCGTTGGGGATACCGAGTTTGATCTTGATGATGAGCCGGGGTCACGGATCTTTATGGTCCAGTCTTACACAGGTGAACTCCAGGAGGTGCTCCGATGAAAATCGTCACCAGACCAAACAACACATCACGCGGCTTCACACTGATCGAGGTGTTGATCGCGATTCTCGTCCTTGCTATTGGCATGCTTGGGCTTGGAGCAATCTTCCCGGCGGTAATCGCCGAGCAGCGAGATTCGTTCGAGGTCATCGAAGGAGCGAATACTGCAAGCGTGGCTGAGGCATTGATCTCGAACCGTGAGTTCATTGACTTTGCATTGCTCAGCGAAGACTTTGGGCGAAAGAACGAGCTAGCCGATGAGCGATATGCTTATGAATGGGTCGTACCGGCATTTGGAGCGGCGTTTCCGAGTCCATTTGGTACCACTTGGACCTCGCCGGTGCCGAGCTTTGTAGATCTGACTGGAATTGCGACCGAGTTCGCTGGCTCAGAGACGGGGCTTTGGAGTTTTAACTCCAACGGGTCAACTATCAATACAACGATTGCGATTGCTGATACAAACAGGCATCTTGCTCAGATTCCAGTTTCAGCAAGGGTTTTTCCGCAGCCATATTCTGGTAAAGATCCCAAATATGTTTGGGATATCGCACTTCGGCGTGAGCCTTCGGGCGATCGGCTTCAGGCGGCAATTTTCGTGCGTCGGATCGATGCTCGGATTCGGATTCCTAAGGAACTTTCACTGAGCGATATGCTGACCGGCGGACGCTTTCAATCGCCAGCAAACTTGCCGGGCGATCCGGTGCTTCCTGTTGCCCTCGATCGTAACAACGGACGAATCGGACCAGATGATGGGCTCAATCCAGATATGGTGTATGCCGCGATCCAGACCCTTAAAGTCGAGGTCTATGAAGAGCATCTCGATTGGATGATCTTTAAAGATGGCGCAGGTACTGGGATCGATACTTCGGTTGGATATGCAACCAAGATTGGGCAGAAGTTGCTCGATAATACAGGTATTGTGCGGACAGTGGTGGGCATGCCGAGGGTGGATGCGAGTGATCCGATCTTTGGTCAAGTGACCGGGCAGAATCGGGTAGTTCAGGTTGATCCCCCGTTTGTTTTCCGTAATGCAGGGGGGGCGAATACTGATGATGTTCGTCCAGATACAAATACAACGAATAGAGACTTTGACGCCAAGCGAGCGAGTTGGGTGCGTCAAGTGATCTTTACGCCTCGGACTCCGGTGACGATCCGTGTGGTGACGCTGGAGGAATCACGATGAGTCGAGTAGTTGATTCAAAGAGTTCGATGCAAGGGCCAATGAACGGTTCTGTGCAACAAATGAACACGCGTAAGAACGGGTTTACGCTTATCGAGCTGCTCGTCACGATCGGGATCCTTGTGGTCTTGACTGTTGGTGTGGCGACCATTTTTAACTCGGTCGGTAAGACCGTTGCGAAGGGAGGCAAGCTCTCCGAACTCAACCAGTTCGCGGCTCGTCTTGAACGCGTAATGCGCGAAGACTTTCAAAACATGACCCGTGATGGGTTTTTGGTGATTGTCAACAAAAACGCGAGCTATGGCTTAGGGCGAGATCAGAGCGGCAATGAATCTTGGGATACCCAACTCTATCGCGGCGAGAAGACCAATATTGATATTGATCTGTATCCTGGCGATTCTGATGGCGATGGACGGATTCGTCGGAGCGATGAGATTATGTTCTTCCGCCGAGGCGATTTTGAATCAGCTCGGCGTGCGATCTCTTCGGATATGCTCGCGACTTCGAGCGAAGCTGCGATTTACTACGGGCATGGTCAGAAGCGTCGTCCAGATTTGGTTCGTGTCAATAATCCAACCAATTTTTTCTTTAATCCTGCGCCCTGGGACAATAATTTTGACAGCCTATTTGACACCCGGTTGGGTGTGAACACCGTTGGGCAAATTAATCCCAACGAGTTTGCACGCGATTGGTCGCTGCTCCGTCAGGTGACTCTTTTGGTGAATCCATTGGGTGCTGGGCAGAGCGTGGCGTCTGAGGTGTTTGGCGAGAATCGTATTGATCGGAGCGAGCGTCCATATTTGCAAGACTCGCCTCGCCAGATCGCGCTTCAGCCAGCAGGGCGGAGTATTTTTACTTCACTCAGCGGGACTGATGGCACAAAGAACCATCGATGGTTGTTTGATCGTGCAGCCGGTGGTCCGGTACTCTTAGATCCGAACCCGCATTATCGTGTGAGTGGCATGGTGGATGTCGTGACTGAAGATCTCGCCACGATTCGTAGCACGATTCAGGCATTGCCAATATCGATGGAACCGTCAGATTACTTTAACTACCTCCCCGGCGACGAATTGCCTGTGACCAAGACACGCGATGAGTTTGAAAATGATTTCTGGATTAATACTGCTACAAGCCCCAGGCCAGCCGATGCGTTGTCGATCAACCTTGGTAAACAAACGGACTCTGGAGTTTGGGCACCGGGGAGTACGCTTCAAGGCGATCGGATTCGTAAGTGGATGCTCGATGCGTTGCCAAGCCGATGGGATCTCAACGGGAGCAACCCGCAGTTCGTATCGGGTGTTCGTTATGAAGATATCCCGACTCGGCTGATGTTTACTGATGATCCAAACACGGATGCCGAAAGAAATCAGCGGGCGTATGACGAGGCGAATCAGGAGATGCTCAGTGCATCGGTGTTCATTCCTCGTTGTAGCGAGTTCATTGTTGAATGGTCCTACGGCTTTGTAAATAACAATCTTGTGGCTGGTGATCCCGGGTATAAAGAGTTGATGTGGTACGGGCTCGATCGGTATATTGATACCAATGGCGATGGGTTGATTAAATCGGACAACTCTGACGAGTTGGCTGCGAGACTCTATACAGCTCGCAGTACAGTACAAGCGGGTGATGACTTTGCGTATACGCCGCCTCGGAAGAGATCTCGTGGTGTGGATTCAGAGCTTGTCGTCGGGCGACCTGGCGTGATGGGCGGCGGGAATCCAAGCAATGTCGAGATCGCAACCTTTGGGTTTAATACACGGGCGTCTGAGCCGGGTGCGATCTGGCAATGGCCTAAGTTTGTGCGGATCACGATGAACTTGGCAGATCCGATTGATCGTGATGTCGAACAGACTTATCAGATCGTGTTCAAGCTTCCAGAGCTTGAGTAATAGATTATTTGGGACGGACGGGACGGAAGTGTGGGACGATTGGCCAATGGAACGCTGCATGCACCGTGCAGAGGATGACAGGCTGATCAATAACCCGAGCGGTGCGCATCGCCCAGCAGTTTGGGCGAGGAGATGGATATGAAAGTTAAAGCAACACCTATGAACCCGAATGCCCAGTGCAGCCTTTGTGCGCACAGATCACTTGCCCGATCAACACCGACACGGACCGGGTCTGCGTTGCTGATCGTGATTGGCACGCTTGCGCTTATTTCGGTCTTTGCGGTGGTCTATCTTGCGATCGGGCGAACCGATCGTCGGACAGCCAACTCATTGAAAGCACTCAATGAGTTGAAAGATACTTCGACCACGATTGGCGATTTTATCAGCTCTGAGATCGCACGAGATCGGCTCGATGCGTTGGTGCAGTGGAACGGCATTGACGCGAATGTTCCGTTCGCTCGACGCGAGATTACCGATGCGCCGTATACCGATTGGACACGCCGATCTGAAGTAGATACCGGCTTTGAATCTGAGCTGTTCACGCCCAGCGGGCGGCTCCATTCACTCACCGGGTTGTCGCTGGCAAGAGATCGCAGTGTTGCTTCTGATCCTTGGCTCGCTTCGACGACTCCTGTCTATCTTGGGATTCCCGGGATTGATAATGCAGATCGTCCGTTTTCGACTTATGAACTCAATAATGACTCGCATCCCAATGCGAAGAACTTTATGGACAATCGGGACTGGCTTCAGATTTCAAATTTTGCGCCTGATGGCCGATTTGTGAACCTGTTTAACCTGCGTCCGAATGTTGCGTTTAATGGGAACTCGTTTGGGAGCTTTGGAGCCGAGCCGGGGACCGGGGTGGTGATCGATTCCAACGGCGATCGGTATCGCCGGATGAGTGAGTATCTTTCGCTTTGGAAGAAAGAGTTAGTAGATGATCCTGAGTCAAAGATTCAGGCGTTTGATCCTGTCGATAAAAACTGGAACTGGTTCCCAGGACAAAATCAGGCAGATCAGATATTTGGTGTGATCCCTTCGGGCGAGCTTATGATCACGCCTGCGGTGTGGACGATGTATCAGCGGTATATGTTCATGCCGATCAATCAGCCGTTTGAGACAGTGAACCGTAATGGCATTACTTCAAGTTGGGCCGACCCAGACTTCCCGGTGTATCAGTATGCCGACGCGGATGGCGATGGGATGGCGGATTCTCGTTGGTTCGAACTGACCGCCGCCCGCGACGCGAACCGTGGTGGTGCGGGGGTAACTGAGCCTCGTGAAGATATCGAGGTTCTGTATAATAATGATAAATATCGATTCTTCATCGCGGCCCGCGCGGTGGATCTTTCTTCGATAGTCAATGTGAATACAGCAACCGATTCGTTGGTTTCACCAAGCTTTGTCCAGGGTGATCCAGACTTATATTTTCCGCTTGGTCTTACACCTGCTGATGTCGATTTGCGTCGGTTGTTGACCATGCAAGATGCGGCTCATAACTACACGGGCTTTGAAGTTCATCAGCCTTTGTCGCTGGCATGGACGCATCGTCCGTATTTGCGAAATGCTGATGGCGAGCCAAACTATGGCACACAAGCACCCGATCCACAGATCGAGTTTGTTCGCAATGTGACCGACTATTGGAACTACCAACAGCTTGGGATCGATGGGCGTGAGCTGATCGATACGGCTTCGTCGTTGTTGATCGGACGCTATGCGTACGATGCGCTTCGTCAAGGGATTAAGCTTGGTGGATCGTTGACCGATGATTTTCGTGGCCCGGCGAGTGTTGTATCAACCTCTGGGCAGGCGTTGTTTGAGTATGAGCGAAACCCAGATACTGGCACCGGCATGATTACCCCCGAGCAGCGTGTAGAGCAGTATCGCGCGGTGGCTCAACTTGATCCATCCAACTTGGGGGTTGTTTGGTCACGCGATTCCATTTATGGAAGTGGGTTGTACGGGCTTGATGATCTGACCGAACTTTTGACCTATCACGGGCTCAATGATCCACAGTATACTTCGCGCCTTGAGCGCGTGACGACCGGGCGATACGAGAGCCCGGCGATTGGTGGCGATCTTGATGCGATGCAGACGCGTCGGTTTGGGCCTTTGATGAGCAATCGCCCGCTCGAACTCGATCGTGATTTGCACGGGATCGCGTTGACTGATATCTTCAGAAACCCAAGCACTCGTCCGAATATTGATAATCCAAACTATCGCGAAGTGAACGGGCGGATTTCGTTTAACTCGATGGCCCACTTTGCGATGACGCCTCGCAGTAAGTTGACGATGATCTCTGGTTCGGTGCCTTTGGTGTATTCGGAAGCGATTGAAGATCCATCAGAAGCGGTTGCGTTGACCCAAGCGTCGACGCCTGTAACTTTGGATGCTGCGTTGTCGAGTTCGTCGGCGCTCTTTGGGTTGTACTCAAGCGCATTGGCGGGTGAGATGAATACTCCCGATGGAACAAATGCCCCTTTCATCCAGGACACTACTTATTGGCCGGAAGATGTGGATGTATTCCAAGACCATATTGCATCGACACTTTTCTACGGGCATCGCGGCCCAGAGTTGGCTTTGCGGATCGCGGCACATAGTGCGGTGAATATGAAGGATATCGCCGACAACGATGGCGACCCGTCGATCGCGACGCTGATTGTAGATGAAAATATCAGAACATCAGAATGGAACAGTTCAGACTTTACTGATCCAGACGATGACAGCTACAAGCTTTACCCGGGTATTGCACAGGGCAACTTGTTTGATCCAAATACAGATCCAACAGTAGATTATTTGCTGAGCGGCAATCTTCCTGTCAACCGTCAAGCGGTGAATGTCTATGGGATTGAGGCGATGCCGATCTTGACCGAGGTCTCGGTGCTGTATGCCTATACCGATGCTTCAGATCAGAACGGTGCGACGGGCGATGCTGACTATGACGAAACCGGGCTGTCGAATCCTGTTCTTCGTTTGGGTCAGTTGATCTATCCGACCGACCTGATCGACACAATCGGGAAGGTGACGATTGATGGGCGTCAGGCTTTGGATAACGATGATTATCTGATTCAGGTCCTCGCGTTTCAGCTTCATAATCCGTATGACCGACGGATTAGCCTTGGCGGCAATGGGTTTGGTGCAGACCAAGCACTCACACGCCAGCGTGTGTTCAATAATAATGACATGATCGATCAGGCATCGAACTATCAGTTCGATTACTACATCGAGTTTGCGGGTCGATTCTACAAAATCGCTCAGTATCTTGAGTGGTACCCAACGCGGGGGCATGTCGATGGTTTGAAGTACACTCAGCTTGATGATCCGGCAACGGATAGGGCTTTTGATATACCGAACAATCCGTTTATCAATATCACTACTGATTTTGTGCCTGGCAATCCACAGCCTTCAGGTGGTCGGATGATTCCTGGGACTGCTGTATCAGGGCTTGGTGCGGGAAATTATACGGGACAGAGTGTTCATAGCGATTTTATATCTCGTAATGTGATGCTCGAGCCTAATGAGACCCGTGTGTTTTATGTTATTGCCGACAAGCGGTTTGATTTTACAGAAGACACCGCAATCGACGCCAATCCGGCGTTGAACTCCGACGGCGATAACCCCGACGATCGCTGGACGCGCACAATGAAGGGATGGGGGGACTTGCATGATCGGTTCCAATATCCGGTCATGAGGCCCGCTATTGATCGCGATGAGGACACTTACCCAGACGGAAACGATGGTCGCGGATGGACCGGGCTTGCAGAGGAATGGGTGAACCATCAGTTCAAGGTTCGAGGCTGGAATGATCCGGTCATGATGATGGAGTTTGATCCACGCGATGGCAAGCTGGTCAACGAGACCGTCCGAGCGTCGGGGCTTATGGAAGATCCAACAGCAAAATCCGTTGCGAGCACGCCGATTTTTTCGGATGGTTCACGCAACGATGAGTTTGAGGTTCGGCTTTGGAAGAAGATCGTGACGCCTGGTGAAGAAACGACTGACACAACCATTACGAATAGGACAAGATTCAACTTGGTTGAGAATGACATGCTCGTTGACCGCATGACACTCACAGAGGAGTTGACCATGACGCTCAACAGCGGCGACGGCCCGATCGAGATCGTGAATACTTTCTCGTACCAAGAAGGTTTCCAAGATATTGGTGGAGAAGTATTCCGAAACGATAACACTGGCATCACGCTGGCGCAGTGGAAGACACAACGCCGGGTTGATAGCGATACACTCGATAAGCCAATGGTCGGCACGATCACGCCTTGGATGCTTCGCTCCAAGAGCAATGCGAGTTTGACTCCGCTTTTGCATGAAAATGCGGACATACCTACGGGGATGGATCTCATTGCAGAGAACATATTCGAAGGCGGTTCGCTCAATACACCTGGATTCGAGCCGACGATTAAAGGCGACTTTGAGATTCAGGCATCATTTATTGAGTTCTGGAACTTAGCGGATGGCTCTGGGGAAGAAATTATCCAGACGATTGCCCTTGAGCCGCACCTCAAGAGCGATGTTGGTCCGGCTGGCGCGCAGAATGCTGCGGAGAATGATGCTGCCAATAGATCAACAGATAAGTTTGTTCCTTTCCCGCTTCCATTGACCGACACGGCACTGGATCCGAGTTATACGACACAGCCTCAGTTGTTCTTGGATGGCACGCATATCAGCAATGCCCCGCGTCTTGCGGACTTGCTCTTGGCATGGGGGATCGGTCCTGCGTTTGCGCCCGACCCAGCCCGAACCTTTGTTCTACCTAATGTTGGAGAGTATGTCGCTGAGGAATGGATGACCGGCCCAGAAGCGATATCGATCGCTTTGGGATTTGATGAAAATCCTGATGCGGGCGGCACAGATGAAGCAATTAGTATCTGGAAGGATGCATATGACAGTTCGACAGCCGTGGCCGATCGGGTTCCCCTGTTCGACGATGGGCATTTGGCGATTGATCGGTTTGTGCCGTTCGTCAATGTGAATCTTGAAGGATCTGGCATTCAGCCAGAGTTTACGATTGGCCCTGTGGGTGATATCTTGCGCGGCACGGGTGTACCGATTGCGCTTGGTGTGATTGATCATGCTCGTGCGATCGAACCGATCGCTCAGATCACAGATCCGATCTTGCCGACAGCGCAAGAGACTCAGAATATGCGTCTGAGCCGTGCAACCTTTGGTACGATCAATATCAACACCGCTCCCGTCGAGGTGCTTCGATTACTCCCCGGATTGTCACCGAGCCGGGTCGATTTTGAAGGTCCCAGTGGGCAAGAGAATGAGTGGTGGGGCAAGAGGTACACCGATACCAATATGCCGAGCCTGAACAAGGATAAGTTGGATGAAAATCCTGATGTGGCCGCTGCGATTATTGCTCATCGCGATCGAATGTATGGCGTACCCATCATGGCATCGCATCCGGGTCCTAGTGGAGTGGTCAACTTCTATCACAACGCCCCGTTGAACTTTGCGCCTGCCGATCTCGCTTTGTACGCGGACAACATGCGTGGAGAGTTCCCAACAAGCACACCTTTGGCTGCGGGTCCAAACCTACGGATTGACCGGAGTGTGATGACTGGTATCGACGGGATTCGCTCGACGCCAGGGTTTGGTTCGCTTGGCGAACTGCTCACGGTGCGAATTGATCCAGATTTCGAGACCAATGAAGCAGCTCATTGGGACTTGCTCAAGCATCTTTCGATCCAGCAGTATGGCTTTGATGACGAAGCGTCTGGCGCGGCTGCCGGTGCTGATGGGGGGAGAGTCACCAACTCATCACAGATCTTCAGTGGCTTGGGCACCGGCATCGTGGCGGATGATTACTCCGAGAAGATCTCGATGGCCAACTCTGTATTGAATATGCTCAGTGTCCGGTCAGATTACTTTGCGGTCTGGTTCGTTGTGCAGGGGTATCAGGAGTCTGATGTGCGTGATCTTCGTCCGGAAGATCCATTGATCCCATCGGTCCATAAGCGGTATTTGATGGTCATCGATCGGACGAATGTGATCGAGCCTGGTGATAAGCCCAAGATCCTTGTCTTTAAGGAACTGCCTCTGTGAGTTGAGGAAAGTGGCTCTGGGATCAAATTTGATGATCCCGGAGGCGAGAAATGACGATAAGCGGGCTACAGTAGTAGCCGCAGCAGGGTGTAGCTCAGCTTGGTAGAGCGTCTGGTTTGGGACCAGAAGGTCGCAGGTTCAAGTCCTGTCTCCCTGATTATGACAGAAGGTGACAAGTCATGCCCCGTAAGGGGTTTGCGACTTGCCCCTTCTGTTTTTTTTGCACCTTGGTTTGTGACAGGTAAAGCCTCATATTGCCCAAAACCGCCCCCCAAAAGCGGCCTATGAGCGGCCGGATTTTCCTCGCCGCTTGAGCCATCACGACCTACGGCTGGCTGATCGGCTTCATTTCCAGATATTTTGCTCTGAGAAATACTCGGCAGCGTATTGATGGCTGCTGCGATTGGGAGTGCCTCAGCATCGGTGTAGGTGATCGCGGTGAGCTTTGGATCGGTGTGCCGCATGTGGGCTTGGGCGATGCGTTGCCCAACACCTTGGCTGGCCAAGAATGTGGTAAGTGATACGCGAATAGCGTGCATATCAAAGTGGCGATCATTTTCAACCGCTTCAATGCCTGCGGCTTCAAGGTCTTTCTTGAATGTGTTGCGGTTCGGTATGGTGGTGAACACCGGCTCACAATTGGAAACTTCTGGGCCGTGTGATGCTTTCAACTGAACAAGCCGTGATATGAGTTCAGGATGGAGAGCGAGTACATCGGATCGCTTGGCCTTGGTGGTGTGCCCACGGAGCCTGAGTAGCGGCTGCTGGGCATCGAGTATCACATCTCCCCATTCCAACGCCTTGGCTTCGGAGCGGCGTAGCCCAGTCCAGAACAGTGTCAGGTAGAGCGTTGCCCGTTCTTGGCCTTTGGTTTTGAGTTGAGCAGCTCGTTCATCAGAAACCTTTGCACCAAGTTCGCCTTTGCGTGGGCCACGATTGATTGTTTGTGCTGCGGTGAGTGGCCTGGATTCTGCGGCTTCCAGCAGACTAGCGATTTGCTCGGGCGTAATGGATCGCCTGACATGGGTTCGTTGTGTGTGGAGTTTGGAAGTGCGGCGACGGCCAAGGTCTTTGAGCGGATCATTTGCGATTCTCTTTGTTCGTTCTGCCCATGCGGTGAACATGGTAAGCGTTCCGATGAAGGCATTGATTGAATGACCGCTATAGGGCTTGTGCTTGCCGGTTGGTGTTGTCCAGCCATGGGTTTCGAGATTGTCAGCCCAAGCGATTGCTCGTTCTAGAGATATGTCTTGGATGCCTTTGACAGGCATTGAATATCGTGGGCCAGTCCACTGGATGAAGCGAACAATAATCTCTCGCACGCTTTGGACATATTTGTCAGTGGGCTTGGATCGTCGTCCGCCACCAATGCCCACAAGGGCGAGTTGCTGTTGAAACGCATCCAAATGGGTGTAGATACAAGCGGTGCGATGCTCATGCATTGATTCTTGCTCTGGTTCGATCAGGCCTGCTTTGATTGCCTTTGATCGGTCGCGTTGATCCAGTTCAAATCGCGTGGCGGCGTTCTTGTCGGTGAAGGCAAGTCTTTGGCAGCGTTTGCCATGCTCGTCAGTCCAAGTACACAGGTAGCGAGGGCGTCGCCCCGCTTGCTTTGCTCTTTGTCGCTCGCGTGTCGTAATCCTTGGCATTGGTACGCTCCTCGTTTAGATAATTGGCGTGCGACAAGTGAATCTCAAATCTCTTCGCTTGGATTGAGCAATCGGTGAACATCGCTCAGCCGCCAGCGGGTCAGTGGCCGTGTTCGCCCAGGCATTCGCAGGCGTGTTGGTTCCAAGATCGGTGGAGACCTGCCATCGCTCTGGGCCATCCGCCAGACTTGGCGTTCGGAAATCGCCAGCAACATGGCTACATCTCTGCATCTGAGCCAGCGATCGGATATATCTGCGGTGGTGGGGGATTGGTTGTGATCTGACTGCATGGCTTGCTCCGTCTGTTCGCATTCGTGCGAACACTGTGTCTGTGTGAAATCAATCCAATGGATAATCCAAGATTTACGACTTGGGTGGTTTGGTGTTCTTGCGGGCGACTTTGTCGGCCATCGTGCGGGCCTGAGAGATCAAAGCATCCCATTGCTTTGCATCGAGGTCTTTGGCCGCTCTGAGCAACTGAGGGGCTTTGGCAGCATTGGTGGCGTTGCTTGATGCGATCTCGCCTACATCGGATTCAGCCTTGCCCCAACCAGCACGCAGCGTGGCTTCATCCATTTTGTACTTGATCGCTATGCGGAGTAGAAGGGCCTCTGATGGCGAACGGCGTCCCTTTTCGATGTCGGTCAGGTGTGCCGGGGCGATATCAAGCCGTTTGGCCATTTCACGCAAACCAACCATAAGCACTTCTGTGCGTTTCTGGCGGATTATCTCACCGATGGGTTGGGATGGCTTTGTGGGCATGATGTTCTCTCAAGCGAAATTGCTTGTTCGCATACATGCTAACGGGTTTCAGAGTGAGATCAAGACCTATTTCCGAAAAAGCTGAAAATTATTCTTCGAGCACCGGTATGCCATCACGCACGGTGATTCGATCAAGTGGTAGTTCTGCAATGGCTTTTTCTGGGGCAACCATGAGAGAGATCATGGAGGGCTTGAGAACCCGTCGTTGGCCGGGGAGCCGGAGTTCACGGAATCGGTACGCCATTGCTGCCCGTGATACGCCATAGGTATTGCAGAGTGCAGGCAGGATGCACCGTCGCCACAGCCATACCGTACGGACATCATCACCCCGGAGAAATTCGATGCTCGCCTTACTGAGTTGATGGTCTCGCATTACTCCTGCAAGCTGTTGTGCGAGTGTGTCCAATGGCATCAGAATGGATGAAGCAAAGCGGTCTGCTTCGCGTTCAATTGCGGATGCCTTTCCGCTGCGTGGAAGTTCGGCATCGGACAGTTCCTCGGCGATTGCTTTGTGCAGTATGCAGTGTCCTAACTCGTGGGCACAAGTGAACCGGAATCGCCCTTCGTTTTCTAGCAGTGATTCATGAATCAAGATTTGATTCAGTGTTGGGCGAGCCAATCCCAGCACATCGGGATCAAGCTCATCGTTTCCCACGATAGAGAAATCATAACCAAGTGGTGTCTCAATCCATTGGTCTATCGGCAGTGGGAGGGGGAGTTCAGAAATCGAGAGCTTGTGACGGACTTTATCAAGCACTGTCGATGCGGCCAGTTCCACACGGGCATCCGCAGCACGAATGGACAAGCGGAGAAGAAATGGAGTGCGGTCGTATGCCGTCATGTCTAAATCTCGATAGTGATGGCACGCAGCCCATACTATGGGCGGGGACTGGGTTTTACAGCAACGAATGGTACGCTATGACAGTGGGATGAAATTAGCAGATTATATGTACCAAACTGGCATGACTCCTGGACAGCTCCGAGTAATGCTTGGAGTAAAAAGCCGAACCACAGTGCTTCGATACATCAGCGGAGAGCGGGTGCCCAACGGCACGATCATGGCCAGAATAAAGGAACTCAGCGGTGGTCGAGTGATCTTGCGGGATTTTTATGATGAGTCTCCGCCGAAATGTATCCGAACTCTTATTGACCGTCATGGTGAAGAGCATGAGGTGTATCCGTGGACAAATAGCGAGCGGCGACATCGATTTCCCGCCAATGACAACAATCCACCAGATTCCAGCGGCTCAATAGATGGAACCGGAGAAGTAGTCTTGCCACCGACAGATTGGTCACAGCCTTCATCCAATGAGTTGTCTGATCCTTGGCCTTCGCGGCCTCTGAAAACGGCAATTGATGAACTTGGCAGCCGAGTGAAACCATCCAAGCGTCGAGATTTTCTACTGGATGGTCGCCTTGTCGATGCAAGGCGGTTAGTTGCTGAGGCGAATCAGAGTCGTCGGGAGCGAGGGCTTCCGCCGATTCCGTATCCAGGCGTGGAGCGATTGGAATGATTCGGTGCGCTGATTCGGCGCAACAGTCGGGTGATTTTTATAGGGAACAACAGTTGAAACTATTGAACTCAGACACTGAGCGTGACCTGCCCCCCAATAACTAGTCCATTCCTTATGCGAGTATCCTC
This sequence comes from Planctomycetota bacterium, assembly GCA_024280755.1. Classification (GTDB taxonomy): domain Bacteria; phylum Planctomycetota; class Phycisphaerae; order Phycisphaerales; family UBA1924; genus UBA1924. The sequence goes on from JAJRPN010000015.1 coordinate 36,019, forward strand.
GTAGAATGGGCGTATTTGGAAGGCAGACAATCATGGCCAGGAAACGGCATTCAGCAGAGCAGATCATCAACAAGCTTCGTGAGGCCGAGGTCCA
>JAJRPN010000016.1 GCA_024280755.1 Planctomycetota bacterium
ACTCGGATTACCCGGGTCGTCAATCACCCATCAGAGGCCTGCTCCGCTACGCTCCGCAGCCCTCTGATGGGACAAAGGAACGCCGCTGCCCTAACATAGAGAGTGGTACAGAATATGGGGGCAGGTCACAAATGAAATCGAAACCTAAGTTGATAGTTGGCGTACTGATTGCTGCAGTTGTTTGCGGTGTAGCCGTGTTTGCCGTCAATCTCATGAAAGGCGTATTGGCACTGAAAACAGGTGGCATGGTTGACACATGGTCTTCTGAAGACGGTACGACAACGCCAAGCCAATTTATGTACGCAATATTTCCTGCTGAAAAATGCAGTGGAAATATATACAGATTAGTTCTTGTGAATCAAAGTGAAATCATATCCGATCAATCGTACTACAATGTGCATGGTGTTGATGGCGATGAGTTTCAGTACGACAAATCTTGTTTTACATTTGATCTTCCAGTTGATTCCGATTTGTACATTAATGCTTATATGGATATCCTGGAGCTGTGGGGCCGAGACACGGATATTCAAGGGGTATCAATTAATGTTGATCAGTATGGGATATATACTCTAGAGTTGGCAACGGATCTAGGTACACGAGAGTTTTATTCGTATTCACTGGAATCAAGTGTGCCGATTCCACTGGCTTGGAAGTCATTTAGGCCAGGCAGGTAAGCTGAGCTCATCAAGCTGGCAACTGCTCATCAAGAGTTTAGATTATCAGGGTACTGCTATCTCAGTAGTTCACTAGGAATGTTTTTGAATCCTCTGGCCGTGAGCTTCTCCGGTCGTAAAGTTTGGTGGTGCTGATGTTCGCGTGGCCGAGCCACTTCTGCGCAAACGCAATATCCGATTTGTTCTCTAGGGCATTGGTCGCTGCCGTCGCTCTCAGAGCATGAAGGCACAGCCCATCAACCTTCGCCGCATATTCTTTGAGCATCTTGTGCGCAGCGTCCCCTGTGACGGATTCATGTAGCTTCCCCTCGCGGTTGTTGATAATTGGCCGAACCCTCGCTTCTACTTTTGGCGAGGGGTCACTATTGAGCCTGATAACAATCCTTGGATAAGGCAAACGCCCAAAACTTCATTGATATAGCCGGGCAGTACGCCAACAACTGATTTTTCGAGCACGGTTGTCCACAGGGTTAGCCCTGATTGGGTGCGATTTTTTTGCTGTGATTGAATAAATACACTGCGACAATCAAGGTCATAGAGCGACAAAGCATGTTTTTCGAGAAAAGTCGCGGTGTGTGAGGAAATGCGAAAGAGTATGATGTATAGTATGAGCATGGCCCAAAGAGACCGAATCACAGTAACCATTGACCCAGCAGTCCTCCAACGCATCGATGCAATCGCACAAGCTCGCGAAGAGTCACGCTCAGCCACAATTGAGCGCATTCTTCGAAACGGTGCCAGAGATGAAGAGGAAACGCTAGAGAAGGTCGGAACTGGTATAGAAGGTAGAGTTATGGCCATCCTGCTACACAACCCTCAAATCCTCAATGTCATGTCGAAGCTCGTAGGTGATCAACTCACCGAGGATGAGCTTACACGAATTCAAGACGGTGGTGCAAATGTGGTTGACGCAGGCAAACGGTATAGGAGTACACATAAAACAAAGGCGAATAAGGAGTAATCGAAATGGGATCCGAGTTTATTGGGAGAGAAGAAGACCGATTGATAGCGATCAAGGATGTCGCTGTAATTCTAAGTATGAGCGTCAAAAGCATGGAAAGGCGATTCGCCGAAGGCCTATTGACACTGCCTGAGCGGGTTGGGAAGCACAGGAAGCGAGTCTACCGGGCATCGATGATTCCGACTCTCATTGAGCAAGCCACAAGGAGGATGCCATGAGTTCAATCAGCCCTCATACTGAAGTTGGCTATCTCAAACGGTATCGCCGAGGCGGTAAGCCCTACGGCAACTACATCGGGTTCTACCGATTCCCAGATGAGAATCAAGAACACAAGATCAACCTCAAAATCCGCGACAAGCGATTTGCAGAGCAAAGACTCCGAGAGATTATCGCTCATCAATACGCGGTACGGACAGGGCTCTCGCCGAGTGATGAGCGAGTACAGGCAGCGGGTAAGCCGTTGGTTGAGTATATTGAGGAATACACCTCAAGTATGAAAGCACGCCAACTCAAGCCTGAAACGATCCGTAAGATCGGCCCGATGCTTCGTAGGCTGTGTGATGAATGCGGATGGCTACGGATCGCTGATTTGTCTGGATCTCAATACGAGAGTTGGCGGGGCGATGTCGATCTCTCTGCGAAGTCTAAAAATCATTATCTCAATGCTGCAAGCGCTTTTGTGAACTGGCTCATAACACTCCAGGTGTGCGAGCGGAATCCGTTCAAGGGTATTCGCCCGGCTCGCGTGGTGGGCAATGAGAGAAGGCCAAGGCGTGCTCTCACCGTTGATGAGGTCAATCGGCTCGTAGAGCACTGTCCATGCCCTCGGAGGCGAATGATCTACATGCTTGCCTTTGCGACGGCAGCGCGTACAGACGAAATGCAAGGGTTTAGGTGGTCAGACTTTGATCTGAACCTAGCAAATCCAACAATTACTTACCGGAATAGCAATAGCAAATCAAAGAAACCAGAGCGAAATCCAATCCCTCAATGGTTAGCCGCTGCGTTGCGTGAATACAAACCAGATGATGCAAGCCCAGACGACATGGTGTTCACTATATGGATGGGCAGTCATACGCTTGATGAGGACTTGAAGCGGGCAGGTATACCCAAACTCAACGCACATGGCGAATCGGCCTGTCTCTACTCCTTGCGTCATTCATTCAATCAGACAATGCAAGAGGCGGGTATTCCATTCCGCCATGCCCAGCGGTTCATGCGTCACAGCGATCCCAAGCACACCGCCAATACCTATCTCAATTCCGATGGCTTGGACTTGCGAGGAAGCATTGACAAGATGCCAGTCATTCAATCGCCCTCGCGCACCGCCAGAAGCGTCGTTGGGGTGGTCGAGCAATGCCCAGAAGTGTCTGGGGTTGTCGCGATTGATGGCCAATCTCAAACAGAGAAAACCACAACCAGCGTTCCTGAACGGCAATCGATGTCTGTCAATGACACCGATTGTCCTGATACCCATCGTCAATGGAGCCGGGGGGAATCGAACCCCCGTGCCGGGATAGTCAGCAATATGCCTCTACGAGTGTAGTCATCTGTTTAATCTCGACCTTGCACCGGGAGATGACGCCCTGTGCTTCGGTCCAGCCTCTCGAAACCTCCTCGCCAACACCCCAAGAGACACCAGGTATTGACCAGCTCGATAATCTTGATCACAGACACTATCAAGCGTCATGTCTGTGATCCGTAACCTGTATTAGGCTGCGAGTGCGTACTGCGGTTCTGCAGATAAATTTTTGCGTACTTTTTACGAGGCTAACACGCTCCTCGACTCGCCACACAAAGCCTTCCCTATCCGGTCGAATGCCACTTCGGCCCCGAATAAAAATCAACGCTCGCCAACACCAATCCAAATGCACACGCACAAAGATCAACCCAGCTCACTCCCTATTCTACGCACCAAACACGCATGAGTTCTATCGATAGAGGAGATCAACAAGCTTCGCTTTGAGTGCGGCCAAGAGGTCTACAAGAACACGCACGCCTAGGCCGTGTCTGACGGCCCAGTTCCATACAAGAACGCCATCCTTTTCTCCTCCCCCGGGCTTCCGGGGGAGGTGCCGAATGAAGTGAGGCGGAGGGGGTCTTCTCTTTCTTCCCCATTGCCTATTTCCTATTGCCCATTGCCTTCTTCAAGACCCCCTCCGTCTGCTGCGCAGCCACCTCTCCCGGAAGCCCGGGGGAGGAGTGTGTGTGATCAAACACGAGCCGTCAAACACGGCCTAGACACCAGTTTCATCAACTTTCCGAGCACAATTTGGTTAACATAGATGCACTTGTCCCGTGAAACAAAGTAGAACGATCGTTAACTTTCGCCCTTGTATACCAGCAAATGGCTCATAATCCTGCTCAAGTGGAAACAGAGTCTACCCAAACGGAATGATTGGAATTATGGGCGGTTTATTCTTGAGTTTTCAAATCAATCGTGTAGATTAGAAGCAGAGAATACGATTTGAATAGTTATCGTGCTCGCACACAATTTGTACCTCAAAGGGGAGATATCCATGCACAGGATCACCACTCAGCTCGCAGCATGCGCCGGGCTCACACTCACCGTTACACTCAGCTCGGCTATTGCTGGGCCAATCAGCAAGACCATCGAAAACGATCCGTATTCACATCGCGGCCACTATATCACGCCAAAGACATCCGCCGATAACGAAGCTCAGCGGGGTATTGAGCATTCGTCCGCACGCAAGTGGAACGATGAGCTGCTCGACTCCATCCGTCGAGATTTCGCTCGCCCGACCATTCACTCACGCAACCTCTACCACACCAGCGCAGCGATGTGGGACGCATGGGCAGCTTACGATGAGCAAGCCGACCAGGTCCTCCATATCGAGAAGATGAGTTCGGACAATATCGCTGCCGATCGCGACGAAGCGATCAGCTTTGCGATGTACCGCCTCCTCCGCCATCGTTTCCTCACCTCGCCCGCAGCACTCGAGATGTTCCCTCGCTACGACATGATGATGGACTCGATGGGCTATGACAGAACCAACACCAGCGTTGTTGGCGATACACCCGCAGCTCTTGGCAATCGCATCGCAGCAACCATCATCGCATTCGGGCTCACCGATGGTTCAAACGAGCAAGGTGGATACGAGAATCTCTACTACGAAGTATTCAACCCGCCATTGCTTCCAGACTTCCCAGGCAACCCAACGATCATCGATCCAAACCGCTGGCAGCCGCTCGCGCTCAAGTTCTTTGTCGATCAATCCGGCAACCCATTCCCCTTCGGCTACCCAGATTTTCTGAGCCCAGAGTGGGGCGATGTCACCCCATTCTCACTCAACGAGAACGATCTTGAAGTCATCGAACGCGATGGCAATGAATGGTCTGTCTGGCACAACCCTGGCCCGCCACCATATTTCGAAACCAGCGAAGAGCGATACAAAAAAGGCAACCAGATGGTCGCCATTTGGTCATCGCATCTCGACCCAACCGATGGCGTGATGATCGATATCTCGCCAGGCGCGATCGGGAATGCTCCGCTCGCACAAGTGAGTGATGAATATGATTATTACAACTACCTCGAAGGCGGCGACTGGGGCACTGGATACGACATTAACCCGGTCACCGAGCTTCCATACGAGCCTCAAATCGTCCCGCGTGGCGATTATGGACGAATCCTCGCAGAGTTCTGGGCTGATGGTCCAGATTCCGAAACCCCTCCGGGGCATTGGTTCTCGTTGCTCAACTATGTCTCCGATCATCCACTTACCGAAAAACGGTTCATGGGCGAAGGCGACATCATCTCCGATCTCGAATGGGATGTGAAGTCATACCTCATCATGGGCGGGGGCATGCACGATGTCGCTATCGCATCATGGTCGGTCAAAGGCTACTACGACTACATCCGCCCAATCTCGGCGATGCGGTATATGTCTGATGAAGGTCAATGTACAGATCCTTCCATGCCTTCATACAACGAAAACGGCATCAACCTCGTCGATGGCGCGATCGAACTCGTTTCCGCAGATTCAACAGCTCTTGGCGAACGCCACGAACACCTCGCTGGCGAAGAAGGCAAAATCGCCTTCAAAGCATGGCGCGGCCCAGACTACATCGAAAATGAAGATACCGATGTCGCAGGCGTCGGCTGGATCCTCGCAGAAAACTGGTGGCCATACCAACGCCCAAGCTTTGTAACCCCGCCGTTTGCAGGATATGTCTCAGGACACTCAACCTACTCGCGCGGTGCTGCCGAGATCATGACCATGCTCACCGGCACGCCATACTTCCCAGGCGGAATGGGCGAGTTCGTCGCACCGATGAACGAGTTCCTCGTCTTCGAAGATGGCCCATCGATGGACATCGTCCTCCAGTGGGCGACCTATCAAGATGCTTCTGATCAGTGTTCGCTCTCGCGAATCTGGGGCGGCATCCATCCACCCGCAGACGACCTTCCGGGTCGTCATATGGGACAGGCGATTGGTCCTGAAGCGTTTACTGAAGCACGCCGATACTTCAACGGACTCAAATCATGTCCCGCAGATTTCTCAGGCGATGGCGTACTCAACTTCTTCGATATCTCCAAGTTCATCAATGCCTACAGCAGCGATGATCAACTCGCAGATATGACCCAAGACAACGCATTAGACATCAACGATGTCTTCGCCTACCTCGAACTCTACGGAAAAGGTTGCCCGTAAAGCCCCGTGATGGCATAGTTTAACTCTTGAAACACCCGCATTTGTGCGGGTGTTTTTTTATGTCGAAATCGGGGATTTAGAGCCAAAATTGGCGATTTGTATGATTCTCAGATAAAGTCCCGTATTGAGGGGAATAAACTCAAATCTTGATGTATTGTCTCTTTGAAGGTGGTAAACAGTCGTATACCAAAGGTGAACAAATGGTAAATACAAGTCCAAACCGAAGAAACACCCGAGGCGATCTTCGCGATGCCGCCATTCGGCTCGGCGCCCGTCAAGGCATCCATGCCGCCTCGATCCGTACCATCGCCCGCGAAGCCGGCGTGACCGAAGGCGCGGTCTACAAGCACTTCGTCAACAAGGATGATCTTATCCGCGACGCCTACACCACCATCGTCAATGAGATGGCCCGCGATAAAGCGGTCCTCGTCAAGACCGAGCTCCCATTCGAGCACGCTGTCCGCGCATGGGTCAAACTCACCTACGAATACTTTGATGGCAACCGCGATGCGTTTACCTATGTCCTGCTCATGCCTCACCGCATGGCCGACACGCTCGGCGAGATTTACACCAAGCAAGGATTACTCTTCCGATCATTTATTATTCGTGCCCAAAAAAATAATCAAGTCCGTGAGATGGATCCAGACCTCGCGGTCGCGATCTTCACGGGCTGCGTACTCAATATTCCCAGGCTGATCAACGAGGGCGAACTCAAAGGCCCCGCGTTGCAATACGCCGACCAAATCACAGAGACCATGCTCAAGACTTTCGCAATCTCGTGATGATGCAATAAATCCAGAGGGGGACTCACGCTGTGCATGCCAGTGCGCAGCGGCGCGATCGGTGTGCATTGTTGCCACCCGCGTGTCCAATATCTGGCGACAACGCTCAAGACATGACCACACATCAATGAGCAAACTGGAGATCACTATGAATTTGCAAAGAACACTCATCTCAACACTCACCGTATTAGCCATCGCAGGAGCATCTGCAAACGCCGAGACTCTCTCGATCACCATCGAGAACACGATGTCCTCGGGAAGCTTCTTCTTTACGCCAGTATGGATCGCTGCACACAACGGCGGGTTCGATAGCTTCGACGCAGGAGCTGCAGCCAACAACTTTGCTGGAATCACTTCGCTGGCAGAAAATGGTAACACCGGCCCACTCTCAAACGCCTTCGCAGCCAGCGCTGCGGGTATCGCCGGGGGCGCACAAGCAACCGTTGCTGCGAGCGCATTCATGGGCGATGCGCCCGTCTACTCGCCGGGTGAATCAACAACATTCAATCTCGATGTCGGCGACGCATCAGTAAACCGATACTTCTCGTTCGCGTCGATGATCGTACCATCCAATGACCTTTTCTTTGGTAACGATAACGCAACCGCATATGAGCTCTTCGATTTTATTGGCAACTTCAATGGTGATATCACCATTAACATCTTTGGGCGCGATGTCTACGACAACGGCACCGAACTCAACTCGGCAGCCAACGACGCAGCGTTCTCAATGAATGACGGGCAATCGCTTCCAGAGTCAGGGCTCATCCGCAACTTCTTCTCAGATGCAGGCGATGGTGATTATCTTGACTCCTTCTTTGGTTCAAACACTGCCAACGGTGCAACCATCAGCTCGGCTTTCGGAGCCAACGATATCATCGCCACCATCACTATCACGCAAGTTCCAGCACCAAGCGGTGCATTCGCACTCCTCGGCGGCGGGCTGATCTTCGCTCGTCGTCGCCGATCGAACTAATCCCTCCCGTCGCGCGCAGGGCGTGCTCTACAAACTGCTCAACATCACTTTCTTGATCACCTCTCGTTTTGGGTGTAGGGCGGGACCTTCGGGTTCCGCCCTCTTTGATGTATATCCTTGCTCATGCGCATCTCCGTCATCATCCCGGCCGCCGGCTCATCATCGCGATTCAATCAATCAAGCACAGACTCCCTTGATGTGTTGGGCGCACCCAAGTCCAAACTCGACGAAGACCTCGGAGGCAAGGCCGTCCTCCAACGCGCCATCGAACTCTTCAACACCCGCGATGATGTCGACCAAATCATCGTTGCCGGCCCAGCAGATGAACAAGCCTTCGCAGCCTTCAAAGCCCAGCACGCCGATCGACTCTCGTTGCTCGGTGCGAAGCTGGTTCAAGGGGGCAAAGCCCACCGCTGGGAATCCGTCAAGGCGGCACTCGAAATCGTTGACGACTCATGCACCCATGTCGCCATCCACGACGCTGCCCGCCCCGCAACAACCCACGAACTCATCGACCGCATCTTCGACGCAGGTGCCAATCACTCAGCCGTGATTCCGGGTGTTCCAATCAGCGATACCCTCAAACGCATCGATCCAGAACCCATCGAAGACGCCTCTAGCGTCGATCAAGTCGCCGCGATTTTAGGCGATGGCGCCAAGCCTCCGATGTTCAAGGTGAGTGGGGCGATCGAGCGTGCCCACGCAATGGCGATCCAGACGCCTCAGATTTTCGAGCGTGAGCTTCTCATCCGCGCCTACGCCCAGGATAACTTGAGTTCAACCGACGATGCCGGTCTCATCGAACGCCTCGGCGAACAAGTCATTGTCGTCGCTGGCGATCCAACCAATATCAAACTCACCCACGCCAATGAACTTCCCCTGCTCCGCGCCATCATGGGCGTAAAAAAAACCGCCTCGCGTCCAACGCACAAACGGTTTTGATATTCTGGATATCCACTAAAACTCAGTACCGACGCACAACGCCCTTGACGATCCCCTGGATCTGGCAGAACTTCACGCGGATCGGCTCGAAGTCCGGGTTCGCAGGTTGAAGCCGAATGTGGTCGTCCTCTTTGAAGAAGGTTTTGAGCGTGGTCGAGCCGTCTTCGAGCAGTGCAACAACCCGGTCGCCGTTGTTGGCGACCTGAGCGCGTTCAAGAAGAACCAGGTCTCCATCAAGAATGCCCTCGTCACGCATCGACTCGCCATCGACGATCAATGCGAAGGTCGAGCTGGCGTCGTCAACGGTCGAGAGGAACTCAACTAAGTCAATCTCATCAGCGTCAGCGACCTTCTCGATCGGATACCCCGCAGCGATTTTGCCCACAAGTGGGAACTTGAGTGGGCGCGATTCGTCAGGAACCGCAACGCCCTCAGCGATCGATAAAGAGCGAGCCTTGTTCGCTTCGCGAACGAGTGCGCCCTTTTTGATGAGGGCTTCGACATGTTCGAATACGGTGACCTTGCTCACGCCAATCTCGTCGGCGAGTTCCTGCATCGTCGGGGAATAGCCACGGCGAATACGCGAATCGCGGATTAACTGAAGAATGCGGAGTTGTTTGGGTGTGAGGTTCATGTTGCCCATCCTTTCGAGCGGTTTGGTATCGAGCAGTTTTCAAGCTGCTGCTGGTCTGCGCGTGTGTCGAAGTCGTCCCAATAAGTTGTCCAAGTGATCGTTGCGCCGTCGCGATTCGATCACACTGTGAACTGATCTGTCTCTGTGCCACCATCAGCAAGCCGATGATCTCGGTTCGTCCAAGTGGGCGATTGTCTTTTTTCGTCGCGTCTCGTCGTGTGAGTTTTCCTGAGCCGGTGGTGGAATCAGAATATTCCGAAACGAAATCGCCCCCGGGCCCGAGTTGTAAAAGTGTCGAAGTTGTCTGTGTGTTCTGCCGAACACGGCTTTGTAAAGTTGATTGTCTCATGCTTCAATTCCTGATCTATCCAATGCCCATGTCGAGCGTTGTCTTTAGTTTGATCGGGTATCGTCGCCTGAAAAAATGAACCTTTCTCTTGTGTCTGTTTGGTATAAGATAGCCAATCACAGGCCGCACGGCAAGGGAAATGCAGTGATTTCAGCAATTTACACCACTCGAACCCCAAATATGAGTCAGAAAACCCATACAAAATCCATGCGCAATCTTGGCCAATGAACCCGAACAGGTCTTTATCGGACGCGTTCGAACTTGCTTCCCACCCGCCGAACCCTGCCTTGGATTTCGAGCATCGTGAGCTTTGCACGAATCGCGCCGGTATCGCTCGCCATGATCTCGGCGAGTTCATCGCCGGTGCGAGGCTCAATCAAGGCTTCAAGTATCGCCCGCGTGTCGTCATCCACATCGCCGATCGGGTCTGGTGCTGTTTGTGGCTTTGAAGCCGACCGATCGAAAAGCTCGGGCATTGGTACGGCCGGATTGGCGGTCCTTGGGGCATGCGAACCCGTGTATAGATGATACGCATCGCGTTCAAGAATCGAAATCACATCACTCGGATCGGTCACCAGATGCGCACCCGATTTGAGCAATGCGTTGCTCCCCATGCTCGCAGCCGAGTCGATCCGTCCGGGCACCGCCATGACCTCGCGTCCATGATCTTCCAAGGCATGCTTGGCGGTGATCAACGCTCCAGATTTGAGCCCCGCTTCGATCACCACGACCCCGAGCGAGAGTCCAGAAATAATCCGATTGCGCCCAGGAAAGTTCTTGGCATCAGGCACCGTGTTGACCGGAAGCTCAGAGAGAATCGCGCCACCTTGTTCGACTATCTCGTCAAAGAGCTGTGCATTCTCAGGCGGATACACCTGCGAGATCCCGCATCCCAAGACCACCGCTGTCTTGCCACCCGCTTGCAATGCACCGCGATGGGCAGCGGTGTCAATCCCCTTGGCACCACCCGAAACCACCGTGAGCCCTGCGCTTGCGAACGCGCTGGCAAAGCGGAATGCTTGCTCGCTGCCATAGACGCTGCAAGATCGTGAGCCGACGATCGAAACGGTGTACTTGTTGAGTGTGGTGTGATCGAAATACCCTCTGATCATCAACACCGGCGGTGCGCTCGGTGTTTGGGCAAGCATCGGCGGATAGTGCGGGTCAAGAATCGAGACGACATACGCCCCAGCCTTGGCTGCTTGTTCGAGTTCATGATCGACCTTCTCGATCGAACTATGCAGGTGCTCGGCGATGCTCGTCGCGGTGCTGTTCCCGATCCCTTTGACCCGCGCAAACTGTGAAGCGGTTGCTTTGAGCACTTGCTCAGGTGATCCGATCGCATCGATGAGCTTTGCGATCCGAACTGGTCCAAGCCCGGGCACCATTGTCAGTGCCAAGAACGAACGCGCAGTGGGCGAGCAATCGCCGGGCAGCGGGGGACTTGGTTGCTTTGGTTTGTTGGTCACCGTTCGGAGTTACTCCTCAAAGTGATCGACGGGGGTAAGCTTGCCAAAGCCAAGGCCTTTGGTTTTCTGATCGGCACCAAGCAATCGCACATACACCTCAAGATCGATATCCGCATGGATATCGGTGAGCAATCGCTTCTCGACAATTGCCTGAGGATACATAAACGCCGGATCTGGTCGGCGAACGGTGATAAAGAGCCGTTTGCCACCTGGGATCAGCTCATCGCGATTGATCAAGATCGACCACCCCGAGTTAGGGGCTTGCATGATCAAAAGGTGTTGATCATTGAGTATCTCAAGCATCACCGGAGGCACATTGTAAACAGGTTCGTTCATACTGATCTTCTGCTCGCGCAGCCGAGGGCGATTGTTCCAGACAGAACACCCGCTCATCGTCAGCAAGGACGAACCAAGAATGAGGACCGAAAGAGTAGCGAGAATCGATTGTGTGCGCATGAATGGTGTCCCCGATGAAAAACGCAAAGCAAACAGGCGGTGTTTGCCTGTTGTATGGTAGCATGATTGTATGGGCTTAGCGATCGATGTCGCTCAGAGATACAGATCCAACACCTGGCCGGTTGCGGGGGCTTGCACCTGATGGGTTGCTTGTACTTTCATAGGCGCAATCGAGATCGGTGCAACGGGAAGCACTTCGCCAAGTTTGGGCAGCAGGGCTGGGCCGACAACCGACTCGAATGTATCGACCCCACGCGAGATAAGGGGTGTTTTGATCGGCTCGATTTCGGTGGTATGCGCGAGGTTCTCAGATCGGAGCATCCGATGGAATGGCACCACGCCCGGAGGCGAATCAAAGGGCTTAGGCATCGGCACCACTGTCCGATTTGGTGTCACCAAATGGAGCGGGTTGATCGAGTTTTCATATCTTCCGATGCTCATCGCCCATACATGTTGCACGAGCTATGCCGAGCCTGAGCGTCCGAAAAGAACACCCCTAAGCGTCCCACAATGAGAAAGAAACCCAACTCCTTGGCGGGTCATGCCGACATGTGGCGTTGGTGCAACAGACTCGATGCGTACCATCACCGCATATGTCACCCGCGCCGATCCAAACCGATGATCTCGATTTCGAGCTTCCCAAAGAGCTGATCGCGACCAAACCAGTCGAGCCCAGAGATTCGTCTCGGCTATTGGTTGTCCAACGCTCTGATCCGAGTCGGCTCGAACATCGCTTGTTTTCAGATCTGCCCAGCTTGCTCGAGCCTGAGGATCTTTTGGTGTTTAACCGTTCGCGCGTCGTCCCCGCTCGGCTCGTTGGCGAAAACGCTGCCAATACCGGAGGCAAGCTCGAAGGGTTGTATCTCTACTCGATCGAGCACCACAACGAACAACCAGTGTGGGTGGTCATGCTCAAAGCCAAACGCACCAAACCCGGAAAACGCTATCGCCTGACGGATGCCAATCATCATCCTACAGAGATCGTGATTGAGCTGATCGAAAAGTTCCCCGCCGAAGGCCCGGGCGCGTGGAAGGTATTGGTGTGCGGGGCCGATGGATCGACTGGATCGGCAGAATCGATATTGAACCTCGTCGGGCATACACCCTTGCCGCCCTATATTCTTGCCCAGCGCAAAGCCCGCGATGAAGCTCCCGGCGAAGCCTACGACCGTTCGCATTATCAAACGGTGTACGCCTCAGCCAACGAATCTGGATCGGTCGCTGCCCCGACGGCAGGATTGCATTTCACGCCCGGTGTATTTGAAAACCTGACATCCCGATCTGTGCGCACAAGCGAGGTGGTGCTTCATGTGGGGGCAGGAACATTCAAACCCATTGAGACCGACACACTCGATGCCCACCCGATGCACGCCGAGACTTGTTCGATGGGGAACTCTGCTGCGTTGTTTCCCAGCCCAGCCCAGCGACGGACCTTTGCGGTTGGTTCGACGAGTGCTCGAACGCTCGAAAGCTTCGCCAATCTGTATGAAACAGGCCACAAGCTGCCAGAAACACATTCAACCCGAATTCTGATCCAGCCCGGCTATCGCTGGCGGTGGGTGGACGGGATGGTGACCAACTTTCACCTTCCGAGATCGACACTTTTGGCGATGGTCGCATCGATGCTCGAAGTTCCGGGCGAGGTTGATGGCTTAGAGCGGATTCAGGCGATTTATGCACAAGCTATCCACGAACAATACAGGTTCTTTAGCTATGGCGATGCGATGCTGATTCTACCTTAGGCGGTGTCTGACGGCTCGTGTTTTTTTTCGACTATTCGCCTCCCCCGGGCTTCCGGGGGAGGTGCCGATCGAAGTGAGGCGGAGGGGGTCTTGCTTTGTGTTTCCTTGTTTCAATCGCAAAAACAGCTCTTAAGACCCCCTCCGTCTGCTGCGCAGCCACCTCCCCCGGGCTTCCGGGGGAGGCGAAAAGAGAGCGTCCTTGTGTGGGGAATGAGTTGTCAGACACGCCTTAGTCCCCAATTTCGACAAGCGAGAAATCTACGCAAACACGCCTGATTTCGACGATGTACAATCCATCGTATGAAACTGACCGAACTGATATCTGGGATGGATGTGCGCTGTGTTACCCAAGGGGTAAACCTCGATGCTATCCGTGTGTGCGATCTGACTGAGGATTCACGCACAGCGGTGCCGGGCTCGTTGTTCATCGCGCGCCTGGGGACGAAGTCGGATGGGTGTCGATATATCGAACCTGCGATCCAGTGCGGGTGCGTTGCGATTGTGACCGATCGCGTGAGTGTCATGGAAGACATCGAATTGGGCATGCACTCGAAGCTTGCGATTTTTGTCGCTGACGATGTGAAGCAGGTCGGGGCCCAGCTCGCTGAGCGGTTCTATGGCTATCCTGCAAAGCAGTTGGCAATCGCTGGGATCACCGGCACCAATGGCAAGACCACGATCACCCACTTTGCACATCAACTGATCGAAGCTGCCGGGGTTCGGTGTGGATTGATCGGAACCGTCGAGATTGATGATGGACGCCAACGCGCCCGAGCAAGCATGACCACGCCTCCAGCGGTCGAGTTGAGTCGAACCTTGGCAACGATGGTCGAGCATGATTGCAAAGCGGTGGTGATGGAAGTATCGAGCCATGCTCTTGATCAATCTCGCGTCGGCGCGATCCGGTTTGATGCGTGTGCCTTTACGAACCTGACTGGTGATCATCTCGATTATCACCAAACGATCGAACACTACCAAAGCTCCAAAGCCAAACTCTTTGGGTTGCTCAAGCCCGATGGAATAGCTGCGATCAATAGTGATGATTTTGCGAGTGGTGTGATGATTGATGCCTGTACTGATGGCGTAAAGATCATTGGCTGTAAGCCAAACGAATCGGTTCAAGTGCTTGATGAGTCAATCGAGGGGATGAAGGTCAAACTCAACACGCCGATCGGAACGATCGAATCTTGTGTGCCGATCTTTGGGGCATACAACGCGATGAATGTTTTTCAAGCAGTGCTGATTGCTCAGCATGTGCTTGGCAAAGCAGGAATCAGCGAGCCCGATCAGATACGCGCGATGGAAGAAGAACTCCCACACCTCGTGCTTCCCAGCGGCCGACTCGAACATGTTGAATCAAAAGACGATGATCTCATTGTGCTGGTCGACTTTGCACATACCGATGACGCATTGGGCAGTGCGCTCGGCGCGGTTCGTGCTGTATTAGCAGCGGATTCAAGGCTTTGGTGTGTGTTTGGTTGTGGGGGCGATCGAGACGCAACCAAACGCCCACGCATGGGTGCAGTCGCTGGCGAGCTGGCCGATGCCTTGGTGATTACAAGCGACAACCCACGAACCGAGCCTCCGAATCGGATTATCGAAGCGATTATTTCGGGTGTTGAGAAGGCGCATTCGCACAAGGTGACAGTGCAATCTGATCGCTCGCGTGCCATCGGCTTTGCAATCGCCAATGCCAACGCTGGAGATGTGATTGTGATCGCAGGCAAAGGACACGAGACAGAACAGATATCACCCGATGGAGCGGGTAGCACACGCAGCGTCCACTTTGATGATCGTGAACATGCCCAGCGTGCCCTTCGCGAACGCAGGCTTCGGAAATCGGGGGAGGTTTCTGAATCATGAGTGCGTGGACCTACGAGGATATCAGGATCGCAATCGATGGGGCATGGGTCATCGAGCCCAAGGCAGATGCTATCGAGTTTGCTGGTGTAGCGATCGATACCCGCGAACTCTCCCGCGGGCAAGTGTTCTTTGCGTTTGCAGGTGAGCAGGTCGATGGGCATGAGTATCTTCGTGCAGCATGTAAAGCTGGCGCTTCGGTTTGTGTGGTGAGTGATGCAAGCAAAGTGGCGAGCGATCTGGAAGTTCCAGTATTGATCGTTGATGATGCGCTTGAAGCGATCACCAAGCTGGCAAGGGCCTGGCGAAAACAGATCAAGGCAACAGTAATCGCAATCACCGGCTCCAACGGGAAGACGACCACCTGTCGAATGGTGTATGCCTTGTGCGCACAAAGCGGGTTGTCGTATTGTTCCCAAAGAAGTTTTAACAATGCTCTGGGGGTGCCGATCACGATACTCAATACGCCGATCGATGCGAAGTATCTTATTGCGGAACTCGGAACCAGTTCGCCCGGCGAGATCGCGGCGCGTGCCAAACTGATCGAGCCAGATATCGCGGTGATCACTTTCATTGGGTCTGCCCATCTTGAAAAACTCGGTGACCGGGCCGGCGTGGCAAGGGAGAAAGCTTCGATTGTACACGCACTTTCAACAGGAAAATCGGCTGTTATCATCGGCGGCGTGCATGAACTTGACGCTGCGATTAAAGGCAAGGAACAAGAACTCAATGTGATTCGAGTCAACTCGAATCGTGTGCATGCTGTCGAAACGAATGCTGGTTTTACAGCCTTCGAGTTAGATGGTGTTGCGTTTGCGATCCCAATGCTCGGCATCCATAACGCAATGAACGCGGCGATGGCGATCGAAGTGGGGCGGCTGGTCGGGCTTGATGATGAAGCGATTCGTGTTGGGTTGAAAAATGTTGAACAACCAAAGATGCGGTTCGAGCGCGTTGAGATAACAACACAAGCCGAACCGATCGTGATCTATAACGATGCGTACAACGCAAATCCAGATTCGATGCGGGCAGCATTGGCGACCTTTGATTCAATGCAGACGAGGTCACCAAAGATTGCCATCCTCGGCGATATGCTCGAACTCGGCGATCACTCTCAGACGCTGCATCAATCGCTTGCTGAAGAGCTTGACCGCTATACATCAGTCAGCCGAGTGGTTCTTGTTGGTAAGTTGTTTTCACAAACAGATCGAAACGCAACGCGAGTTGCAATCGTCGAAGCTGCGGGTGATGAGGCAATGAATACCATTGCCTCGATGATCAAGCCAGGCTCGTGCGTGTTGCTCAAAGGCTCGCGCGGCATCGGGCTCGAACGGATTATCGACGCACTTCGTGAACATTATCATACTCGCCCGGACTCAAACCCAAAGGCCCATACCTCCGCATGATCTATATCCTCTTTGAACTCTTGCAGAACCGGATCAAGATCGAGCTGTTGTACAAGCTCTTTTCGATCTTTGATCAGGTGCAGTTTCGGGCATTGCTCGCGGCCGGTTTGTCATTTGCGATTGTTGTGCTGATGGGTAAGCGGGTGATTCGGTTTTTAATTGCGATGAAGATTGGCGATGGCGGCGAGACCGATTCGGAACTCCTGCGCGAGCACGCTGCAACCAAGGCCAATGTGCCCACGATGGGCGGCGTGTTGATTGTTGGATCGATTTTTATCTCCACATTTTTACTCGCAGATATCCGCATCAATCGTGTGTACCTCGGGCTCTTCACACTCATCTGGCTCGCGTGTGTCGGCGGGGCTGACGATTGGCTCAAGCTCACCGCGTCGCGCAGAGGCACCGGGCGACAGGGCTTGTATTCGTGGGAGAAACTCGTTTTTCAACTCGGGATCGGCGCGATCGTAGGCTACTTCGCATACCGCTACGGTATGCTCGCCGACGGGGCAGATTCGATGGCCCATGTGCTCAACTTGCCATTCCAAAGGTCGTACGAACCAGGCACAAAGTTCGCTGCCAGCGGGTTGATCTATCTGAGCATGCCAGTGTTTATTTTTATCTCGACGATGATGGTCGCCGGGTTGTCAAATGCGGTAAACATTACAGATGGCATGGACGGGCTCGCGTCGGGCACATCGTTGATCATCACCTTTGGCTTGGTGCTGCTCGCGCTCATCGCAGGCAACCAGGGGGCTGCCCAATATTTGTATGTCCCATTCATTCCTTTCGCTGATGAACTCGCCGTAATGGCCGGCGCGATGGCGGGGGCGTGCTTGGGGTTTTTATGGTGGAACTGCAAACCAGCGCAAGTGTTTATGGGCGATACCGGCTCGCTCGCGATCGGCGGGTTGATTGGGTATATCGCGGTGATGATCCGTCAAGAGTTTGTCGTCTTGCTCATGTGCGGCGTGTTTCTTTTCGAAATCGGATCGGTCATCTTGCAAGTTGGATGGTTCAAATATACACGCATCAAGACCGGAACCGGTCGGCGAATTTTCCGCATCGCACCGTATCACCATCATCTCCATCAGGGCGGCTGGGCAGAGAATCAGGTGGTCAATCGGTTATGGATTGTTGGAATCTTATTGATGGTTTTGGCCATGGCATCGCTCAAGATTCGATAAGCACGCGCGGGTATTTGATAATAACGCGGTCTTGAATCGGGCCATGCGATCCGGGATCAATACGGAGTTCTATTTTTTCGGTGCCCTTTGGGAGCTCGGAGTTCATTGTCTGGGATGGATGATCGGCGTTGAGTTGTACGCGCAAAAGTTCAGTGCGTAGTCCAGTATATGAAATCGCAAAGACCTCAGCGATACAGTCTGTCCATGTCGAGATCGCGGCATCAAGTTCGCAGGCGAATCGGGTTGAGCCTTGAGGCAGTGGGTATACAGCACGAACCGGCGCATGAAGATCAATGCTCGAAAGCACTGGGTTGGCAGCGTTTTGAATCACGGTTGGGGTGGGTGTCCAAGATCGGTCGCCGGTGGGTTCAATCAGTTCGGGCGTAATAGAAGCGAGTGAGACTACACGCTTCGATGGGTGCAAAATCGTAATGCCAATCGCCGAATCAGGATCGAGCAGCCAGATGTCTCGGTCATCTTGAGCGAGTCCAATAGATTGCGAATCAAGCCGAACAGTAAGCGGATACTGAAAATCAAAGTCGAATGTAGAGACACGAAGATGCAAGTTGTCATTGGTCGAGATATACATCCCCTCAACACGCTCGGGGATATTGGCAAGCGAGATCAATTCGATCTGATCAAGATCCAGGTGGATCGTGTTGCGATCGGTTACGATTGTTGTTGCTGGTCCGATCGCTTCGATGAAGCCTGTGATCGTATCGCCTGTAGATGTCGTGATGCTATCTGCGTCAGCGATCCCCACAGCCGCTTTTTTTGGCGGCGAGTTTGAAACAATATAGACCTGCTCAAGAGGGATCGACGCAGCGCCTCTTTGTATTGAGCCGGTCAAAATCGTATAGCTCATGTGGTCCGGGTCACTAGAGATGTTGAGCGAGCCGGTGATCACTTGACCATCAACAAAGGTGATGAATCGTTTGTCGGTGGAATCGATACCAAGAGTGAGATCAGTGTTTTGATTTGAAGCCGTATTCGCAGGAGAGGCGAAGAAGAGATCGCCGGTTGACCAGTTGTGACGAATACCAAACCGATCAACAGTGACAACTTGTTGCTCATCTGCTCGAACAATGATTGTTTCATGAAGCTCAAGATTGCTTGTGCAGAGCATCCATGACGAAGAGGTGTCTTGCGCGATAGCAGCAGAAGGCACGAGCAATGAACATAAAATGGAAAATTGGAGATGTTTCATATAAGGCTTAGAATAGAGTCTATTTCTGAAAAATGGGTAAGTACCGTTTGGGCATTTGGAGAATGATCAGAGCCATCGCGGTGCCGTAGGGTTTGCCGACGGATCGATCATCCCACGAACCTTCATCGTTCTGCATATCGATGAGTTGCTCGCGAATCGCAGGCCACCACAACGCCCAGTGTTCATCGCCCGCCATGTACATCGCTTGCACGGCATAATACTGCCCATAAAAATAATGCGATCGAGTGGTCGTCCCTTTCCCAGGAAGAGCATGCGTTTCGAGATAGCTGAGTCCTTGCTCGATGGCGTCGTCTTCATAGATCCCCGCATAATACAACGATGCAATTCCGGCTGCGGTTCTTGGCCATGCGCTATTGCCCGAGCCGACTTGGTATTTGAATCCGCCGTCCGTGTTTTGGCATAAGCGGACATATTCGACCGCGCGATCGATGACCTCGCTCGATACCTCGATCCCCGCGTTGCGTGCGCTCCGCAATGCCATGATCTGGCAGATTGTCGCCGAGACATCCGCATCATAGGGCACCGGGTTGTATCGCCAACCACCTTCTTCGTTTTGGGTTTGTTCGATCATCCGCACGGCTTTGACCAGCGTTTCATGGATGCGCGTGGTGCGTGCATTATCCCCGCCCGGCGTCATGCCATAGACTTCACCGAGAAAGAGCGCTGCGAACCCGTGCCCATACATCGGGCCATTGTTTGCTTGCGAGGTAATCAATCCATTCTCGGCCGTTGAGTTGAGAATAAACTCTACACCTCGATCAATTGTGTCGCCGTACGGCCCGCGACCAGGGATATGCCCGTCGGACATCAACGCCAGGCATGCCAATGCGGTGATGGCAACATTTTTTCCAAAGCGTCCCGATTCCCAAGAGCCATCGTCGAGTTGTGTGGTGACAAGATAGTGAATCCCGCTGGAGACCGCGTCATCCAAGGCGGGCGTGAGTTCGTTGGCCAATGCGTTGTTCTGTGCGCTCGCATCAATAGTTGTTTCTGGCTGGGCATGAGAAAGCTGGGCACTAGCGAGAACGATCGAAGCAATGATAACGGCATGCTTGAGCATCATTCATCCTCCGCCAACGATTTGTAATACTGCTCGGTGATCGCTCGATACAACTCAGAATATTGATCCGCAATCCCCTGCGAGAGCGCATCTCGGATTCGTTCAGGCAGCGATCCCCAGCGGACCCCGTCTGGCGCGATCTCGTCGCCGGGCTGTGCATCCGAACTGCCCCCAGGCATAGATGAATCACCGGGTTGATTCGATGGATCAGAACCTTCGCCGGGTTGCTGGCTTTGTTGTTGCTGGTCGGGCTGTTGCTGGTTCGAGCTTGATTGCGATTGCGAGGATGACGAGCCGCCGCCACCCGCGTTATCGTTGCTTGCTGCTTCGATCACCTGATCGAGCATGGTCAAGATGTCTTCTTGAAGGCGTTGGGTAGGAAGCGAAAGGTCATTGTGTTCGCTGATGCGCAGCGAGACCTGGTCCATCA
The DNA here is from genome assembly GCA_024280755.1 of Planctomycetota bacterium. Taxonomy (GTDB): domain Bacteria; phylum Planctomycetota; class Phycisphaerae; order Phycisphaerales; family UBA1924; genus UBA1924. The sequence goes on from JAJRPN010000016.1 coordinate 20,824, forward strand.
TATTGACCGCACGCGTGAAGGCTTTTTCGGCTTGCTTTGGATCAAGCACCTGATCGAGTGCCGCATCATTCGCATCGATAACCACCTGCTCCTTGGCATGCCCATCGCTATCGAGCCCGAGTAGCTCGTCGAGCGTTGGCAATGGATCGCCCGGCTCAAAGGCGATACAGGCTGAACAAGCCATTGCGGAACACATCATCAAAATTGACCATCGATTCATATTCATGGTTCAATCAATCCTTTCTCTGGTTCTATCGGCTCACTCGATGGTTCTTGGGGAGTAGGGCGATTGTTGTTGCTCAGTTCTTCAATCAACTTTCGGCCATGCTCAAAGAGCTGACGCTGGAGATCCGCGAGGGATTCAATATCGGTTTCGTTTGCAAGCTCTGGGTTCTCCGAATACTCCCGTGTTTGCATCGCAGCAAGCTGCTGCATTGACCGGAGCAACTTAAGTTGTGCGACCGGCGGAATCACCGGCTCGTCGCCGCCAGTTCCAGAGCCGCTCGACGAGCCGCTCTGCGAACTATCATCAAAGTCGTCAGAATCTTGGGCGGGCGATTCATCAGAAAGCACCTCGACAAGTGTTGACAAAATCACGATCGAAGAAGTATGCAAGTTGATTACACGCTGTTCAATTTCTCGCCCACCAAGCCCGTCAACAATACGGGTCATCGACCGATCGAGCTGCGTATGTGCCAGCGTGAATACGGGCGCGTCGCCAAGCTCTTGGGTTTGTTCAAGCAGCTCGCTCATCTGTCTTTGTAGATCGCTCTGAGCAAGGCCAATCGCCCGGGCGTTCGCCCGCTGTCGACGATTGAGCGGCTCGCCAACCATTAGCTTGGTTTCGTCTCGCAAAGCCGTTTGTATTTCGAGGGCCTCGCGATATGAATCACGAAGCTCTGTTCGCAGCTGGCGTGCCTGACGATCGGCAGCCTGGTCATCAAGCCGCTTCGCTTCTTCGAGTGCGCTGTTGAGATTCAACAAACTCGATCGTTCATGACGATCAGCTTTGTCTATAGATGATGGCGATTGACGCAGCGCATTGATGGCGTTGGTCTGGGCATTGGCAGCTTGCGTGATCAGATCCGCAATCGAACGCGTTTCGGGGAATGCCCCAAGGGCATCATCGCGCACCGCGAGCGTGTTGCCAACAAGCACAATCATGCCAGCATCCGCGCCTGCCTCGTTGATATGTTTAATCTGCGTTTCTTGCAATTTGATCAAGGCCTCGATAGATTCGATGATCGTCGCAAGCTCTCGCCGAAGTGCGTTGTCACGGTTTTTGATCATGTGCTCAAGCTCTTCGAGCATCTCATCGAGATCTTCAAGAACCTCGGTTTGCGATTGTGCCGCAGCCGATGTTTGGTTCGATTCGATTTGCTCGCTCGCTTCTTTGAGCCGTTGCTCGATCTGCGCACTGCGTCCTTGCCGAGCAGCTTTACGCAAAGCCTCAGCCTGGGTTGGGTCATGCTCTTCGAGCTGCTCTGCATGCTCGTCGAGTGTCGACATCGCATCATGAGCATCTTCTGCAGAAGCGGTTTGGCGTTCCATAATGCGATCAAGGGCAGACTGTTGCGCAGCGGTCAGTTGGTCAAGACTCTTGCCCGCGGTTTGGGCCGTAAGCTTTGCGGTATCATCACGAATCGCTTCAAGCTCATCTCGAAGCTGCTGGATAGATCGCAATGCGAGCCAAGAATCTTGTCCTCGATCGAGCATGGCGACGAACTCGCCAATCCGATCACGAACCAGCCGTTGATTCTCCGAGGCTCGTTCGTTCTGCCCGCGATCAAGCTGATCGCTCGCGTTCTCGCCCGCCGCGATCGCTTCATCAAGAATCGATTCCGCATCTTCTAAGAGCGATTCGAGCGGGGCATCATCGAGCCTATTGCGTGTGCGGAGTGTGTCGAGTTGCTCAATCGTTTGCTTGTTGGCACGAAGCCGATGCGTGAGCGACCGTTGGTCTTTTCCAGTCCCTGATGCACCATCGCGGAGTTGCTCTTGAAGCAACGCCTGCTGCTGATCAAGCTGGCGCATCGCATGATGGATCGGCCCGAGCCCGTTGCGGATCTGCTCGATCAACTCAAGATCTTCAACAACCCGAAGCACACGAATAGATGATTCACTCATCCCGATCGCATCTGCGATATTGCTATCGCTGCTTTGAAGATCCCACGCTGTACTCGTGATCCAGATCTGATCGCCCGGCGTTGGCGACAGGGGGCCTAAGTCGAGCGAATAAGTGAGTTGCTCGCGGAGGCTCGCAGCGAATTCTGTACGAACCAAAACAACACCATCATCTATAGGCTCATGCGGAGCCCCAGAAGACTCGGCAGGAACCTTGGCAATGTTCGCGCGGAGTAATCCGGCCTTGAGCCCAAAATCGTCGCTCAACTCCGAAGCGAGATCAATCAAGGCATGGCTTGAAACAGTTTCATCTCGAACAGGTTCGGTGATCGTTGCGCTCGGTCCAAGATCGTCTAAAACACCAAGCGATCAAGCGATCGGCTTGCGGACAGGAATCCCAGATGTATCAACAACACCCGGCTCGATGCGAACCGAGTCGTGAGCAATCAGCTCAAGCCGAATCGTGTTTGGAGTCGGCTGATCAAAGCTTACGATTGTATTGGTGCTTGTGAGTGAAGAAATCCAATCTGGAGTCGTATGCTCGGGCAACTTGATAGGCTTAGAAAAATGCCAAATGATCTCGACTCGTGACTCTGCCAAAATGGGAGAGACCACCGCGTCGTATGCACTGATCGTGCTTAGGCCGGCCTGCACAAGATCCGAAGCGATGATCTGTTGGGCATATGAAGGAACAGAAACTTCGAGTGTTGTCTCCAGAAGCTTGGGCGGGCGAACAAGCAAAATCTGTTGTGTCGACGATTCATCATCGCGTGTTTCGATCTTGTATTCAAGCACAAACGAATCGCTATCGATCGTAGATGCCACACTCTGCGCGTCGATCAGTTGCTCATAGATCGGTGGCTCAGACTCGTCATGCGCGTGCTGGGCAATCAGGAGTGTTTGCGTCCAATCATTGATCGCCCGGCCCGGTCGGCCATTTTCAGATACAAAAAGTCGCCATGAAACAGTGGCGCGTGCGTTTGATTCTTTGTGCTGAGTTGTTCCAATGTGCGATCGGATCGGCACGGCGATATCAATCGGTCGAGTAGTCGTCTCCGTCACATCCACAATCGCAAACCGCATTGGCCAACGCGTATCTGACCAAGGTGCCAAAGCGCGAGTCGCACCAATCGAGACCAACTCCGGCGATTGAAAACGCATCGCGCCACCACCAAGAATAATCAAGCCGCAGAGCAGCGCTGCATGTGTGATATCGCGAAGATTGATGATCGACGGATAGGCACGCGGTGCGTTGGCAACATCCAACCGATCAGATAATCGAGATCGAACAGCGTTCAATGCAGCCGTGGCGAGTTCTGTCGTGATTGGATCAGTGTTCTGGTCGTTCACCTGCCGATCGAGATCCGCAGCACTCGCAACAAGCCCTCGCAACGATGGGTCTTGGTGTTCAATCTTCAACGCAACATCTGTCTCGGTGACCACAACAGACAATGCCGGTTTGATGATCCGCACCCAGCACCAGCCGGCGATATACACCATTGCCCCGAGCGTGATGAGCCGCACGCCCATTGGAAGCCGTAAAAAATAATCGATGAATATAAGCCCAATCAACACCAGCGACAGAATCGAAAAGCTTGCAAGTACGCTCCGAAGAACAAGTATCAACCGAACCCGTGAGCGAACAACCCGCAGGTGCGCAACCAAACTCGCTACATCTTCGCAGCGTTGTTGCGTGTTAAGTTTGAGCGATTGGTCATTCATGGAGTGTTCTTGTATATGCGATCATCGATCCAAAGGATGCGGCTGATTATGCGAGCCGAAGGATTCGCCTCCCAATCCATTCTATGGTCAATAAAAGCACCAGAAAGATCAACACAACCGGGCGATCCCAGAGCGATGCCTGGTTGGGCGGCGATGTAATCGTTCGCATCCGATTGGGCATCTGCTGCGGGATGGATGCAAAGTCTTCGGGTTTGATGAGCTGCCCGCCAGTAGCGGCTGCGAGTTGTGCGAGTAATGCGTGATTCGTGTCGAGCACCCGAGATTCAGCGCTGTTGGCGAGCACCCGAGCGCGGGTTGTAATCTGCTCGAGCTCCAAATCCAAGCGTACAAGCGAGGCATCAAAGGTGCCCGGAAATTCAGGGATCCAAGTGCCAATTCGCGTATCGCCCGATCCTCGAAGCGTGATCGTTGTTGGCTCATCGAGAGCCGAGATCGAACGAACTTGAACACGAACCTCGCTTGGCATCGTATCGATCTTTGCCTGATCATACAACCGAAGCGTGATCTGCGCGGGTTGTCCAGGAGCCGGGTTCTTTGGCGAGATACTGAGCGATCCAGATGCAGATCGGCGATCAACCGTCCCGCGACCAAGCGTCCTCACAATCGGTAGCCAGAACCGCTCTGGAAGATCTTCGCCTCGCCCATAGCGCCAACGCCAAATCTCATCGGTCCCCACAAACATGCTCCGCCCCGCACCATAGCGCATCATGGTAATGATCGGCGATTCTTTATCACTCGAAACAGACCGCGCCCGAGCCAAAACAGAAACGCCGGGCTTAAAGCTGTTTTCATCAAGATCGATCGCCCATTGGAGCTTCGACCAACCCGTCGAAGGCTCGCTGAGCCGATCAAACCAGCCCGTGCGAGCATCATCAAGCCCAAGCACGCCAAGCCGATCCGCTTCTTCAGTCGATCGCATAGTGACAGCTTCATCCCATGCATGAACAGTCGATTGCGAGCCGCCAGCATCTCTGTGCATCGGCAGTAACGCAGCCAAAGGCGAGTTGAGCCAAGCACTCGGTGTTGAACTTGGACCTGCGATCCAAAGCAAGCCCGCGCCATGTCGGGTGATATGTTCGAGCAGTGTTTCGAGTTGCTGATCAGAAAATAGCTGCGGGCGAACATCCCCAAGAATCACCACATCGATCGGCTCCCATTGTTCGAGCGTGGTCGGCAACGCAGCGATCAACTCGTCGCCCTCTTGCATGTATCGCCTGCTCGATGACAAAAGCATCGAAGAACTCACGATCGACCGCTCACGCAAAAGCAAGTTCTTGAGGTACCGATGCTCCCACCGAGGATACCCATCAATATACAACACCCGCATCGGGCGATCGACCACCCGAAGCGAGATCGCAGACTGATCATTCGATGGATTCAAATCAACACTTGTTCCATCATTGTCCCCATCATCATTGTTTCCATCATGAATTACCACATCAAACGCCCGCTCGCCTGTATCTGTAGGGGTATACGAAAGCGAGGCCCATTCGTTGGCTGATTTGGTATCTTCACCAAGCCCAAGGTGTTCGGGCGTAATGACGGTTGAGTCGATCACTTCGCCGGTGCCATGATCAACAAGATCGACACGCATGCTTTGCAAATCAAGCTCGTCGCGCGTCATGCCAGCAGATCGCAGCAGCACACGGATCGGCACCAAGTCATCAGCAAACGCGGCTTGTGGATATTCGACCCGCGAGATCCCCAGATCACGAACAGGCTCATTGGCACCGAGCGCGACCGCAAAGATCGGGATCTGTGCGCTTTGAAGATCATTGATCAGTTCAGGATCAATCGGCTCAAAGCTGCGTCCGTCGCTCGCGATTACAATCGAAGAGATCGGCCGAGCCGCAGCCTCATCAAGCGCACCGCGGATTGCATCGTTGAGGTTCGTCTGTTGTCCGCTTGGCTCGCCAATAAGCTCAAGCCCGGGCGTGTGCTCAACCCAAATCGGAGAGTTCAAATCTCCAAACCCCATCCATACAACATGCTTGCGTTGAGCAAGCGCATCCCATTGCGTACTCGCTCCTAGGATCATCTCCATAAGCTGATCATCACGCGATACAAGTTCGTCGGCTGCGATTGCATCAAGCGTGCGCATCGAACCCGATCGATCCAAAAGAACCATCGCCCAATCCTGCTCGGTTTGGATGCTTGTCTGCTCGATCATTGGACCCATTGCTAATGCAAACAGAACAGTTGCGGCGACAAACCGAACACTCCCGAGCGCTGTCCGAATCAATTTCGAGCCGGGGATCGATCGATACGACCACCACACAACTCCAGCCAAGCCCAACAACACCGCAGCGACAATCCAAGAATCAAACGAATGTACAAAGCTCAACTTCGCATCGGGCGAACCAAACCCAAGATCACCATCGCTTCCAAGTCCAAACAACCTATTGAGCAGATGATTCATGCACCCGCTCCATTCACCTGTGTGCTGTAGAGCCGAACAGAAAAGAGTCGAGCGAGAATCAGTTCGAGCAACGCAATAAAACCCGCAGCCATCAGCACCCACAACGCGATCGATACCCCAGGAGTCGAGGATTGGAGTATTGATTTCTCATCTCCCGAGCCGCCCGTGGGTGCCTGGTCTACCCAATCGATCTGCCCTGCGTTCACACTCGCCAATATCAACTCCGAGAGTTCCTCCTGACTCATCAAATCAGTCTTCGCGCCGCTGGCATCAGGAGCGATCACCACAAGCCCGCGCATCGTGCCTTGCGAATCGAGCTGTGCAATCACACCCGCCCGCGATGTGTTCTCAATCGATCCTGACTGGTTCGGCTCGCTGTCGAGCGTGAGCCGATGACTCGCAATCACCCAAGGATCGTTGGTCACTCGATCGCCAGCTACCAGCACAGGCATCGATGTTCCGATGCCAACGCCCTGGCGAACCATCTCATTCATCATCGCGACAAATATCGGGCGAGCCATCAGATTCGTCCAGCTCAATTCAAAGGCCGACCCAAACACCACCACAATCCCGCGCCCGTCTTGCCCGGAAGATTGCACGGCATACGCCGATCCGTCTGCAAGTGTTGCAACCAAAGATCGAGAATCAGAATCGGCGTTCTCAAGCGAGAGCGATCGCATCACCAACACCGAACGGGCAAGCTGGTCATATTCAAACGCAAGCCCCGCAAGCAATCCATTCGTGTTGGCAGGCCCTTCGTTCGCCAATCCAATCGCAGGATCGTGTGTTTGTATAGATGGGTTGCGTCCAATTAATCCATTGGCCATCGAATCAATATGATCAAGCCAATCGAGCGATCCCGATTCGATATCTGGCGTGACGATGACCAGCATGCCTGATCTATTCAATGTAGAAATCCGCTCCCAAGCAGCGTCGTCAAGCAGACTCGGAGCAAGCACAATCAACGCGTCAAGGTTTGCTACGAGCAACGAAGACGCTCGCGATGGTGCAATGTCAACAATCGAAATGCCCATCGATTCATCATCGCTCGGCGACAACGCCGCTCGTACCCAGCGCGATGCAGAAATGGATGAAGCATTGTCATTGGTCTGCGTCTGTTGATCAATCACGCCAACACGAATCTTCGTTCGCGTCGCAAGAGGAATCAGCCGAGCGTTATCGCGCAAGTTCGCATCATCATCAATCGTAACCTTGAGCATCGCTGTTCGTGCGCCGATCGCTCTGATCGAACCCGGATCAATCGCAAGAATCGCACTGAGCTCTTCTTGCCCAGGCTTCCATCGAACAGTACGCCGCCCAATCACTTCGCCAGCCTGACCCAGGTGTTGATCCCAAATCAGAATGGTACTGTTCGTCTCATCAAACCCTTGAATGCCAGATCGAACAAGCTCAACACGAACACCCATCGGAAGCACCGTCCCCGAATGCGTCACAAGCGAGCGGGTCATGGTTGCATCGGCAACGCCGATGTTTTCAATCTGACCATACTCGATCGAACGCATCAACACACGATCGAACTCGCCAAGTGCGCTCGAACTCGTTTGGACATGTTCAAGCCCACGCCCAGTTGTCGCCAGCACCAATGCTCGTCGAATCGGTCGATCAGCGTCGGTCCCAATCGTTCCCGCGCGGGCCATTGCACTTTGAAGATCAACCGCCGAATCGGTAGGCTCAAGCTGCTCAATCAATCGCTTGATCGTTCCAAGATCCGAACTCGCCGGCACAACAATCCCAGCTGCAGGCTTTGCCAAACCAATCAACGCCGCACGATCGCCATTGGAAGCATCAAGCTCACTCAATGCACGCAACGCAAATCGCTTGTTTTTCTCAAGCGAACTCAGCTCTCCCTCGTCGAGCGCAGAACCAATCGACTGATCAATCAAAATCACCATCGTCGTCGGCAAGTTCCTCGTCAACCCAGACCCAAGCATCAATGAGCCAACACCCATCGCGATCAATGCAAGCAGCAAACACCGCAACGCCAACAAGATCAACTGTTCAATCGTCAATATCCGCCGGCGTTTGCGATACGCCTGCTCAAGAAACCGCATCGCCCCCCAAGGGATCGGCCTGCGCTTGCGTTTGAGCAGATGCAGAATAATCGGGATCGACACGCACGCGAGACCAAATGCAAATAACCCAGGATGAAGAAGTGAGAAGGGCATGGGGTTAGCTCGATGTCCTCATCGAAGACGCGGCATTCCGCCGAGCGACAAACTTGGCAAGCGTTGGCCCAAGCCATGTATGCGTCGAAACCACCTGATGATCAAATCCAAACGAGCGGGCATTCTTCGAGATCAGGTCAATATGCCCATTGATGGCCTCAAGATAATCTTTCTTGAGCGCACGCGGATCAATCCGAATCGTCGGCTCATTCTCCAGCCCCTCAAACGCCGCCGGGTCATCAAACTCAAACGAAAGCTCCGCCTTGTCCAATACCTGCAACGCAATCAGGTCATGCCCGCGATGCTTCGCTTTGGCAAACGCAGCCTTGATGTTCTCAGGATCATCAAAGAAATCACTCACAATCACCAGCAAGCATCGGTTCGAGACCTTCGCCAAAATCTGATCCATCGTCCGCAAGATATTCGTCGGCTGATCAATCGGATTCGTCGCCAGCGTATCGACAATCTGCTTCCAGGCAGATTTCCGCGCCGATCGTGCCACCATCGCGCCCAGTTCGTCGCCATACACCGCCAGCCCAACGCGATCACCCTGATGAATCGTGATATACGCCAAAGCTGCAGCCGTCGCGGTCGCATGGTCAAACTTCGACCAGTTCGGACGCCCATCGGGTGCCGTCTCGCTCGCCGAGCCCGAAGCATCCGAAAACAACCTCGACCCAAACTTCATCGATCCTGATGAGTCCACCAAAATCACCAAGTCTAGCGTGGTCTCCTGCTGATACTGCTTGACCATCAGCTTGTCGGTTCGTGCATACACCTTCCAATCCAGATGCCGAATGTCATCGCCAGCCACATACTGCCGATGCTGAGCAAACTCGACTGAAACCCCTGCATACGGCGACCGATGCTGCCCGGCCATCACGCCCTCAACAATCATCTTCGCCCGAAGCTCCATCGAAGAAAGCCGAGCCAGCGTCTGCGGATGCAGGTACAGATGCGGATCGATCTTGGTATTCGTCTCAGATGTGGCCGAGGATTCTGGCATCCTTGAATTGTACCGGATCGAATCCCACAGGCTGCCGATTCATGGCCTGAGTTGGCATCAATCTCACCTTCTTTCGTAGCACACCCGTCCCGCTGCTCTGTAGAAATCATGCCTGGGTGCCATGGCTTGACCGTCTTCGGCAAGCCATGTCTTTGAAGAACGCACAAAACACCAAGACACTGCTTGCCCAAGACGGTCAAGCAGTGGCACCCAAAGAAGACAATCCCTATCATTTCATACACATTGACAGGATGGGATACATTGGAAGAGAGCAAAACAGAACAATCAAAGCCAGCGAAATGGCAGTCCCCAAGTGTCGTTCTTTCGCCATCTTTTACCGGCATGATTGTAGTGGAAACGAAGAATGGTGCCGAATCACTCCTCAACCAGACGATCCCGTGGTATCGCATCCGCATCCACAGTTCGCATGGCACAACACTCATTCGCATGATTGATGAGAAATGTAAGTTCGTCAAAATTGACGGCAAGGTTGTTCAAATTAAGTTCAAAGGAGCCGGAAGACTCTCTTCCCGCCTCCAAGACCGAGCAACTCGAAAATGGGCCAATGAATCCCTCGAACCGATTCAGTTCCAGCCCATTGAGGAATCAGTGTGGCTTTGGGTTCCATTGTTGGTGCTAATGGCCGGCGCGTGTTTGTATATGTTCGTACCGCTTCTCAAGAAAATACCGAACGGTACATTCTCGACACCGCTCAGCCCACCGCAATTATACACAATCGGAGGATTGCTGATCGCTGCTTGTCTGTTGTCAATACCTGTTCTTCTTTTATGGAATATGCGACCAAGAACGCAGAGTTTTCAGGATATTGATCTCCTGCCAACGGGCATTGTCGGAACCACTAAAACTGGTGAAGTAGTGACGCTCATCTTTGAAGATCTCGCCACACTCAAGCTCAAAGTTGGCAATCCAACTCGCTGTCGAATGAAAACCAAAAATAGACAAATTTATTGGATGGTCTTGCCTAGCCCAATCAATAGCTTTGCTGTCCGAGCGATCAGCCCATCGAACGAAACGCAAAGGGAGAGCGATGCCGTTACGGTTCGCTATTTGTATCGCCAAGGAATCAGATTACTAATCCTCGGGATAGTGCTCGCATCAATCAGCTACGCATTGATCAACTACCTGGCTTCGATCGGCGCCATCCTTCCAGCAGATGTGCGGCTAATCAGAAGAGGAATGGTTGGGTTTTCATTACTCTTTCCTATATGGGCGGGCGTTGCCTTCATTTGGATCGCATGGAAAAACTCTCCCGTAGGCAAACGGACTCTCAAACGATTCAAAGCAAGATTTTCCAAGTCGAAAGACAATGATCCCAAAAACAATACCGAGTAACTTCCGCTATCATCTCCCCATGGCCACAATCAACGATCGAGTTCCCCTCTCCAATATCAAAAAAATCGCCGTACTCACCGGCGGCGGCGATTGCCCCGGGCTTAACGCTGTCATCCGCGCGGTCGTCAAAGACGCCATCAACTGCGGCATCGAGGTCTACGGCATCGAGGACGGGTTCCTCGGACTCATCGAAGACCGAATCCGCCTGCTCTCCATCGACGATGTCTCCAACATCCTCACCATGGGCGGCACCATCCTCGGGTCAAACAACCGATCCAACCCGCAAAAATATCCGATGGGCGAGAACAAAGACGGAAACATCATCTATAAAGACCTCACCGATGTCTGCGTCACGCATCTCGAAATCCGAAAGATCGAAGCGCTCATCGTCATTGGCGGCGACGGCACCATGTCCGTCGCCAAGCCGATCACCGACAAAGGGTTCAACTGCATCGGCGTCCCCAAAACCATCGACAACGATCTCTTCGGCACCGACATCACCTTTGGTTTCCAAACCGCTGTCCATGTCGCGACCGAAGCACTCGATCGAGTCCATTCCACCGCAGCGTCCCATCACCGCGTGATGGTCGTCGAGCTCATGGGACGCAACGCCGGTTGGATCACCCTCCACGCCGGGCTCGCCAGCGGCGCCGATGTGATCCTCATCCCCGAGATCGAGTTTGATCTCGATAAGATTTCAGAGTACTGCCTCTGGCGATCCCAACGCGGCAAACGCTTCACCATCATCGCCGTCTCCGAAGGCGCACGCCCCAAAGGCGGCGAGCAAATCGTCGATCGAGTCGTCGAAAAATCGCCCGATCCAATCCGCCTCGGCGGCGTCGCCAAATGGCTTGCCACCGAAATCGAAGAACGCACCGAGATCGAATCCCGCTATGTTGTCCTCGGCCACACCCAACGCGGCGGCACCCCCGTCGCCGGCGATCGAGTCCTCGCCACCCAGTTCGGGCACCACGCGATGCAGCTCTTGAAAATGGGAAAAAGCAATCGCCTCGTCGTCATGCAAGGCGGCATCCTTGGCGATGTAGATATCCAATCCGCCGCCGACAAACAACGCCTTGTTCCCCCAAATCACCCTCTAATTGCAGCCGCAAAGAGCGTCTATACCAGCTTCGGCGATTAACTGCTTTCAGGTTTTCAGCGCGTAAAAAAGCCACGATCATTTCCGCCGCTTGTATCATGCTCAACTATCTCTAAGGCTGTGCAGACCCCATCTGGTTCTCAATCCGCTCAAGATCATCCCCCGGCGAGACAACCCGTGTCGGTGCCTGCGATGGCGTTGGCATCGGTGTCGTGCGGAAAAACATCGCATAACCCAACAAGACCAACGCCAAAAAAATCGTCCAGATTGCGATGTATCCGATCGAATCACGCACAGCCGCCGGCTTGCCCGCGACAGGTTTCGAGAGCAAGAAGATCCCGCGAGAAAGCGCAGGCCCGCCTTTGGTTTTTGCAATCTTGTAAACCTCAAGCGAACGCGCCTTGCTCACTCGGAACAAAGTCTCCCAGATCGATTCGATCACTTCGGCTTCGTCTGCAACATCGATATCGCTGACAAATCCTTGGCCCGGCAAATCGCCTGCAATAGCCTGAGTCGCTGCGGGCACAGCAGGCACGCTTTCTTGAACTGGTTTCGCTTCAGACTCTGCGTTGTTTTCTGTTTCTGAATCGCCCGGTGCTTCAACAGTAGATTTGTTTTCGGCCTCAGCTTCAGCGCGAGGTTCTTTCGCGATTGGCTTAACTTCGGCATCCACAGGCTCAATGTTTTGAGCAATCTTATCAATCGCTTCTTCTTGAAGTTCTTCATTGAGCGAAAGCTGATCTAAGAGCAGCGAGGGGTCAATCGAATCATCAATGCTCGATGAGTCAATAAAGTCGCCGTTGGCATCTTCAAAATCGCCCATCAACAAATCATCGCCAACATTGGCGAGGGCATCATCGAGATCACCAAGCCCAAGATCGTCTTCGATCTCGTCTACTGCTTCCTGCGTTTCTTGCTCAACTGAAACCTCCGTTTCAACCAAAGCCTCGTCGAGAACATCGTCAGCAATCTTATCTATTTCTGTAGCTGTTTCTTCGATCGCTTTAGAAACCTCTTGGGCTTCTTCCACTTCAGTCTGATCAACCAAAGCCTCTGCTGCGATATCTGACTCAATTTCAATTTCAGATTCAGATTCAGATTCAGATTCAGGTTCAGGTTCTGGATCAGTTTCATCCTCTGCTATCTCTTCAATCGAGGAATCATCGATTTCGTCAGCAACCTCTTCAGCCAATTCCTCAACATCCACAGGTGTGCTCTCTAGTTCTTCATTGAGCGCATCGAGCATCTCTTCAAACTCTTCGACATCATCAGCAACCTGAGTCGAGTCAATAACATCTTCCGCTTCCGCTTCTAATGCCCCGTCCTCAACAGACGACTCCGCAATATCGGCAATCAAGTCTTCCGACAGCCCCGCGAGAATATCCGCATCAATCGCAGGTTCATGATCTTCATCGATGTCATCAGTCGGTTCTGTTTCAATCTCACCTTCAACAATCGGCTCATCAACTTCATCTACAGCCGGTTCGTCATCAATAGCTTCGATCGGTTCATCGATCTCGTCGAGTAAATCGCCAATCGCATCTTCGAGCAAGGCTTCCGCATTTTCAGTCACCGCATCAAGAGCTTCGAGCGCATCATGGCCAACCTCATCAGCAGGCTCATTCTCCGCACCAGGCTGATCCTCTTCTGTTTCGTCAACAATCCCACCAACCGCATCATCAACCGCATCATCAATTGACTCGACAACCTCCGCGCTCGAATCATCAAGCTCGCCAAGCAGCTCATCAAGAGACTCGTTCAGCTCCGAGGGCTGAGGATCAGGTTGGGGATCTTCGTGTGTCAATACATCGCCATAATCGTGAATTTCGGCACCAAACTCAAGAGATATCGGCCGTAATCCCACCAATACCTTCTCCATCGGCCTGACCTATCCTTCCATAGATGCACAACCATCACCAAATCCAGCACCATCTCGTATTCTCGGACCTTGCCTCCGCTGCTGTCAACGATCTCATCGAACTCGTCGGCCAAGAAGTTCACCACGCAGTTCGCGTCAAACGCATCAAAGAAGATGCCACAGTGGGGGTCCTCGACGGCACTGGTACCACCGCCACCGCCACCGTCCACAGCATCGCAGGCTCACGATCCAAACCAACCCTTACCCTCAAAATCGCCGCTCTCGACCACCACAAGCCGATTTCTCCTGCTATCGAGGTCTTCGCCGCCCTTCCCAAAGGCGACCGCCTCGACCGCATGATCGATCAGCTCTCCCAGCTCGGTGTCACCAAGTTCCGCCCGCTCCTGTGCCAAAGATCCCAACGAAAACCAGAAACCGTCCGCATCGATAAACTCGACCGCATCGCCCTCGAAGCCGCCAAGCAGTGCCATCGCCCCTGGGTGCTCAATTTCGATAAGCCAATCACATTTGCCGATGCAATCAAAGATCCAGATGCGATTCTTGCCGATGCTTCAGGAAAAAAATCCGTGCAATATCCCTCGCCCACCCGCGTTGTGCTGCTGATCGGCCCCGAAGGGGGCTGGTCAGACCAAGAGCGGGATCTCCTCGCAACAACCAATGTCCCCATCGTTCGATTCGGAGTGTTTGTACTCCGAATCGAAGCCGCCGCATGCGCCGCGTCGGCTATTGTTCTCGCAAATGTTCACAGCAAAGTCCAGAAGCCATCGGCTAACGAAAGACCCATCAAATGAATATTCATTTCAAAAACATCGTCATTATGGTCGGCTTCATTGCATTGGCAACGCCTCTGGTCAACGCCCAAAGCATCTCCGGCGAGCACAAACGAAAAGCCAAACTCGTTGCAGAACGAGCCATCCAATACCTCGAATCAAGACAAAATCAAAGAACTCTAGGCTGGGACGATGATCCAGATACACTCGCTCTCCCCGCAATCACCGGGCTCATCGTCCAAGGTCTCATGCTCGATCCAGGTGTCGATGAAAAACACCCACTCGTCATCCAAGGCATGCGATACATCCTCACCTACGCCAAAGACGACGGCTCAATTCATGGTGGATCGCTCCCAAGCTACAACACATCCATCTGCATCTCCGCACTCGCAAGCGTCCGCAAGCCCGAAGCCCTCGACGCAATGCTCGCCGGACAAAAGTTCCTTAAAACACTCCAGTATTCAAACACCAACACCAACAATCCAAACGATCCCGGATTCGACGAACCAATCACCATCAACCATCCATACTTCGGCGGCGTCGGCTACGGCAAGCACGGCCGACCAGACCTTTCCAACCTCTCCTTCTTCATCCAAGCACTCCACGACACCGGAGTCTCCACCAATGATGCAGCCTACCAACGCGCACTCGTCTTCCTCACACGCGTACAAATGAACGACCAAGTCAACGATATGCCCTACGCCGACAACTCAGACCAAGGCGGATTCATCTACGCAACCGTACCCAATATCGAATCCGTCGACGGCCCAGTTGGTCAGTCCATGGCAGGCTCGATCACCGAAACAACCGCCGACGGCCAAGAACTCACCCGCCTACGCGCCTACGGCTCAATGTCCTACGCAGGGTTCAAATCCCTCATCTTCGCCGACATCGATCCAGACGATATCCGCATGACCAGCGCATGGAAATGGATCCAAGCCAACTACACACTCGAAGAAAACCCAGGCATGGGCGAACAAGGATACTACTACTACCTCTGCACCATGGCCCGCGCACTCGACGCCTTCGGCGTCGAAGAAATCAACGGCCACAACTGGCGCGAAGAAATGATCGATAAGATCGTCGAACTCCAGTTCACCAACGGCGCCTTCAGAGTCCTCAACCCAAGATGGATGGAAAACAACGACATCCTCATCACCGCCTACGCCCTGATCGCCATCCAGCACGCCGCCCACTAAACCGTACTCCATATTCCAATCTGCTCTTGCCCCTCCCTGCGCCCCGCGGGGAGGTGGCCCGACGCAGTCGGGACGGAGGGGTGTCATGATTCTTTCAACGGATACTCCGATTCTTTCAACGGATACTCCCGCACAAAAACAACCTTCTTATCGCCTCCCCCGGGCTTCCGGGGGAGGTGGCCGCGTCTTCGCGGGCGGAGGGGGTCTTCTCCTTCTGTCGTCAACTTATATCAAACAAGCCCATTTCTGAGTCACACAAACACAAATATGAGATATGCAGTACAAGGCATATAAAGCAAATTGCTATACAATTCGTCCGTATCCCGTTGACAAATCACTCAAATAGCCGATAATAACTACAGCCCACCAGCCCACCAGCCCGGTAGGCGGCTCGGTGGCTGCGATTATTTCACATTGGAGTATCGAGATGTTTATTCGTTTAAGAACGATGATTTTGGCTGTCGTTGTATTGTTATGTACTGCTGGGGTCTCGTATGCAGGGTGCGATGGCCCGAACTATCCAGCGGGTTACCCCTTCGGCCAACCCGGGACACCGGCGCATCCAAATGGGCACGATGGCTATCCGGGGGGGCATGCAGATAATCCTGTCGCTCCGCATGGTGGGCCGGGAGGCAAAGGTGTCGGGAGTGGAAAGGGTGGCTGTGGGGGTGATGGTGCGAACGGTGGTTCAGGTGGTACTGGCGGCGAATCAGGTCCTAACGGTGGTTGCGGCGGAGCCGGTGGCGATGGCGGAGCCAATCCTGGAGGAACCGGCGGCTCGGGAGGAACGGGTGGAGTCGGTGTAGATTGTGGAGGGGCTGGCGGTGGAGGTGGAAGCGGTACACATGGTGGTGCTGGCGGATGCGGCGGCAATGCCACAGGTCCAGGTTCAGATGGTGGAGCTGGTGGTAATGGCGGTGCTGCTACGGATGGGATTGGTGGAAACGGCGGTTGCGGCGGGGGCGCGGCGGGGACTGGAGGCTGTGGGGGAAAAGGAGGTGATGGAGGAAATGTGACGGATAATAATACCGGGAATACAACGGCTCCTGGTATGCCTGGTTTTCCGGGCCAGGGAGATCCAACAGGCGGTCCTGATGGTGACCCTTGTGATGGTGCTTGGGGAACTGTTGGTCGACGAATAGTTACTGTTTTAGGTGGTTTTGAAATAATGCCTATCAAGCTTGCATTTAATATTGCATTTCTTGCAATCACAACAATTGCTGATGATGACACTGCGGGGATTTCAGCGCTTAAGCGAGGGTGGCCCGATCGTGCTGGATCAGAAATCGGACTAGGCACACGGCAGATTCCGCCATATGTATTTGATACAGATGGCATAGAAACATACAAATGTCTTCTTCATCCAAACTCTCTCCTCGGCGACACCATCCGCATCACGCTCGAAGCTCGAGTAATTGGAAATGCGCCGATCCTACAAATCGATTTCGGTGTCAATGAAGAGTTTGCAACAATCCCATCGGTTCCATTACCGATCGCCGACGGCTGGATGAGCTATCAGTTCACCATCGTTCGGCCAGTTGCTGGCGAGCCAATGGGCAAGCATCTCGATATGTTCGCCTACTCAGGACGCGATATCGAAGTCCGCATGTTCGAAGCCCATGACCTTGGTAAGAAGGGTGATGTAAATCTCGATAATGTGGTCGATCTGCTCGACGCTGCGATTGTGCTTGAAAACTATTCACTTACCGGCGATACAAACATCGAGGATGGCGACACCAACCTCGACGGGACCGTCGATACAGCGGATGTACTCAACATTCTCGAAGCAATAGAGGATTAATCAACTCTTATTGAAAACTCAGGAGCCGATCGTCGCGTACAACCGCCACGATCGGCTCTTTTTTACGCACACTCTGCATCACTCCCCCTATAATCCCCAACTCCCATTCATTTACTCACATAAGGAATCCGTCATGCCAACCGCCACCCTCCCCAAGCACTACACCGACCTCATCGCCCTCCAACGCGAAGCCGGCACCCTCACCTCCATCGCTGCCAACATTTCATGGGATCAAGAAACCTACATGCCCGCAGGCGGCGCAGTTGCAAGAGCCGAGCAAACCTCGCTCCTCGCAGGCATCATCCACGAACGCAACATCAGCTCCAAGCTCGGCGATCTCCTCGCCCAGTGCGAAGCCGATGCAGACCTCAGCGACGACTCAACCCCCGAAGGTGCATCCCTCCGCGAGATGCGTCGCGACTACGATCTCTCCACCAAACTCCCAACCGACCTTGTCAAGGCCTTGGCCCTCGCCCAGTCCACCGCCCAAGAAACCTGGAAAAAAGCCCGAGCCGACAACGACTTCCCATCCTTCGTAACCGACCTCACAAAGGTCCTCGATCTCACCCGCGAAAAGGGCGAGTGCTATGGCTACAAAGAAGGTGGCGAGGTCTACGACGCACTCATCAACGAATACGAACCAGACACCACCGCCAAAGAAATCGAAGCCGTCTTCACACCACTCCGCGATCGACTCTCCGCATTCATCGCCGATCTCACCGCCAACGGCACCGCCCCCAAGGTCGACTTCCTCCACCGATCAATCCCCGTAGAAAAACAACACGCGTTCGGCCAAGCAATCACCGCACAACTCGGATTCGATTACAACACCGGCCGCCTCGATGTCACCACCCATCCATTCTGCTCCGGGTTCGGGCCAGGCGATACCCGCATGACCACCCGCTACGAACCCACCAACTTCCCCGACGCCGTAGGCTCAACCATGCACGAATGCGGGCACGGGCTTTACGAGCAAGGCTTGCCCAAAATTAAAAATGAGTCCGGCAACCTCTTCGGCACACCACTCGCCGCCGCGGTCTCGCTGGGCATCCACGAATCACAATCACGCATGTGGGAAAACATGGTCGGGCGTGGCAAACCATTCTGGAATTGGGCACTCCCCGTCGCAAACAAACACTTCGACGGTGCATTCAATGACATCGACCTCGATACCTTCGTCAAATCAATGAACACCTGCACCCCGTCCTTCATCCGCGTCGAATCCGACGAATCAACATACAACCTCCATGTCATGCTCCGCTTCGAACTCGAACGCGCCATGATCTCCGGCGACCTCGCCATCAAAGACCTCCCCGCCGCCTGGAACGAAAAAATGAAATCCTTCCTCGGGCTCGATGTCCCAAGCGACACCGTAGGCTGCCTCCAAGATGTCCACTGGTCCTTCGGGTTGGTCGGCTACTTCCCGACCTACACCCTGGGCAACCTCTACGCCGCCCAAATGTGGGAAACCATCAACGAAGCAATCCCCAACCTCGACGCACAAATGGCCAAAGGCGAGTTCTCCGCTCTACTGTCCTGGCTCCGTGAAAACATCCACCAACACGGCCGCCGCTACTCCGCAGCCCAACTCTGCCAACGCTCCACCGGCAAACCATTGGACGCCGCCCCCCTCATGCGCCACCTCGAACGCCGCGTAAAACCCGCCTACAACATGTAAACGCATCAGCAATCCTGCCCATTCTTGTCCCTCCCCCGTCCCGACGGGGGAGGTGTCCGCGTCTTCGCGGACGGTGGGGGTCTTTTTCTTTCTGGCCGTGGCATAGGCGTGATCCTTTGTATATGGATGCCACGAGTTTATTCGCTATTATTCAATACTCACTCGGGCCCACTCATATCATCAATAAACGAGTTCGCCTCCGCGATCGATGCCTACATATCCGCGATCAAAGCCGCGATCTCGTTCTCAAGATCCATCAGCGTCGAATCCAAAGAAGCAATCGCCCGTGCGTTCAGATTATGCTTTAAAAACAGTACCTGATCATTAAACGCCGCCAACACCGGCTGCATCTTCGATTCAGCTTTCCGCATCGAATACAACACATCGTTAAACCGTGATTTGGTCTCGTCAAGCTGACGAGCCGAAGCGTTGCGGAGCGAATCGGTCGAATACTCATTGAGTTCAACTTCCCATTCCTTAAACAACGCCGTGCCCACACGATCAACAGCCGTAATCTTCGAACTCACCTTCTCTGCCCGAGACTTTGACCGATCATACTTTGATTTGAGCCGTTTGTACGCCCCCTCAAGCTCGCCGCCATCGAAGCCAGACAACGCTTTGAGTTCATCGAGTGTCGTCGCAAACTGCTCCTTGGCAGCCTCCTGCGAATCACGCGCATCATCCACACGATCGACCAACTGCTCACGCTTTGGAGTCCCCATCTTCTCACGAATCGCAATCCCCGTCGACGAACACGCCGGCAAGATGGTCACAGCAGGAAGCAGAAAAGCGATAAAAATCAAGATCGTGCGCATGGTTCAAGTCTCCGTAAGTTGACTCCATTCTACACCCAATCCACGCATGCTGCCGATACACAGACCATGCAAAGCACCATCTGGATCCCCTCAGCCTACCAATCCCAGTTCGGACTCCTCGGCGCCATGGCCAACGAACTCCTCGAAGCATTCGTCGCCAACGGCTACGACGCACGCCCCCTCGACCTGCTCAACGATCAATCCCCAACCCAAGGCTTGTTCCTCTTCATGAACACGCCTCAAACCCTCGATCATCTCCCCCAAGCCCTCTTCGATCCAAACAGCAATCTCCAAGCCGTCCAGTTCCATGTCGATCACCCCTTCGCCCTCCCCGCATCCATCCTCGATCAATGGACCACACGCGCATCGCTCAAAAACCTCCACCTCTACCTTCCATGCCTCGACGATGCCCATCTTCTCCGCCCAAGGTTCCCCGGGCTCGTCCATTCATGGATGCCCCACGCCATCCCGCGCTCATCGCTCTGCACTCTCGAAAACCTCACCATCGAACACTACAAAAACAAACCATTCGATGTCGTCGTCACCGGCTCAGTCCGTTCGCAATCAGAAATCGACCAGTCCCTCGCCCAAGCCAACCCCCAAATCGCCCCAATGATCACCGATATCGCACACCTGATGATCAAAGAGCCACACCTGGGCTACATCGCAGCCGTCGATCTCGTCATGGGTTCGAGGAATGTCATCACCGGCAACTGGGACACCCAGCGCCACCTCTGGCCCCTCGTTATCGCAATCGTCAATCGTCACCGAAGAATCGAAACGCTCAAAAGCTTGCAAGGCCTAAAAGTCGGCGTCTTCGGCTCGCCCGACTGGCAACCAGAATGCACAGGCACCATAAAATACGCCGGACAAGTCCAATACGCAGACTGCGCCTCCGCATTCGCACAAGGACGCATCGCCCTCGCCTGGGGCCCGACCCAGTTTGTCCATTCCTATTCAGAAAGAATCATGCAAGCCATGGCCGGCGGCGCATCCGTCGTCGCCGACGATCGCCTCCTCATCCGCCGAGATTTCAACGGCTCAGCAAGCCCCGCCGGCGATACCGTCAAACTCTTCGATTGGTCCAATCCTACTGCTGCAAGAACAACCATCGACACCCAACTCGCCAATCCCAATGAATCCCTAGAAATGGCCCGCCGATCCCGAACCCATGTAGAAAAAACATGCCTCTGGGAACACCGCCTCCAAACCCTCACCCAATCAATCCCCGCACCCCTCCCCCAAAACGCCTAACACCCAGTTGGTGATCTTGACTCCGCCGCGTAAAACCCGCCACACACTCTTCTCTCCTCCCCCGGGCCTCCGGGGGAGGTGTCTGCGCAGCAGACGGAGGGGGTTTTCTCGCTTGGCTGTCACATTGGATGAAATGTGTTATCATTCGATATGGATCAGGTTTTAGTCGAGTGCATTTATTGTTCAAGCGAGTTCAATCCAGCAAGAGGAAAAGGTGATCATGTATTCCCCGCTGCACTAGGGGAGTTCGAAGGCCTGAGGGTCTTTCGCGGTGCTTGTCCAAAGTGCAACAATGAAATAGGTAAATCTGAAGAAGAACTCATTCGCTGTGGAATGGAAGCATATCTTGCAAGGGTTTCGGATCCCCCACGGAGGCGACGGACTACGAATCCCAAATGGGTTGGGTCAAAAACATCTCCTCCGCCTGTCATGAGTACGAAACGACATGGCGCAAAGCTAAGAGTGCGGCCTGTTTCTCGCAATCCGCAGGATATTGATATACCAGATCAAATAGTCATTGAAGATCAGGATGGAAATCACTATCCCATACTTCTGCATGCCAAATGGACCAAAAATTCAGTCAGAGCAAAAATAAATGCACTCGGAATTGTTGGCAAGTTCAATGTTCATATATCTGTCAGCGACGAGAGCAGGGTAAAGCTTGAGCAAGTTGCTGAGGTTCTTTGGCCGGGAGAAGAGTTGAATGAACTTCCTCTTACGGAGGTTGGTAATCATCCGGTTGAAATCAATCATGTTTTCCAGGTCACAGACCATTACTTTCGTTCAATAGTCAAAATGGCATTACACTACTATTTGTGCTACAACAAAAGAGGGAAGCTGGGGAATGAGCCTGAATTCGCTGCAGTCAGAGAGTTCATCAAGAATGGCGGTGAGCCAAATCAGTTCCTAATATCCCCTAAAGAATCACCTGTTAAAGTGGGGACACCCTTTGGCAGAACACCTTGTGGTGGTGCCATAACCCCTCGCGAATGGTGTCATTTCTTTTTTGCTGAAGACTCTGCAGAGTTCATAGTTGTTTGCATAAATCTTTTCCTTGGGCCAGGATATGTTCAAGAGCCATTGTTTGTGAGGCTTGGGGATCGTTTGTCCACGGAAACTGATGGGGGGGTGTGGGCGCATCATCTCCAGTGGACACCGGGAGCAACGGTAAAAGGAACTATTAAGGAAATCGCTGTAGGATACCAGCAAAACATACAGATACTAGCTGGTCCGGGGTTATCTCAGATTGATCGTAGTTCATGGTCCGGGATGATTTTTTGAGAGCATTCAACTCCCCAATTCTTCCCCCAAAGCCCCCGCCAACTTCTCAAAATCACCAACCGTATTAAACAACTGAGCACTCACCCGCATCACCCGCCCATGCACCCCAGGCAGCTCCCAAATCGGCACCTGAATCCCATGATTCAAATACAGCCGATCCCACAAGCCCTCGCCCATCAACGATCCTGGCTCACAAACCCCAGGCAACGGCACCCCAACCATCGTCCCAATCATCGACTCAGGCACAACCTGCTCGATCCCGATCGCATCACAAATCAACTTCGCGCCATGCACCACAAGATCATGGTTCCGCTGGCGAAGCTCATCCCACCCGCCCGGCAACTGCGCGCCCATATGCTCAATCGCCACCGGAATCACATGGTTCCCGGTGTAGTCATTCGTCCCGACATAATCAAAGTCACATAAATATGCCTTACGATCCGCCCGTGCCTCATGCTCCCGGCACGACAACACCATCGGCTTAAACCCATCCTGCCGCGCCGCCGAGGCATAAATAAACCCCGTGCCCTTCGGCGTCGCCAACCACTTATGACAACTCGCCGCATACCAAGTCGGATCGATATCGCCAATATCCAAAGCAATCTGTCCCGGCGTATGCGCCCCATCAAGAAAACTCGCGACCCCGCGTTCATTCGCTGCCGCCACAATCTCCTTGACCGGCAGCACCAAAGCCGAAGCACTCGCAATATGCGAAACCATCACCAGCTTCGTGCGATCGGTCATCGCCCCAATCACCGATTCAATCACGGCCTCAGGAGTCACAACCGGGAACGGAATCTTCGCAACCGTCACCACAGCCCCCGTCGCTTTGCAAATCTTCCCAAGCTCGTTCATCGTCGCCGCATACTCATGATCCGTCACCAATATCTCATCACCAGGCGCAAGCTCAAGGTTATTCAATACCGTTGCGACGGCAAAGGTCCCGTTGGAGACCAAGACCAAATCTTGTGCCCGCACATTGACAAACTTGCCAATCGCCTCGCGTGCATCATCAGAGTAAAACTCCAGATCAGATTTAAAGAACCGAACCGGGTCCGCTTCCAATCTTCGACGCAGCTCATTCTGCGCAGCACCAACAACCTCCGGGCAACACCCATACGATCCATTGTTCAGCTGCACCAATCCTTCCTGAACCGGAAACCGTGCAGGTTCCGAAATCCGGTGGGCAACAAAATCCAAAATTGGATCAGGGCGAACAGCAGACACACCAACACCTTGGCTGGCAGACGAAATCATTGATTCATTGGGCATTATCAAGCCTATCGGTGGAATGTAGAAAAGTTCCATAATGGATAACACACGGACCTAAAGATTGTGGATTCGTGTATAGTCTGTGCATGAAATTATCCACAAAGTATGCTCTGATCTGCCTCTCGCTCATCATCGCTCCCTCAGCTTCCTTTGCTCAACTCGAGCCCAAGCCCCTCACTCAGCCAACCCTCAAGCAAATCACCGCCGAGCCAGACTGGATCGCACGCTCCCCAACCAACCCCCGCTGGCTCGTCGACGGCTCAGGAATCATCTTCTCCCAGCGCCGACCCGGACTCGTCGCCAGAGACTTCTCAGATAACTACCTCCTCTTTCTGAGCACACCTGACCTCTATGTTCCATTAAAAATCACACCCAAAGACCCCGGCCCATACTTCACCAATCGCGGCGACTGGAACACCGACCACACCCTCCGCCTGCTCAACAACGCCGGCGACATCTTCCTCTACAACGCCTCAACAAATGCAACCACCCAACTCACCAAAACCACCGCCTACGAATCCTCCGCGATGTTCCTCGCCGACAACCGTTCCCTCTTCGTCCGCTTCGCCTACCGGCGCGACAGCAACTGGTTCATCCGCAACCTCGACTCAGGCTGGGAAAACCAAGCCGCCGATATCCGCTACCAAGATGCCCCCAAAGACGAGACCGAAGACGAAACCGAAGATAAGAACTTCAACTACCTCGAACAACAACAGCGAGACCTCTTCCAAATCATCACCCTTGAAGATCAACGCAAAGAAATGCGCGAAGACGACACCAAAGCCTGGCGCGACACCAACCCAACATCCGTCCCCGGCCCGTTTTACCTCGGCAAAGACAATCGCTCGATCGGCGCATGGCTCAGCCCCTCAGGCAACCATATCCTCGTCGCCACCGCACCCAAAGAGCGCCCAAGCGACCCAACCGACATCATGCCCGACTACATCACAGATGATGGCTATGTTTCTACCCATGCCGTCCGCTCAAAGGTAGGACACCATACCGAAACCCCCATCCAACTCACCCTCCTCGATCTCAAAGCCGAACGCATCATCGAGCTCCCCCTCATCAATCTCCCCACAATCAAAGACGACCCCCTCGCCTGGCTCAAAGAAGCAAACGCCGATGATTCAGATGTAGATTCAGAAGAGGCGGGGGATGCCGATGAATCCGAATCTGATGAACCAACTGATGAACTAAAGGAAGAAACAACCAAGCCCCGCCCAGTCTCCCACATGGGCACCCGCTGGAACGACGCCGGCACCATCGCCGCCGTCATGCTCAAATCCCACGACAACAAAGACCGCTGGATCGTATTGATCGACACTGCGCTCGAAGAGCCAGAACTCACCACCGCCCATCACCTCCGCGACGACGCCTGGATCAACTGGGCCTTCAATGATTTCGGATTCATCCCAGCGACCAACACCCTCTGGTACCTCTCCGAAGAAACAAACTACGCCCACCTCTATACATTCGATCCAATATCAAGCATCACCAAACAACTCACCGCCGGCGACTTCGAAGTCACTTCCCCAACATTCACCCACGACGCCAGCTTCGTCTACTTCCGCACAAACCAAACCCACCCCGGAATCCGAGAACTCGAACAACTCAATCTCACCACCGGCGAACTCAAACCAATCACCAAACTCGCCGGCACCGTCGAGTCATTCCGGATCTCCCCCGATGAATCCCAAGCCATCATCACCTACTCAAACATCAATCAGCCACCAGAACTCTACCTCATCGACCTCGAACCAAACCCCCTCCTCCAAACCAAACCAAAGCAACTCACCCAAACCGTCACTGATGCGTTCCGTAACACACAGTTGCAAACACCCCAAATCATCGCCGTCCCCTCAACCCACACCGAGCACCCAATCTACACCCGCCTCTATCTCCCCGACGCCACCAAGTTCACCGGCCCACGCCCCCTCGTCCTCTTCTCCCACGGCGCAGGCTACCTCCAACACGCCAACTACCAATGGTCCTACTACAAACGGGAACACATGTACCACACCATCCTCACCAACCTCGGGTTCATCGTCATCGCCCCAGACTTCCGCGCATCGTCAGGCTACGGCCGAGACTGGCGCACAGCCATCTACCGAAAAATGGGCTACCCAGAACTCGAAGATTTCAAAGACGCAATTGACTATGTCGTAAACAACCACAACGCCGATCCAACCAATGTCGGAATCTACGGCGGCTCCTACGGCGGGTTCATGACCCTCATGGCCATGTTCCTCGAACCCGAAACATACAAAGCCGGCGCCGCCCTCCGATCAGTCACCGACTGGGCCCACTACAACCACGGCTACACCAGCAACATCCTCAACACCCCCGACATCGACCCCGAGGCTTATCAAATAAGCTCCCCAATCAACCACGCCGAGGGCTTACAAGGCCACCTATTAATGCTCCACGGCCTCCAAGACAACAATGTCGTCGCCCAAGACATCATCCGCCTGAGCCAACGCCTCATAGAACTAGAAAAACAAAACTGGGAACTCGCCTTGGCTCCAATAGAACCCCACGGCTACCACGAACCATCAAGTTGGCTCGACCAAATGCGCCGTATCCACAAGCTCTTCACCGAAGAACTGTTGGATGATTAACCATTCATCAGAGCTTGCGAGATCGCTCAAAACAAAAGCCGCCAAACCCTCATGTCAGGTTTGGCGGCTTTTTTATCTAGAATAGCAAACGGGAACGTCTGCTCGATCCCGTTCACATGTCATTTGTTATGGGCAACCCGCAGCAAACGCAGTCAGGAATGCGCTCACATCGAAGAAGTTAAACAGACCATCCCCGGTGAAGTCTGCAGCAGGGTCCATGGTGCTAAATGCGATGAGGAATGCGCTGACATCGAAGAAGTTGAGTGCACCATCTCCAGTCAAATCTGCTGGGCACATGCTTGCGACACTCGCGATGCTGAAGGTCCCGGTGGGGAGTGATGATTGTGCAATCGTATTGGTGATCTCATCACGCCCGATGTGCTCGCCTTCAACGCCGGTGCACACTGCGGACACTGTTTCAACGCACCAGAAGTTTGTTTCGATCCCTCCGCCATGGAGAAAGAAGTATCCATCGCCCGAGCCGCCGCTGATATCAAAGAGGATATCCGTTGGGGTTGCGGTGGTGACCGAGCCTGTTAAGCCGGTCTGGGTCTGCGTTGCGTGGCTGATAACATAGGGTGAGCCGCCCAAGAGATTCGGCGCGGTGAGTGTGATCTCCCAATCAATAATGTTTTCCGAGGCCAGCGTCCCGATGGTGCCATCGGTCTCGATGTATCCAGTGATGGTGCCCTGGTCGATGGTGCGGTTGACTATGTAGGTAATCGGTGTTTGCACCGTTGCGATACTGAATGTCCCGGTGGGGAGTGAACTCTGCGCAGTGAGGTTGCCAGCATCATCACGCCCGATATGCTCGCCTTCAGTGCCGGTGCAAAAAGCAAATGCTGTTTCAACGCACCAGAAATTTTCATCGGGTCCACCTTGTATCGAGAAGTATCCCTCGCCCGAGCCGCCACTGATATCAAAGAGGATATCCGTTGGGGTTGCGATGGTCACCGAGCCGGTTAAGCTCGTCTGGGTCAGCGTTGCCTGGCTGATAACAGAAGGCGATCCGCCAAAGAGATTCGGCGCGGTGAGCGTGAGTTCCAAATCAATAATATTTCCCGAGGCGAGCGTCCCGAGGGTGCCGTCGGTCTCGATGTACCCGGTGATGGTGCCCTGGTCGATGGTGCGGTAGACTAGATAGGTAATCGGTGTTTGCACCGTTGCGATGCTGAATGTCCCAGTGGGGAGTGAGCTCTGCGCAATGAGGCTGCCGGAATCATCGAGCCCGATGTGCTCGCCAGCTACGCCGGTGCAAGCAGCGGCTGCAGTTTCAAGGCACCAGAGGTTTGCCACGGGGGCC
This sequence comes from Planctomycetota bacterium, assembly GCA_024280755.1. Classification (GTDB taxonomy): domain Bacteria; phylum Planctomycetota; class Phycisphaerae; order Phycisphaerales; family UBA1924; genus UBA1924. The sequence goes on from JAJRPN010000016.1 coordinate 48,627, forward strand.
CCGCCCTGGAGCAAGAAGAATCCATCGCCCGAGCCGCCACTGATGTCAAAGAAGATATCCGTTGGGGTTGCGGTGGTGACCGAGCCGTTCAAAATGGCCTGGGTTTGGATCGTGTGATTGATGACATAGGGTGAGCCGCCCAAGAGATTCGGCGCGGTGAGCGTAAGTTCCCAATCAATAATGTTTTCTGAGGCGAGCGTCCCGAGTGTGCCATCGGTCTGAACAAACCCTGTGACGGTGCCCTGGTCGATGGTGCGGTTGACTATGTAGGTAATCGGTGTACGCACCGTTGCGATGCTGAATGTGCCGGTGGGGAGTGTTGATTGTGCATTGCCACTGGTGTTCTCATCACGCCCGATGTGTTCGCCTGCTTCGCCGGTGCACCCTGCGGACACTGTTTCAACACACCAATAGTTTGTTTCGCTCCCGCCGCCATGGAGCATGAAGATTCCATCGCCCGATCCGCCACTGTTATCAAAAAGAATATCAGTTGAGGTTGCGGTGGTCACCGAGCCGTTCAAAAAGGTCTGAGTTTGGGTCGCGTGATTGATGACATAAGGCGAGCCGCCCAAGAGATTCGGCGCGGTGAGCGTGAGTTCCCAATCAATAATGTTGGCCGTGCTCAGGACCCCGAGGGTGCCATCCGTCTCGATGTATCCAGTGACAGTGCCCTGATCGATGGTCCGGTTGACTGTATAGGTAATCGGATCGATCGCCGTTGCGATGCTGAATGTGCCGGTGGGGAGTGTTGATTGTGCATTCCCACTGGTGTTCTCATCACGCCCGATGTGCTCGCCGATCCCTTCACCGGTGCAGTGAGCGTCCGCTGTTTCAATACACCAGTAGTTTGGCTCAAAGCCTCCGCCATGGAGAAAGAAGTGTCCAACGCCCGAACCGCCACTGATATCAAAGAGGATATCGGTTGGGGTTGCGGTGGTGACCGAGCCGGTCAAAAAGGTCCGGTTCTGGGTCGCGTGGCTGATGACATAGGGTGAGCCGCCCAATAGATTCGGCGCGGTGATTGTGATTTCCCAATCAATGATATTGACGGTGCTCAGAACCCCAAGCGTGCCATCGGTCTCGATGTACCCGGTGATGGTGCCCTGATCGATGGTGCGGTCGACCATGTAAGTGATGTTGGCGTGGGCTGTCGCAGTCATCAAACTGACAGCCCACATGATTGCGAAGGTAATAATACTTTTCATTCGATTTCCCCTTTGAGAATCCATCAAAGATGTGCGGGTCCTGTAACAAATACCGCTGTCCCTCTCTGGCACAACTTTGGTCAGTAGTGTATAGCAAATCGCATGTATTTCCAAACCTTTTTTAAACAGTTAATTTGGGCGTCGCCGGGTGCCATGCTGGTGGCGTCCCCGCCTCCTGCATGTCTTCTCTTCCAATCCCCTCTGCGTACAAAAATCTCCCCCCAACAACCACCCCCGTGCGCAAAATCCCCGCACTCCCCAACTTCCCCCTTGAGCCGCAAATCAGCCATGCGATAATCCCCGCATGCAAACAATCACACCCAAAATCAACCCAACCCCAACCACTCCCATCGCCTCCCCCGGGCTTCCGGGGGAGGTGGCCGCGTCCCCGCAGCCAGAGGGGGTCCTTCTTTCCCCATCCCCCTCCCAATCTTCCCCCTCTTCCCCATTGCCTACTGCCAACTGCCCATTGCCTTCCCCTCCCCTCACCAACGCCCTCCTCGAAGACCTCGTCAACCCTTCAATCACCGCCTTCGACCTTTGCAGCCTCCACCAACTCTCCCTCACCCAACTCGCCGACCTGCTCGAATCCGAAACCTACCAACAAACCACCGCCGCCATCGAACGCATCTCCAAGGCACGCATCAAAATCATCGAACCCGAAGCCCGCGCCCTCGCAACCGCTCGCCTCTCTGATATCCTCAAAGACAAACCAGAAACCCCAGCCCACGCCGAGACCCAACGCAAAGCCGCCAACACCCTCTTGCGAACCCAACCAAAAGAAAAAACATGCGAGCCGCCTCGCATGTCAAAGGTTCGAGTTTCAAATCCAGATCAAAAACTCAAGGCCCATCGTCGTCGGGCGTATCGCTTGATGAATCATCAGCCGTGTCGTCAGTCGCCGTGTCTGAATCTGTATCGTCATCTGTCGGCAACGCTTCTACAGGCTCTACATACACCACGCCCTCAGGCAACCAATCATTCGGATCTTCACCAATCGCCAAAGCGATGGCGATGGCGATCTCATCAGAAAGATCGATCTGCTTGGGTGTTTCCGAAACTCCCGCTTCATCAGCATGTGCTTTGGCCAGCGAGATCAACTCACGCAGTTCCTCAGCCGTAACTTCATCCGCAGATCGCAACGCCGTAATCACGGTGCCGTTTTGGTTCACACGCAAGTTGAGCCGAATATCATCGTCGTCGGGGGTCGTAGTGGTAACCGATGCAAGCACTTCGCTGATCTTGCTAGGATGGATCGATTCATCAAAGAGTCCCTGCGAGAATCGAGCGAGTTCGATCCGAGATTGCACTCGTTCTGCTTCCTCAAAATCTGAACTACTGATATAGAAAGCATCAATCGAAGCCACAATCGCAGCCGGAAGCACCGGCGACTTGACCAACCCCTCCATCACGCCCGCAAAGTCTTCAACCGAGATATCCTTATCCGTAAACTTGGTCATCAGCATCTCAACATGAGCATGAATCTCGTCCTTCTCAATCTGCTCAATCTGAGTCTCATCAAGAACAGCCGTCAATCCCTGCTCGAGTCCAGTCGAAACCCATCCACGCCATGAACGAGCAACAAAGATGACAGAAATAATCACCAGCACGATCGCGATGCCCAGCGCGATCAGGCAGCCAGTTAATACGCTCGCGTTTCGGCAAGCTGCCTTGGGTTTCAAAGTTCGAATTGATTGCATGGTGGAGTCCCTCATTGGTGTGATTGTGCGGTGGTCAAGGTGCGTTGGGCGATGTGTTCGCGCTCATACTCATTGGTATTTTAACGCTTCAGGTTGCAAGAACGAAGGTTTGTTTCGCCAAAATTTGGAACAAAACAGCGATACAACGCTCATTTCGCCATTCTCTCTGCCAGTATTCCATATTCATGCACCCACATACGGTATGCTTATAGGGGACTTTACCAGTTCGGTACACAAAAACAGACTTATTGAGAGGAATACACACATGGCAAACTACAAAATCGAAGATGTTGAAGGAATCGGCCCGTCCTACGGCGAGAAACTCCGTGAAGCAGGAATCACCGACACCGATGGCTTGCTCACCGCATGCAACACGAAAAAACAACGCACCGAGCTCGCGGAGAAAACCGAGATCACCGAAACACTCATCGGCAAGTGGGCCAACATGGTTGACCTTTACCGCATCAAGGGTGTTGGTTCAGAGTTCGCAGAACTTCTCGAAGCTTCAGGCGTTGATACCGTTCCCGAACTCGCCCAGCGCAACGCCGAAAACTTGGCTGCGAAGATGATCGAAATGAACGACGCCAAAAGCCTCACTCGCCGCGTGCCAACCGGCGCAGAGGTTGAGAAGTGGGTTGCCGAAGCCAAGACGCTTCCGCGTATGCTCGAATACTAAATGATCGATCCGATCATTTGATTGACATAGAATCCCGAGCCTTGCCCATTGGCACTGCTCGGGTTTTTTGTAGTTGTTTGAAAGAGGTACCTATGCACTGGTTTGATGCTCATCTTGATTTGGCCTACATCGCAGAGAACGGGCGTGATATGCACGCTGTACTATCTAAGTGCCGAGGGCGATATCAGCCGGCAGCCGTGACATTACCTTCGATGATTGATGGGCAGGTGACCAAATGCTTGGGCACGGTGTTTACCGAAGGGGTCGATCCAGAACGCACGGATTCGGAAGCCGGGGCGTTTACCTATCCGTTCGGCGATGCCGATGCAGCCTACCGCGCGGGGATGCGTCAGTTGCTGCTGTATAAGGCATGGTTCGAAGCCGGGCTGATCTCGCGGCTGCCCAAGCGTGGAGAAGCGGCTGAGAGTTCTGATGCACCGTTGCAACTCGGTGTGCTCGTCGAATGTGCCGACCCGATTACGAATCCAGACGAGCTTGATCAATGGGCCGACCTTGGCGTTGTTGCGATCGGCATGGCCTGGTGGCATCAATCTCGCTATGCGGGCGGCAACGGGACAGACCATACGAAACCAGGCGACGGCTTGACAGATCTTGGCCGTGAACTGGCCAAGCGAATGGACGAACTCAACATCGTGCATGATCTTTCGCATTTGTCCCAGCGATCAACCGATGAGTTGTTGTCATTGACTGACAAGGCGGTGATTGCTTCGCATTCGAATAGCCGAGCGTTGATGGGTGATCCAAACACGCAAGATAACCAGAGGCATCTGAATGATGAGACCATCATCGAGATCGCCAAGCGTGGGGGCGTGATCGGGTTGAACTTGCTGGGTGATTTTGTTACGCCGGGCATGAAGAAAGGGCAACGCGCGTTGATCTCGGATTGTGTCCGTCATATCGAGCATGTGTGCGCGTTGACCAACTCACGGGCGCACATCGCGCTCGGTTCGGACATGGACGGCGGGTTCGGAGCCGACGGCTTGCCCGAAGGGATCAATACGCCTTCGGATCTTACTGTACTCACCAAAGCGCTCCAGAGGCAAGGTTGGAACGAAGCCGAACTTGCCGGGTTTGCTCATGCCAACTGGGAACGGTTTTGGGCGGGAGGATAAAACGGGTTTAAGCCTTGTTTTCAAAGGCTTTGAGTTCTGTCAAAATCGCCTCGCCCATGTAGGCATACTGCTCGATCGTGTTATAGACCTGTGGGCTGACGCGCACCATGAGCCCGTTGCCTTTGGGTGACGGGACAATCATTGTTTCGATTCGATGGTTTGCAAAGAGCAACTCGCGCAGCACGCCGGGCTCCATTGTTGTAGATGGTACATCAATGACTGCCAGAGGCCCAAGCATTGAATCGGGCACAGCGGGTTTGGTGCCGAACATTTCGCAAAGCAAATCGCGTGCTTCTAAACAGAGCTTGTGATTGTGCGCCATCACGGCATCGATCCCGCCGGGAAGAACGCCTTGTAAGAAGGCGATTGAGTCGACAATCGAAAGCACGCCGGTCCGGTCGTCTGTGCCCATGTAGTCAAACTCATGGTTGAATGCGCTTCGTTGTGTTCGGGTGCAGGCTGCTTCGAGGCTCTGGGCATGGTTGCTCAAAACCATCGGACGGAAGCCGTCTTGTAGATCGTTTCGGACATGTAAAAACGCGACGCCCTTTGGGCTGCATAGCCATTTGTGCCCGTTGCCTGTGGTGTAGGCTGCGCCCCAGGTGTCGATATCCATCGGCACGCACCCCGGGCCGTGGGCGGCATCGAGGAGTGTTTCGATGCCGAGGGCTTTGAGTTCTTTGATGATTCGTTCGATAGGCATGCGTACTGCGGTCGCGCTGGTGATCAGGCTGATCAAGACCAGCTTTGTTCGATCGGTGGCCTTTGACATGATGGTATCGACGATTGAGTTTTCGCAGATATCATCCCATTGGATCTCGGCGACAACGACTTTGGCGCCGGTTTGTTGGGCGACGAAGTCGAAGTTGTTTGTGCATGCGGGGTATTCGAGATTGGTGACAATCATTTCGTCGTTGGGTTCGAGTTTGAGGTTGTGGAGTACTGTTGCGACCGCGGTTGTTGCGTTGTTGACGAATACCACATCGGCAGCTTGGGCATTGATCAGCTTAGCGAGGGCTTAGCGAGGGCTTGGCGAGAGCGGTCGACCATGTTCCAAAGGTCATAGAGATAAAACCGCATCGCGTCGGCTTCGACTCGATCGCGGTATTTTTGATGTGCTTGGACGACTTGCGTTGGGCATGCGCCAAACGAGCCGTGGTTGACATAGACGACTGTCGGATCAAGGCGGAAGAGGTTATTGAGCAGCGATGGCGCTGGCAGCTTTGGGATTGTCATACACCAGTTTAGCCGAAATGATCAGATTGGGCAGTTTGGTTCTTATGAGATCAGCCTCGAAGATCGAGCGATCGTCCGAGTGCTACATTGCCAACCGAGTTGGCGGCTCTGTTTGCAGAGACATTCGTCGCGGCAAGGTTCCGATCGGCAGCTTGGGGATACATGTTGTATGTGCCTGCGCTGGTGACCATTGGCTTTGGGCCTGTGATCTGGGCGATGTCTGTGTTGAGATCGATCGCTTGGACCTTGCCGCCAACGAGATCACCGATTGAGGATGATTTGAGGGCGGATTGCTTTGGTGCGATTTTGCCAATGGTGTCGGCCCGTTGGGGCTGATGGGTTGGTTGGGTCGGCTGAACAGAAGTTGTGGAGGTTGTCGGGGCGACCGGACGCATCGGCTGGATCGATCTGGCGTATGGAGCACCGCCCGGGCGGTTCATGCGCGGGGACTGGGCGTAGGCGCGGAGCGCTTGGTTGATTGGGAATGAGCTGGCTGAGTTGATTCGATCCATCGGTTTATATCTCGATTGCCGGGCGGCGGTCGTACGAACTGACCCTTATCCAGAAACTACTGGCACACGGCGAATGCTTGATCCGTCCATCCTTGGACACGGTTTCTGCTTTCACAGGCCTCATCTTACCAGATTCATCATCGGCGATCACGCATTGATTGCGTGATAACTGGTGGTGGACTTGAGAAATTGTGTTATTGGCTGTCCAATTTTGCGCGTTGTTGAGTCGGTGACTGGGTGAAGTATATGGGCACCCGGCGAGTAGTGGTGCCTGACATAACGGGAAATTTATTTTGATTGAGAGTACACTGGCAACATGATTCCGAATTGGCTTATCTTCACTCTGCTTGGTATCTGGCTTGCCGGAACCTGCATCTGGGCAATACGCTCAGATCGGAATCAAGATCGTCGACTTGGTAGACGCGCACTCAATGACCTCGGGAAATCCTGGCGGCTGCATGAAGATAAACTCAGCCAATCGCAAGCTCCTTTTTATCACGCTATGCCATCTGAATCAGCCAGTTTCATGCGACTCACGCCAGTGCTGAGCCGGGAGTTTAATGGATCAACAGCATGGTTGTTTGGAAACCCAACGAATCCCAACCCCAATAAACCAATCGGATCGTGCGTTATGGTAGCGATCCCTATCCAATGGCCTTACCAATTCTTACTGCGACTCCAGCCTTATAAACTTGGGGACGATTGGAAGCGTCGCATTTGGGATTCGCGGTTTGATTTGGTTGGGAAGGAATACGCTCATCATCGATGGTGGCTTTGTTCAACGAAGGAGAGTCAACTCACTGAAAGATTGGCAAGAAATATTGCAAAGCAAATTAAAACAGATGCTGTTCTCGCTGTGCAAATAGGGCATGGCTACCTGGTCACATCTTGCGAAACAATGTGTCGCGGCGAGAACTATTTACGGGCATGGGAGGGGACAGAAGAAATATGGGATATTTTGGATAATCTCTCGTTACCAATGCCGGGTGCCCTGTAGGAACAGTTTATTTGTAATTCGATCTTACTCTCTTTCTGGGTGCCATGTTGGAGGCGTCTTCGGCTCCTGCATGTTCAAAGACCTGCACATGCTTCGCATGAACAGGGCACCCGGCATTCAGATGAGTGAAGAAAAAGCCCGGAGGGTGTCCGGGCTTGTGGGGGTTAAATAGTTCGGTTCAATCAGTCGTCGTGATCGTGGCCGGCGAAGGCGGCGATGACTTCTTGTTGGACCTGAGGCGGGGTGTTCTCGTCGTGGGAGTATTCCATGGTGTAGGAGCCTGAGCCTGCGGTGATGGATTTTAACTCTGTAGAGAAGTTTTGGAGTTCACTTAAGGGTGCTTGGGCGACGATGGTGCATTGGTCGCCGGGGAGCATGAGTGTGTCTTGGATTTGGCCTCGCTTGGTGGAGAGATCGCCAGCGATGTCGCCCATGCGATCGGACGGGACCGTGATTTCAAGGTGCACGATCGGTTCGAGGAGCATGGGTTTGGCGTTGATCACGGCTTCGATGAAGGCGCGTTTTCCTGCGGTGATGAAGGCGATTTCTTTGGAGTCGACCGCGTGGAACTTGCCGTCGAAGACTTCGACCTTGATGCCCGACATTGGGTAGCCAGCGACTGCGCCGTGTTCGAGTGCGCTGCGGATACCTTTTTCGATCGCGGGCATGAACTGTCTTGGGATTGACCCGCCTACGGTTGCGTTGACGAACTCGAATCCAGATTCGTGATTTGCGGGGAGTGGTTCAACGCGGAGGTGGACTTCGCCGAACTGACCGGCGCCGCCGGATTGTTTTTTGTGACGATGTGAGCCTTCGCCCTTGCCTGCGATGGTTTCTTTGTAGGCGATTCGCGGGGGTTCGGTGACGAGTTCGATGCCCATTTGTTCTTTGAACTTTTCGACGACCACGCGGAGATGAAACTCGCCGAGCCCGCGCATGACCGTTTGCTTGGTCGCGGCGATTCGTTCGATGACGAGCGATGGATCTTCGGCCAACAACTTGTGGATTGCGGTCGAGAACTTGGTTTCGTCGGCGTGGTTTTTGAGTTCGATTGATAGGCCGTACATTGGCTTGGGGAGCGGCAAGGGTTTGAGGTGGACGGAGTCGAGATCGTGTCCTTCATGGAGGACGGCGTCGAAGTGGACATCGTCGAGTTTGCCGATCGCGCCGATGTCGCCTGGGCCGAGCTCGTCGACTTCGTGCGATTCTTTGCCTTGGCGTTTGAGGAGGTGCCCGATTTTGACGGGTTTTTTTGCGTCGCCGATGATGATTTCGGACTTGGATCGCAGCGTGCCTTGATGGACGCGGAAGACGCCGAGCTTGCCTACGAATGAGTCGGTGGCGACCTTGAAGACATGGGCAAGGACTGGTTTTGAGGCATCGGGTTCTGCCTGGAACTCGTGCTCTTCGCCGCCCTCTTCGTCGCGTTTCATGAACGGGCGTGGGTTGCCTTCGAGCGGTGAAGGCAGGGTCGATGCAAAGATGTGGAGGAGTTGGTCGATGCCTGCGCCGGTTTTGGCGGAGCAGAAGCAGATGGGGACGAGGTGTGCTTCGCGGAGTGCTTTTACGAACACATCGTGGAGTTGTTGTTTAGAGATGTTGTGCTCGTCGCCGTCGTCGAGGTAGGTGTCCATCAGGTCGTCTTGCATTTCGACGATTTGTTCGATGATGGTTTGATGTGCGTCGTCGGTGGATGAGAAGAGCGTTTCGCCGCTTCCTTCGTCATCGAAGACCGAAATCGCGCTTGTGCGATCGGGTGAGGGCAGGTTGATGGGGAGGCATTCTGCGCCGAACTCTTGTTTGATGGATTCGACGAGTGCTGGCAGATCGCATTGGTCGTCATCGATTTTATTGATGATGATCATGCGTGGGAGATTGCGTTCTTTGGCGATGCGCATCATGCGTCGGGTCATTGGGGCGATGCCGTCGTGTGCGTCGATGACGACGCAGATTGTTTCGACTGCTGGGAACACTGATATTGCTTGGCCGACGAAATCGCCGAGACCTGGCGCATCTATGAGGTTGACCATGTGCCCTTCATGATCGAAGTGGAGCAGGGATGTGCGGAGGGAATGTTTGTGGTGTTTTTCTTCTTCGGACCAGTCGGAGAATGTTGAGCCGTCTTCGATGGAGCCCATTCTGTCGATGGTTTTTGTTGAGAAGAGGAGGCGTTCGGCTAAGAGTGTTTTTCCTGCGCCTGTTTGTCCTACGAGTGCAATGTTTCTGATATCCGCCGGGGATCGAAGTGCCATAACTAACCGCCTCCTTTCGGCGGGCGCTGTCGGCCCTTGAACACCGCGGGCCGATGTTGCCCGCAACTGAGATGTATGCACAGGGTTGGCTGTGCGACTGACATTCTAGCAGGACACGACTGCAATTGGAAGATGAAACTTGAGGGATTCGTCTTGATACAATGTTCTATGGCGAACGATCCGTGTCCATCCCAAGAAACCTCAGTGCTTTGCAGCGAATGCGGGGAGGATGTGCGCGTGGTTCGGGATACGAGCAGGGCGTGGACGCATCGTTCGCGGCTGCTGCCCAAGGCTGCTTGGTTGGCGATCTTCCTTGGGCTGATTGGGTATTGGGTGTCGGATGGTGGCTTTTCGGTATCGCAGACTTCGTCAGTTGTGCGAGGGGGATCGTTCTCTGATCCGCATTGGTGGTCCGATGCATCGCTCCATCCTTCAGGGTCGGATGAAGATGATGTGTATGTCTCGACGCTGGATCTGCGGGATGCGATTGATGGGGATAAAGATGCTTTGGTGCGCGTAGTTGAGAAGGTTAATGAAGCGCATGAACAAAACTTTGATATCGTGGGCAATAATTTTTTAAGGGCGGTTGAGCGTGTGCAGTTCGCATGGCATGAGCCGGCGGGTTCTTTGTCGGGGATGCGGATCTACCTCTTTGGTGGCCCGTTGTTGTGGACAAACAAACAAGTTATGTTGCACGACATACGCGACCATGACTCTGTTGGGCGTGATTCATATCGTGAAGTTTGGGAGAGTGAGGGGTGGTCGTTTGGGCCAAGCTTTGGGCATGCGGAAGTCACTCATGATGGCGCGATCGCTCGCTCATGGAGAGTGAATGTCTTGGGTGTATTTCAGATTGTAAGCGTGTGCCTTGTTGGGTCGTGGCTGGTTGGATTGATTATCAGGTTGAAAAGGGTTTCTAAGGTCAAAAGGCGCAGGGTTCAGTTTGGCGTATTTTTTCTTTTACTTGTTTCCGTTTGTGTTTTTATCTTGTTTGATGCGGAGGGACTGGAGCACGAAAGCGGTGGCGGGCGGGAAGTCGCTCTTTCTGGTGCGTACACGCTTGGGTATTTGGAGCAAGTTGTGGATGATCAGGACAAACTTGTTGCGTTCTGTGAGGATCTTCTGGATCTGGTTCCGGGGGAACAAGAGGGAGACTTACTGTTGGCCCAGGCATGGGAGTACAACATGGAGGAAGATCCATCGGATATTCAATGGGAGGATGTGTCACAAGCCGAGGTGGTTCTCTCGGCGGGGTACTTCGCATGGTTCGAGTATTCTCGGTATGAGTTTGAGCGAGTTGAGGATGCACAGGAGATTAATGTTCTTGAGAGGGGTGCGAGGTGGAGGCGACTTGTACGGTGGGGTAATTTAAAGTTTAGTTGGGGACCCTTGGAGAAACAATCGAGCGTGAGCCTGACCTTCTTTGCATGGTTGTCGATTGGAGTGATGCTTTGGTTGCTCTGGGCGATTGTTCATTGGATGGCTCTATTCAAGTTTCGACGGGTTCTCAAAGGCAGAGTTTCGCGGAATCAGTGTATTTATTGTGCGTATCCGCTTTCGGATGAGGGCAAGAAGGCTCGATCTTTGGGAATCGGCTCCTAAACTCTCCGACTATGCCTGATCAGATTGCCATGCCCCGTTTCGATTCGTTACCTGCTGGCCAGATTCCTGTTTGTCGGAATCGATCAAGTTTTGATACAGCCTTTGGAGAGCCGTGATGCGTGTGATATGTACTGGCAGTGAGCGCGATGCGTATTTAGCACTTCGGTTTGCGGAAATTCGAAGTAGGCATTCAGGGGCAATCGCGTTGTATGGTGCGGGGATACACACGCAGAGGCTGCTCAAAAGGAAAACGCTTGGGCTCGGGGTGGTGTTGTTTGTTCTCGATGATCATGCCAAGCCGGGGGACGAGATTGCTGGGGTGCCTGTGGTTCGGCCGGCGGATGCAGACGCTGGGGCTGTTGAGGCGGTTGTTGTTTCGAGTGATCGTTTCGAGGAAGAGATTTATCCTCGTGCTCTTGCTTGGTTCCATGATGGGGCAGAAGAAGCCGCTGTTTATAGGCTGTATGAAGATGTGCAAGTACGCTACAACGAGCTCAAAGGGGCAAGTGTATTTGAAGGGGCGTTTCGTCTTGATCGGGTGTATATGGAGAAGCACGAGCGGTCTTTAGTTGCAGCGGGGGTGGTTGAGAATCTGAATCGGATTCCTCGGTTTTATAATTTGATTAATCTGTTTGGGCTCACGCGTGGGTTAGCCGGGCATACAGCCGAAGCCGGGTGCTATCGGGGGCAGTCGTCTTATCTGTTATGCAACGAAATGCGTTTGGAGAAGCCGGGCTTTACTGGGCTTGGGCACACGATCTTTGATTCGTTTGAAGGGTTTGCCGAGCCTATCCAAGAGGATGGCAATTATGCTCAAAAGCGATTCGATGATTATGCATTTACGGATACTTCTGTCGAGCATGTAAGAAATACGCTGAAGGATTTTCCTGAGGTTGAGATCCACAAGGGGTGGATTCCATCGGTGTTTTCGAATGTTGAGGACCGGGAATATCGGTTTGTGCATATCGATGTTGATATGTATGAGCCAACCCTTGCGGGGCTTGAGTATTTTTATCCAAAGTTGGTGCCGGGAGGGGTGCTTGTGGTGGATGACTATGGGCCTTGGCCGAAGGGTGCGTATGTTGGGTGTGCAGCGGCTTGTCATGAGTTTGCCCAGAAGCACGGGGTGGGCTTTGCGCCGCTCAACACGGGGAATGCGATCTTTCTCAAGCGATGAGTCGGCTCGATGGGGCTTTGCTCCTAAAGTAGTCGACTATGACTGAGATTACTGATTCAATCGGCTGTATTACCCGCTTTGCTCCTTCGCCCACCGGGCATCTGCACATCGGCGGTGCACGCACGGCGTTGCTTTGTTGGGCGTTTGCCAAGGCCAATGGTGGCAAGTTTGTGCTTCGGATTGAGGATACGGATCAGACCAGATCTTCCGAATCTTCGATGCGGGGGATTCTTGAGGATATGGGGTGGCTGGGGATTGAGTGGGATGAGGGGCCGGAGCTGAGCTTTGATGGCAAAGCACTCGGCGGCGATCCGCGATCGGTTGGGCCTTTCTTTCAGGCGCAGAGGCTCGAGTTGTACAACACGCATATTCGCACACTGATTGAAGCCGGCAAGGCGTATCCGGCGTTCGAGACGCCTGAGGTTCTTGATGCAGCACGCAAGGAAGCGATCGCGGCCAAGACCGGATACAAGTACAACCGCGCGGGGCTTGAGATTTCGCTGGCCGATCGGATCGCGCGGATGGATGCGGGCGAGGCGCATGTCGTTCGGCTCAAGATGCCGGATGAGGCGATCACCGTGCATGATGCGATCTTGGGTGATGTGACGGTTGAGCCGAGCGAGTTTGATGATTTTATTATCCGCAAGCGCGACGGGTTCCCGACTTATCACTTGGCTGTGGTAGTGGACGATGCGTTGATGGGCGTGACGCATGTTCTGCGTGGGCAGGAGCATTTGATCAATACGCCTAGGCACATTGCGATTCAGCGTGCGCTCGGGTTTGACACGCCGAGCTATGGGCATATGCCTCTGATTTTTAATCCTGATGGATCGAAGATGAGTAAGCGGGATAAGGACAAGCTGGCGAAGAAGGCGGTGAAGGAACAGAAGATCGAATCGTGCCCGATTGAGGGTGTGAACGATGAGGACTTTGCCAAGTGGCTCAAGGATAAAACACGGCAGCTCGCTTCGGATGATTTGATTGCGTTGGCCAAGGTGCTGGGAATCACGCTGCCTGAGATTGATGTTGAGGATTTTCGGCGGGCGGGGTATTTGCCGGGGGCGCTCAATAACTATCTTGCGTTGCTCGGGTGGAACCCGAAGGTGAAGAACGAGGATGGGACAGATCTTGAGCACTTTGATATGGACTATCTGGGCAGCCACTTTACTATGGGCGGGATGAGCAAAGGGCAATCGAAGTTTGATCGCGTGAAGCTGATGAGTTTTAATGGCGATGCGATCGCGGCATTGAGCGATGAAGCGTTCGCCAGCATTTGGTTCGCTTGGGCACAGCAGTATGATGCGGAGTTGGCTGGGCGGTTTGATGAGGCTGCGATGTTGACGCTTGCCCCAGCGGTCAAGACGCGGTGCAAGACGCTGGCTGATGGACGCAACATTGTTGGGTTCGCACTGGTCGCGGACGACTCGATTGTGTACGACGGCAAGGCGGTGCACAAAGCCCTCATCAAGGGTGAGAAGAAAGGGCTTGAGCTGCTGATGGGGTTCCGCTCGGTCCTCGAAACGATGGATGATTTTACGCCCGAAGCGATCGAGGCTGCGGTGAAGGACTATGCGGAATCTCAGGAGGTTGGGATGGGGAAACTCGCTCAGCCGTTACGGGTTTCGGCGACGGGTGCAGCGGTTTCGCCGCCTTTGGGTCAGACGCTTGCGATTCTTGGGAAAGAAGCGGTGGTGAGGCGGATTGATCTGTGCGAGGCGTTTGTTGAGAAGCAGGCGAGTGCGGCGAGTTGAGGCGAGAAAAGATCATCGCGGTGATTGATCGGTTGCGCGATGAATCGATTGAAGATGAGGAGCGTGTGTTGCTCTTGGGGATGCTGCATTTTCAGGCGGCGGTGGGGCATATGGCGTCTGTGTCGATTGGTGTGATGGTTGGGCAGTCGATGCGGTGTGCTTGGTTGATTGTTCGGCGATTGGGAGCGATAGATGTTGAGGCTGCTCGACGGTTTCGCCAGGGCGAGTATGCTCTTGCGACGATATGGGTCTTGATAGGTTGCTTTGTGATCTTGATGCTTGGTCTGCGGATTTTGGTTCGCGTTGATCATGCGTTGCCTGCAACATCTTCTTTGCCGGCGGTGATGTGGAGCGTTTTTGGATTGGTTGCGGTGTGTGGTTATGTGTTTTTTATACGGATGTTGGCTCGCCCGAAGTTGCTGGCCAAGGAACGAATGAATAGGAATACTCGTAACATCCCTGGAGCCATGGCGTGTGATGAGCGGTTTCGGCCTTGGTGTATTGGGTGTGGGTATGAGCTTGCAGGGCTTGAGTCGGCACTTGGTGATGAGCTTTGGGTTGGGCCGGCGGTGTGTCCTGAATGCGGGCAGGAATTTCCGGCGATTGGTGAATAAAAAAGGGCGTGATCAATACACGGTTTTTGAGTCGTGGGGGGCGATGATTGTTGGGTGATACCTATTTATACATGGATGGATAAGATGCGGGGTGTGGGTGGCGATTCATAGTGATTTCTCGAATGGTTCTGAGTTGTGCGGGTACAATCGGCCCAAACAAGTGCGACGAGCACAAAAACCAGAGTTCGCATCTCGATGATGTTCGCTCATAGAGAAGGAAAACTTACCCATGAATACCAATACATGCGTTTCATTTTCAAGCCGATTTGTAGTCCGTTCTTGCACCACAGCGGTGCTCGCAACGATGGTGCTGTCGGCCAACGCTGGCGATGATAAAAAATGGGGATACACCGGCGAGCTTGGCCCTGCAAACTGGAGCCAGATCAGTTCGGACTGTGCGGTGTGTGCTGATGGAAAAGAACAATCACCGATTGATATCCCAGCGGATGCACCAACGAACGATGCGGACATCGTGTTTAGCTATCAGCCATCAGCAATCAACCTGCTCAACAACGGGCATACGATTCAGGTGAACTATGATGCGGGGAGCTTTATGGTCGCGGAGGGCAAGAAGTTTACTCTGCTCCAGTTCCATTTCCATGCACTCAGCGAGCACACCTTTGCTGGTGAGCACACGCCGATGGAGGTTCACTTTGTGCATCAGAGCGATGATGGAGAGTATGCGGTGGTTGGGGTGATGCTCGACCGCGGCGATGCCCACGCAGCGTTCGGCCCGGTGCTTGCCAATATGCCAGTCAATGGTGGTGAGACCTTGACGGTCGAAGGCGTCACGATCAATGCGTCGGCCATGCTTCCTGCGGATCAGTCGTACTATCGCTATGCAGGATCGTTTACGACGCCGCCATGTACCGAGGGTGTGCGTTGGTTTGTGATGACCACGCCTGTGGAGTTGTCTGATGCTCAGGTTTCGAGCTTTGAGTCGTTGTATGACAACAACTATCGTCCGGTGCAGCCGATGCACGAGCGTGAGTTTTCAGGAGCGAGCGCGTGCTGTGGTGCTTGCGGCGGATAATCGGGTTCTGAGATAGTTATCCTCCGGCAATATTTGATATAGCCGTCGCCACGCTTCTTTGAGTGATCCAAGAGCGTGGCGGCGTTGTTTTTGCGTAGGGCGATGATGGGGCTTCTATCGAATGATACAGCGCGTACAATCGCTCTCAAACGAGGAGCGAACCGATGACCGAAGTAGTTGAATCACGCCATTTTATTCAGCAGATGATCGATGCCGATATTGAATCGGGCAAGTGGGGCGCCCCCGGCGATCGGACGGTCGTGACGACACGGTTCCCGCCTGAGCCCAATGGGTATTTGCACCTTGGGCATACCAAGGCGATTATTTTGTGCTGCGGGATTGCGCGCGAGTATGGCGGCAAGTTCAACTTGCGGTTTGACGATACCAACCCGGCGAAGGAAGAGCAGGAATATGTCGATTCGATCAAGGGTGATCTTGAATGGCTCGGCGCGACCTGGGACGGGGATGTCAAGTTTGCCTCGGATTACTTCGAGCAGATGTACCAGTGGGCGATTGAGTTGATCGAAAAAGGCTTGGCCTATGTCGATGACCAGACGGTCGATGAGATCCGGGCCGGGCGCGGGAACTTGAAGGACGGCGGGAAGCTCTCGCCATTCCGTGATCGCTCGGTTGAGGAGAATCTTGACCTGTCCGCCAAGATGAAGGCCGGCGCGTTTGAGAACGGGACGAAGGTGCTTCGGGCGAAGATCGATATGAACTCGCCGAACATGAACATGCGTGATCCGTTGATGTATCGGATTGTCAATGCTCCGCACCATCGCACGGGCAGCGAGTGGCATATTTATCCGATGTACGACTGGGCGCATGGGCTTGAGGATTCGATCGAGGGGGTGACGCATTCATTGTGCACGCTTGAGTTTGAGGATCACCGCCCGCTCTACGATTGGTTTATTAATGCGATCAATCAAGGACGAAACGATGATGAGAAGATTCATCACCCTCAGCAGACCGAGTTTTCTCGTTTGTTCTTGAGCTATACGAATATGTCCAAGCGATTCATGCGTGAGTTGGTTGAAGAGAATCATGTGCATGGTTGGGACGATCCGCGGATGATTACGGTGGCGGGGTTCCGTCGTCGTGGGTATACGCCAGAGTCGTTCTGGAAGCTGGCTGACGATGTTGGGATTACGAAGTTTAATGCGATGGTTGATTTTTCTCGGCTTGAGAACATGGTGCGTGATGATCTCAACGCTCGTGCGCCTCGCCGAATGGCGGTGCTTGATCCGATCAAGCTGATTATTACGAACTGGGCTGACGGCGGCGACGAAGATCGTGTCGAGGTTATGGAGGCCGCGAATCATCCTAAGGATGAATCATTTGGAACGCGGACGATCAATTTTGCCAAGGAGCTTTGGATCGAGCGTGAAGATTTCATGATTGATCCGCCTAAGAAGTTCTTCCGGCTCGGGCTTGGGCGCGAGGTTCGCTTGCGGTGTGGGTATTGGGCGAAGTGTCATGATTACAAGACCGATGATGCGGGCAATGTGACCGAGGTGCATTGTACTTATGACCCGTTGACCAAAGGCGGGAACAATCCACCAGCCGACGAAGAGGGCAAGGTGCGCAAGGTCAAAGGCACGATCCATTGGGTGAATGTCAACGATGCGGTGGATGCCGAGGTTCGATTGTTTGATCGGTTGTACATGGCCGAGCGTCCTGGCAAGAAGACGGGCGATCACATTGATGACATCAATCCAGATTCACTCAAGATCATTACCAATGCGAAGATCGAGCCAGCGCTGCTTGATGTTGCGGGCGAGCCCAAATGGGATGACGGCATTCGCCGATTCCAGTTTGAGCGGACGGGGTACTTCTGCGAAGATTCCGATTCGGCTGCTGAAAAACGAGTGTTCAATCGGACGGCTTCTTTGCGTGATTCATGGGCAAAGCAGTCGAAGTAAGGTTCACTCAACGCGGTTAAATCATCTTAAAGGGCACTTTGAATAGAAAGTGTCCCTTTTTATGAGTTCTATTTTAGGATAGTTGCTCTATCTGTTAGCATGTGCATTCACAAGATTGATCACGCATTGGCCAAGAGGGGGTGGGCGGTTTCGATCGATGGGAACTTCATCGTTATTGGTGCCCCTAGCAACAACGGGTCTTCAAATCAGGGGGCGGCGTATGTCTTCGATCTCAACTGCCCGGCAAATGCGGCGGATCTCACGGGTGACGGGACGCTCAACTTCTTTTGATGTCTCGGGATTCCTCGCGGCATACTCAGCGGGTAGTCCGTGAGTCAGCTCAAATAGTTTACAGTAATCAAATCAGTTCAAAGCGTTCGGTATCTCAAGATGTCGAGCCGGAAGTAGTTTAGAGGAAATCAAATGAAACAGTTATCATTCATCAATCGTCGCCGCAAAGGCGTATTCGCTATTGCCGCAAGCGTACTCGCCTTGGGTGTTGCGTCGTCAGCTAGTGCGCAGTGCAATTCAATACTGATCAATAGGGTTATCGCCAGTGATGGGGTGCACACGGATAGGTTTGGCGTGTCAGCGGTCATCCAGGGGGATAGAGCAGTGATTGGTGCGTCTGGTGCAGAACAATCCGGTGTGCCTTCAGGGGGCGCCTATGTCTTTGAACGCATAGCAGGACAATGGGTCCAGCGGTTTAAGCTTGGCAGAGTTGATTGGGCCGATGGTGATCGGTTTGGTTCCTCGGTTGCGATGGATGGAAACACCATCGTAGTAGGCGTGCCGCGGGATGATGATTTTGGGAATGATTCTGGCTCTGTGTATGTGTACACCACAGTATTTGGGTTATGGTTTCAACAGGCAAAGCTTCTTGCAGATGATGGGGAGGAGGATGATTTTTTCGGGGGTTCAGTCGCCATTTCAGGAGATACCATTGTCGTTGGCGCTCATTCCAATGATCATGACGGAACGAACTCTGGGGCAGCGTATGTGTATACCAGGTCTGGTGGAGTTTGGACCCAAGGGATGAAACTCTCACCAAGTGATGCTCAACCACTCGATCACTTTGGTGTCAAGGTCTTTATCGAAGGGAATCGTATTGCTGTTGGAGCCACCGGGCTCTCAGCCGGCGGCTCGGATGGTGGTGCTGTGTACATGTATTCTCGTTCTGTAGTGAATGGGACATGGATTGAAGGGGCTACGCTGAACGCAAGCAACACTCATCAAGGAAACGGGTTTGGAGGTTCAATAGACATGGGTACAAACTCCATAGTCATTGGGTCTTCGCTTTCGGATGAAAATGGCACATTTCATGTTGGGGCTGCTCATGTATTTACCACCAATGACGACGGAGTGACTTGGGCATTGCAGGAAAAGCTGATCGCTGATGACGGGTTTACTGAAGATTCTTTTGGGAGTGGGGTCGCTATTTCTGAAGATGATCAAATAGTCGTTGTTGGAGCTCGTAGTAATGACACCGCTTTGGGGTCAAACTCTGGGGCTGCTTATGTATTCACCCGAGTGGGGGGCGGGTTTATACAGCGTGAAAAAATATCGCCATTTAGTGCCCCTGAGTTGTTTGGGTCAGCGGTTAGTTTGGATGAGGGCAGCTTAGTTATTGGTGCGTGGATCGCTACTGGGCAATCTTATTTTTACGATCTGAATTGTTCCCTGTGCCCTGCCGATATCAATGGTGATGGGGGGCTCAACTTCTTTGATGTCGCTATCTTCCTCAATCTATTCAATGCCAATGACCCCGTCGGTGATTTCAACAGCGATGGCATCTTGAACTTCTTCGATGTCTCGGCATTCCTCGCAGCATACTCAGCGGGTTGTCCATAAGAATCAACTTTTGTGATCGCATTCAAAGAAACACCCAAACCCGCAGTACGCGGGTTTAATTGTTCGAGATTTTCTAAATGAACCGAGAATGTAGTAAGCATATTGAAGTGGAGGTTTCGATGGATATCTATGTTTTATTGATGATCGGCGTTTTGGGAGGCTCGGCCATGAGTGGGCAGGCAGTTGCCCAGGCTTGTGATCCGGCATTTAGCCAACAGTTGGTGGGCCACGACGGCGAGGTGTTGGGCTCAAGTATTGTTATCAAAGATGACTGGGCCATCGTCGGGGCGTATTTGGGGGTGGCCGATGGAGTGGATTCTGGGGTGGCGTATCTGTATGGGTTTGATGGTGAGCAATGGGTTGAATCTGGAAAAATATGGCCTCCGGATGGAGCGTCAGAGGATTTTTTTGGGTTGCATATCGCAGTCGATCAAAGCCGAATGCTCATCAGTTCGCGTGGTTACGATGATGCGTTTTCAAATGTTGGTTTGGTGTATGCTTACGAGTTGATCGATGGGGAATGGGTCTTTGAGCAGAAACTCTCGCCGATCAATGGGGTAGAAGATGGCGGATTTGGGATCGTTGAGATCAAGGGTTCGCGTGCAGCGATTGGTGCGCCTGGGCGCGTGTTTGGAACATCGATCGGGTCGGTGACCATCTTTGAGCATGATGGCGAGCGTTGGAACATGATCGAAGAGATTGTGCCTGCGGATGGGCAAGGGGGCGATCTCTTTGGTATTTCAGTTTCGCTTCATGGCGATCGGATGGTCGTTGGTTCATCGGATGACTTCGATGAGAACCAATGGAGCTTTGCAGGATCAGCGTATGTGTATGAGTTCGACGGGAAGGGTTGGGTTGAGCAAGCCAAGTTGATGCCAATCGATCTCTTCGAGTCCAGTAGCTTTGGGAGATGGGTCTGGCTTGATGGTGACCGAGCAGTTGTGGGAGCCAGCGGGGCTTTGAATAATGTTGGGCGAGTTTATTGTTATGGTATTGAAGACGGGCAATGGGTTGTTGAGCAGGTGATCGAGCCAGAGACCCCGACAATCAATGGATTCTTCGGCGTGCCCTTTGCGATCGATTGCGATGTCATGGTTGTGAGCAGTGCCAGTTCAGAGAACAATGAGGCATTTGTATATCGGCTGGTCGATGGGGCTTGGATTCCCGCGGGTGTATTGGAAAAAAATGGGACGGAGCCCTTTGATAAGTTCGGGGCTGTGCTGGATATTCACGATCAGACCGCGATGCTGATCGGGCTTTCTTCGGCGGATTCTGCGGGAAGTGTGCAGATCTATGATCTTGGTTGCAGCGAGTGCGTCGCAGATTTGGATGGTGACTGGGTGCTTGACATCCATGATGTTGAAGCGTTCTTGGCGTTCTTTGGAGCAGGAGATGTACAGGCAGACTTCAACGGCGATGGCATTTTGAACTTCTTTGATGTCTCGGCTTTTCTCGCAGCCTTCTCAGCGGGTTGTCCGTGATTCATTCGGGTTCTTGCTCATAGAATCACAAACAGAGGATTGGTCGGGTGAGGAGATATATACTCTGAGCCATGACGCATCTATCCAATCCAATGCCTGAAGAGTTTGTTCGCCGTATTCAGCCTGAAATAACAGGCAGGCGGATGTGTGTGACTGGTGGCGCCGGGTTTATTGGGGGGCATCTGGTTGATGCGTTGGTCTCGATGGGGGCGATGGTCACGGTGATTGATGACCTGTCGAACTCATCAGCAATCAATATCGCATCAACTATCGACCAGGCTCCAGATCAGGTTCGGCTTATTCAGGCGAGTATTCTCGATCCCGAGGCGATGGCATCAGCCGTCGAGGGGGCGCAGACGGTCTTTCACCTCGCAGCATTGGGTTCGGTCCCGATGTCGATTGATGATCCTGCACGGTATTGGGTGGTGAATGCAACGGGCACGATGCGGGTGCTTCAGGCGTGTGCAGCTGCGGGTGTCGAGCGGGTGGTGTATTCGGCTTCGTCGAGTGCGTATGGGAACAACCCAGATTTGCCTAAGCTCGAATCGATGGCTCCCGAGCCAGAATCGCCCTATGCCGCAGCCAAATATGGTGGCGAGTCATTGCTTCGCACATGGGCAGCATGCTATGGGCTCGATTCAATCTCGCTCCGCTATTTTAACATCTTCGGCACGCGCCAGGCAGCCGATTCTGCATACGCTGCGGTGATCCCGGCGTTTGTCAAAAAATACATCAATGGCCAATCGCCCACGATCTTTGGTGATGGCGAACAGACACGCGATTTCACACATGTTTCCAACGCGGTGCTCGCCAACTTGCTTGGGTGTGTTGCCAAAGAGCCTCTGCGTGGGCAGGTTGTCAATATTGGAGCCGGCGTGCGGACATCGGTGAACGAACTCGCTTCGATGATCGCGACAAACTTGGGGGTAGAGGGGATTGAACCCAGCTATGAGCCTGAGCGTGTCGGGGAGGTTCGTCATTCGGTTTCGTCTGTAGAACTCGCCAAGAGCGTGATTGGGTATGAGCCAACCACCACGATCGAGGTGGGGTTGGCCGAGACGGTCAAGTGGTACGCTGGGCAGTTCGGGCAGGGGCCATGATAGGGCGCGTTGTTGATTTGTTTGGCTCGCTTTGGGTTCTGATGTCGTTGGCGATGGTCTCCAAGTTTCGGCTCAAGGGGCGATATTGGAGTTGGCGGCTGATGACGGCATTCCCAGATGGGACGCCTCCGGGTGGGAAGGTTGGGTTTGTCCGCTTTGGGCTCGATTATGCCCGTTGGGCATGGCGGATTCGTCGATTGCGATAATCTTGCCGATTTGGACTCGTTTTCCTCAGGGATATCGCGTTTGATGTATACTGGAAATCATGGATTGATCAAGCCCGGGCTGTGAGATGGCCGATCTGTCTGATTGACACCTTGGTTTGGTTTGATTTTTCTGCCAGATCTACACACGCCTTTTCTGAGCCGGAGCATTTCCGATGAGCGACACTTCCTCGAATAGCAGTTTTTCGCACGCCTTTCTCCCTGGTCTGATCTTGGGATTGATCATCGGTGCGGTCGCGGGCGCGCTCTTGCCCGATTTCCTTGGCCGCCCAAAGATTCCAGCCAATCTTGGCGCATCCAATGGCAGCCATTCGGCGTCGCACAACGAGCGTGGCGAAGATCGTGATATGAACGATCAGTATGATGAAGAGACTCAAAAAGCGATCGATGATGCCATGAACGAGGTTCAAGACGCTGCGGATGATGTTGTTGATGATGTGATCGATGCGGTCGAAGATGGAGTTGAAGATCTCAAGGTCCCAACCATCCCATCCGACGGCTAAAGCTGATACACATGCCAAGGGTTGATTGTGGAACTCGCTGGACGATGTCGAGCCGATGGGGTTGTGTTGTGCTAAAATCGTTTGATGTCTGATGAAGCTCGTATATTGATTGCTCAGCACGCGAAAACGGCGGCCCTCTTGGGGGTCGATTTTCTGCCTTTGGGCAATGCACCTGTGATTGCACCTGCGATTGTGGCTCCCGAAGAGCCAGAGCGAATACCAGCACCAGAAGCAAGACCTGAACCAGCTTTTCAATCGGCTACAGATTTGGATATTGATCCGATTGGATCTGCGGAGCTTCGCCAAGCCTACGAAAAAATCAGCGGGCAACACGCTCAGCTCGATGCGCTCAAGGCAAAGTATGAGCTTGATGCGCCGCATCAACATTTTAACACACAGTTCCAGAACATCGTCTTTGGCGAGGGTGACTCTGATGCCCAGCTGATGTTTATTGGTGAAGCACCCGGAGCCGATGAAGATGCGAGCGGCCGCCCGTTTGTTGGTCGGGCAGGGCAGCTGCTCGAAAACATGATCAAAGCGATGGGGCTCACGCGCGAGACGGTGTATATCGCCAATGTGCTCAAAACACGCCCACCGAATAATGCGACCCCAACCGGGCGCGAAGCCGAGCTGTGTGCGCCGTATTTGATGGAGCAGATCCGCATTGTTTCGCCCAAGGTGATTGTGACCCTCGGGCTGCCCGCATCGCATGTGTTGTTGGGGATATCGAGCCCGATGCGATCGATGCGTGGGAACTGGCACACGCTGCCTGCGAGATGGATCGAGGACGGGATTCCCGGTGTGGAAGTGATGCCAACCTATCACCCGGCGTATTTGCTGCGATCGTATACAGAGGATAACCGTCGCAAGGTTTGGTCTGATCTGACGCAGGTGGTACAAAAACTGGGTTTGTCTTCATAGAGTTGGAATAGAAACCAGTTGCGTAAGTTTTCTTTGGTGGAACTGCATCTTGTAGCCATATTGGCGGTAAAAAAAGTTCCAGAATCCCAATACCTATTGGAACCGCTGCTTGGAGTATGCGAATATTGAGGAGATAACGAAGACATCGGCTGTTCTGGTCGATGATGTAGAGAGCAGACATTTGAGGCACTTTAAAATGCGTTCCGATAACGGTTCGTGCTTATCGTCTCTGTTTGTCAAACAACCATGACCCCCACGAGACTCGGCGCTTGGCTTTACGGCTAGGTGCCGGGTTTTTTTATGTGCCTCGTGTGCAGGGCGTGGGGGAATTTTTTGAGATAAAAAAACCCGCGTAGAAAGCGGGTTGAGCAGGAGTGGGTTCTGGAGATGGTTATGGGCCGTCGTTGCCGGGGAGCTTGGGCATGTCTGGCATGTTGTCTTTGAGCGTTTCTTTGGCATCGTCGATTGCGGAATCGACCGCTTCTTTGGCGGCGTCTTTGAGTTCTTCGATCTTGTTGGTGTAATCGATGACGGTGCTGGCATCGATTTTTTCGATCTTGGTGACTTCCCACGCGGTGCCTTGCCCGGTCCAGTCGACGGCGAAGGTGAACTGGACCTTGTCGCCGATCGCGAGTCCTTCGACACTTACGCCATCAGCGAGCGGGAAGGGCATGGTCATGGACATCATGCCTGAGATGCCTTTGGAGTTGGTGTTGATGGTGCCATCTTTGAGTTTGAAGTTGGGGATTTGTTGATGGCGGATTTTGAGTGAGGTTGTTGGGTCGCCTTCGATTGGGAGGAGTTTGATTTCGCCGAGGATGTTTTCGTAGACATCGAGCGAAGCTGCTGGAGCGGTGCTGTCGCTATCGTCTGCATGGTCATGCCCGGTGTGATCGTCTGAATCATGGCTGTGCCCGCTGTGATCTTCGGCTTGTGAAGACGATGCGTCTGCGTTGGTGTCTGCATCGGAGCAGCCTGTGAGCAGTGTAAAGGTGGTG
>JAJRPN010000017.1 GCA_024280755.1 Planctomycetota bacterium
CTCACGAAGCTTGTTGATGATCTGCTCTGCTGAATGCCGTTTCCTGGCCATGATTGTCTGCCTTCCAAATACGCCCATTCTACGAGGATACTCGCATAAGGAATGGACTAGTTATTGGGGGGCAGGTCAGTTCACTGAACTCACGCCCGATGGTGGGATAAGTTGTGATTCATGGGCAACCAGTGGAAAAATTTTGTAGGAATGCGGATACATCGAAGAAATTCCATTCTCCATCTCCTGTGAAATCGGCAATAGGATCATTGTTTGAAAATAGTTGGAGAAAGAGTGATACATCGAAAAAATTTAACAAACAATCTCCTGTTAAATCAGCATTGCATACAATCCGCTCAAAGCTGATGACATCAAACCGTCGGTTTGTAGATAATACAATAGATTTACCCGCATCATATGTATAGTTGCGGTGATAACTTTGGCCGAGGGGTGATTCAATCATGCTTAGCGGTTTGGGGCTTGTTGGGTCACTAATATCAGTAATATAAAAAGCGTTTCCAGTGGTTACAAACATTTCGTTTCCACGAACATCAACGCTAGAGGATTGGCTGGCATTGGGATCAAAGGTACCCAGTAGTGAGGGGTTTGCTGGTTTGGAAATGTCATAGATGGAAATTCCAGAAGCAGATTCAGATCGTATATACGCCCTGTTTTGATCAATTTTCACAAAGGTGATTTGCTGGCCATTCGCGGGGATGCTTCCGAGTAGTTGGGGAGAAGATGGGTCTGTGCAGTCGACGATTTGAAGTGAACTGAAATCTGCAACATAGGCAGTAGTTCCAGCAGTATCTATGCCATTTGCTTGGCCCGGCGTATTGTAAGAGCCAATAATAACAGGAGAAGACGGGTCGCTAATGTCGAATATTCGAAAGACAGAACTGCCAGCGAGGTAGGCAGTGGGTCCTGAGATAGAAATTCCAGAGGAGAATCCTGGGGTGTCAATGTTTGTGACAAAGATTGGATTGACTGGGTCAGAGATATTAATGACATCTAAGCCAAGTAGGCCGACGGAAAGAAAGGCGTGGTTTTCAAAAATTGCAATGTCATTGGCGTTCCATGTTGTGTCGATTGAAGAAACAAAGATTGGATTTGTAGCGTCGGCCATATCAATAATTGATAGGCCTGCTGCGCTGGCAACATACACCATGGTTCCATTTGCAGTTGCATTTAGCCCGCTGTTTGAAAGCTGATAGTTGCCGGTCAATTGTGTAATTGCGCATTCTTCGTTGTCTGCGGATGACAAACCGCTGAATATAGCAAGCGATGTCCATAATATTGTGATAGCGGCATGTTGTCGATAAAACGGCATTGTTGTTTTCCTGTTTTCATACACCCTGCTAAATCAGGTTTGTGTAGTATATGAGTCTTTGACAGATCAAAGACTATCCAGTGATTGTACTTGAAACCGAGTGCGATTACAAGGGTGTTTTTTGATAATCGCCGGGTGCCATGCTGGTGGCGTCTTCGGCACCTGCATGTCTTGTGATTGTTCGATCCTGCACATGCTGCGCATGAGCAGGGCACCCGCTCTCTTTTCGCCTCCCCCGGGCTTCCGGGGGAGCACCCATAGGGCGGTTGTGGCTGCGCAGCAGACGGAGGGGGTCTTGGGGGTTGTGTTGTTGGGAAAGAGCATGAGAAAACGAAGCAAGACCCCCTCCGCCTCACTTCGTTCGGCATCTTCCCCGGAAGCCCGGGGGAGGCGAGTTTGCAGGAATCGCGAGTCGTCAGACGGCCATTGATGGTGCTCACTTCTTCGGGCGGGAAGACCAGTGGAGGTGGGCGATTTTGAGTTGGTGGTTTTCGTGGGTTAGCAGGTAGTCAGGGCACCCGGCATTCTACAAATCATTCCTTCTCAATCGGGCGAATTGTCAAGGTAATACCGATCTGCTCGGTCCCCTTTCTCCACGGTTCAGCTTTGTTCACGATCGAATAAATATCGTTGATTAGCGAGTTCACCTCCCGCAACTCGGAACTGGTTAACCATGTGACCCCATTGATCATGTACAAATTTCTTTGAGTACCACGAAACCGAGCCTGAGGACTCATGTACCCGTTCAGAAATTCGTCCTCACTGTTCCGGCATTGTGCCCGGAGCACCACGGCCACCGCATCCATAAGCTCAGGATGATCGACTCTCTTTGGGAGCGATAACTCATGAGCGATCGGCACATAGACATCTGCCTTGGCTGACCCTTCATTAGCAGTGCCCTCGATGCGAACCAAATCACACTCAACAAGCAACGACATGTGTCGATACAAAGAAACCGGCGATTTGTTCAAGTGTTCAGAAACTTCCCGAATCGTCCCGCCACCGATCCGCGCAAGCTCAAAGAAAAGATCAAATCGTATCGTTGACGCAAGAACCTTGAGTTGATCACGGCGTGTCACAGAATATTTTTTTCGAATCTTGGCAGCCATGTTTGTCTGGTTCCTCAAATTATAAATCAACCAATACAAGGTTCGAAGCACTCAAAGAACACGCCCTTATTGTACCCGAAACCATCAGGCATGATCAGATTCCATGCTAGGCATAGCAACCCATACCAATCCATCACTCAAGGCTTAGGCGGCTCCTAAAAAACAAATATCAAACATCTCAAAGAAAGAAAAGAGAGCCGCATCCATGACGCGGCTCTCAAATGAGAGAATCCTAATGGGGGAAGCGATATCGATAATCAACGACGCCGGCGGGTTGCCAGAAGCCCAGATACAGCAAACATGGCCATCGCACCCGGTGCAGGAACGATATAGGTATAAGTCGCTTCGACAGAGATATTTGCAAAGCTCGAGAGTTCAAACTCCATATCTTCGCCAAACACTCCAAGAGCGAAAGTCGCCCAATCCACAATATCAAAGTCCAAAGTCCCATCGCCGATAAACTGTGCGAACTCCGCATCCGCGTCAGAGTAGGTGTTTGCAAAGTCAAGTTGTGTGCCAAATGTCTCAAGGCTTGATTCGCCAAATCCAAGATTGACAACGCCGGTATTAAAATGACCGGTAAAAGTACCAGCCCCAGGCCCATTGGGGCTACCAGCCGTAGGCGCAGTCACCCAGTCCAAAGAGAGCAAGTTGCCATCAGTACCGCCAAAGCCATTGACATCGAAGGCGTAATCAATATAGAAAACCACATAGCCGCCAGAAGCAGCATTATTGGTAAAGTTAATCGTCCCGTCGTGCCCAGCACTGAGCGAAAACTCAACACCGGTGAGGGTTCCAAGAGCAGAATCAAACTGCGCCAACTTTGCGGTATGTGTCTGTCCGTCCGGGCTTGGCCCAAAAGGCGAACTTCCGGCAAGCCCCGAAGCATTTGCAGACACAGTCTGAGTTTCAACAATGCCTGCGAACGCGGTAGAAGTTACGGCGGCACAAAGAACTCCCATTATTTTGATCTTGTTGTTCATCTCAAATTCTCCTTGTTGCTCACTAGAAAACTTCTCTCTAGCAAGTCTCTCTTTTCCAGAACACGAGATGGCTCAAATTGATGCCAAAAAAACTCCATTCTGCAAGGCCAGCATACCTGAAGCGCACCGATACGCAAGGCGTCTTTTGAGCATTTTCACAAAATATGTCATTTTGCAAACATGAATTGCTGGCAAAAACCGCCTAAACCTCGTTTATTTACAATAAAGGCCTATTCGCAAGCAAGACCCCATGCCACGCCCAGCAATCGAGAGGCCAGAATCACCCCGGATAGCATCACCAATCAAAGGACTGTTTGGTTCCATGCTCGTTGCATGCCTTGTGATTATTTGATCTTGCACATGCTGCGCATGAGCAGGGCACCCGTTAGGTTTCAGGTTGTCTGCGTACAGTTTATTTGTCGATTCTGTAGAGATCGAGTGTTTTTTCTTGGCACTTGGGAGATATGAAGATGGCATCGCCAAAGAGGATTTGGCCGCCGGCGGATCGGTGTATGTCATAGATGTCGAGAAGTGAGTAGTTGAGATTTCGCATGGCAGACCAGAGTTGATCAAACTGAGCAGAGCCTTCGTAGAGCGGGACGAACTGGATTTCGCAGTAGACGATATCGATTCGGTTTTCTTTGAAGAGTGTGCTGGCGCCGGCTACGGCTTTGAGTTCTGCGCCTTGGATATCGAGTTTGAGGATGTTGATATGCTCGATTGCGTTTTGGGCGCAGTAGGTATCGAGGGTGGTGGTGTCGATTGTGATTTCGTCTTTGAGTTGTGTTTGGTCCTGATAGTATCGTTGTGAATCATTCGGTTGAGGCAACAACGAGTTGGTTGCATGTGCTTTATTGACATAAAAGGTCGCTTGATCGACATGCTCGGAGACAGCCTTGGGAACGATTTGGATTTTTGAATCTTGTGAGAATCTAGATTTGAGGACTTCGATCATCTCTGGGAATGGTTCAAAGCAATGAATAGAAGCATCTTTGAATAGTTTTCGGTAGTCAAAAACGGTGTCGCCTTTGTTTGCGCCAACATCGAATATGACGGGGGACTCGAGCCCGAGCTGTTTGATCAATTGGGTTTGGGTCTGGTATGGATCAGAGGGTAGGTAGTCTGGGGTGATCGACGAGTTGGTGGTAGATGCTTTTCCTGGCTTGCGGATGCGTTCGAGTTTGTAGCCAAATGCTCCGACAAGTGCAGCGATAATATCTTTTGATCGTAGTTTCATGAAGGTATGTTATGGCTGAACTGCCAGATTGCTGCGGGGTGTGGATGTTTTCTTTATCGATTGAAGATCGGGTTGAGTTCAAGGGAGGGGAGTTCAGATATGCAGCGAATTCGCCACTTCTGCTGCATCATGAGGGCGTCGAACTGGTAACATGGTGTACACTGGCAATCTGTGTGCTGAGACGAGCGTGTTGGCACACATTATTCGGAGAAATACACAATGAGAATGCTTTCGACACTATTTGTACTTGCAGGGGTTGCAGGCAATTTGATAGGGGGACAGCCGGAGACTGAGGCTCGGGCGGTGACGGAGACTATTCATGGGGAGTCGGTGACGGATAACTATCGCTGGCTTGAAGGGGATAACTCGGACCCGGCGAACATGGGGCTGGTCAACGAGGAGGTCGGGGCGTGGACTGATTCGCAGAATGCGTATACGCGTTCGATTCTTGACAATCTGCCAGGGCGCAAGGTGCTTGAAGAGCGATTGCGGGAGTTGATGGAGGTGCCTGGGATTGGGTCGCCGAGTGTGTATGGGAATCGGTATTTTTATTCGAAGCGTGAGGGTGCGCAGCCTCAAGCGGTGCGGTATGTGCGCGACGGGATTGATGGCGATGATCGGGTGCTGCTCGATCCGCAGGCGATTGATCCGACGGGTTTAACGACCGTGTCGTGGACGGCCCCGAACAAAGATGGTTCGCTGATGGCGTTCGGGATGTATGCTTCGGGTGATGAAAACTCGACGCTGTACTTGATGGATGTTGAATCTGGTGAGTGGTTGGCCGATGTGATTCCGGGGAAAGTTCGGCTTTCACAGTGGTTGCCGGACAACTCTGGGTTCTTTTATTCGGCGCTCGAAGACATCGACGATGCGTATTCGGGCATTATGAAGCTGCACAAGATCGGGACGCACCATCGTGAAGATGTCGTGTTGTTTCGTCAGCATGATATTGAGTTTTTCTATGGCGATCTGAACAAGACGGCGGAGGAACTCGAAGCGTTGAAGACAACCTGGGGCCCGTTCGGGATGCCATCGGAAGATGGGCGCTGGATGGTCGTTGGGTATTGGACCGGGACGGCCGGGGTTGATATGTGGGTTGCTGATCTGGATCAGTGGTTCCGAACTGGTGAGTTGAACATCAAGCCGATGGCGATCGGGAAGATGGGGCGAATGGGCGGGGCGCACTTTGATGGCGATCGCTTGATTATACAGCACTCGTTTGATGCTCCCAATGGTACGGTGTCGTCGATTGATCTGACGAACCCGGGCTTTGAGAACTGGGACACGGTTGTTGCCACGAGTGATGATTTGGTTATTGCGGGGACATCCTTTGCACGCGGGATTATTGCGGTTGATTATCTGGAGAATGCGAAGACACGGATCGCGTTGTTTGATTATGCGGGTGGGTCGCTTGGAGACTTGAAACTGCCGGGTATTGGTTCGGGCAGGTTGTCGGTTTCGGACGATCGGACGACGGCGTTCTTGAGTTTTTCGAGCTACAACATGCCTCGGAGTATTTATCATGTTGACTTGGCGACGGGCAAGCAGGAACTCTGGGCACGCCCCAATGTTCCTGTCGATCCATCGCAGATCGTGGTGTCGCAGGTGTGGTACGATTCGAAGGACGGCACGCCGATCTCGATGTTCTTGATCCACAAGAAGGGGATCGCGCTCGATGGGAAGAACCCGACGATTTTGTATGGGTATGGCGGGTTTGATGTTTCGATGACGCCATATTTTTCATCGACGATGTTCCCTTGGTACGAAAACGGCGGCGTGTACGCGGTCGCCAACCTGCGTGGTGGTGGCGAGTACGGCAACGCTTGGCACGAAGGCGGGATGCTTGAGCATAAGCAGAATGTGTTTGATGACTTTATCGCAGCCGGCGAATGGCTTGTGGCTAATGGATACACGAACCCCGATCAACTCGGGATTGCGGGTGGGTCGAATGGCGGGTTGTTGACTGGTGCGGTGGTTGTGCAACGGCCAGATTTGTTTAGTGCGGTGATCTCGGCGGTGCCTTTGTTGGATATGGTGCGGTATCAGAACTTTCTGATGGCGCGGTACTGGGTACCTGAATACGGAACGGCGGAGGATGCGAGTCAGTATGAGTTTATTAAGAAGTATTCGCCGTACCAGAATGTGAAGCCGGGCGTGAAATATCCTGCGACGCTGTTTACCGCTGGTGAGAACGATACGCGTGTGCATCCGTTGCATGCCCGCAAGATGGCTGCGATTATGCAGGCGTCTTCAGGATCGGACTTGGAAGCTGAGCCGATCTTGTTGTGGGTCGATCGTGATGCTGGTCATGGCGGCGGCAAGCCTTTGCACTTGCGGATTCGTGATGTTGCGGATCAGCGGATGTTTATGATGTGGCAACTCGGGATGTTTGACGAGTAAGCTAAGAAATGAAACACTTGAGCGGGCATCCTTTGGGGTGCCCGTTTTTTATGGATCGTTGACCTATTCTTGTACCATGGAACGAGCGGATGTCGTGATTGTTGGGGCGGGGGCTGCGGGGTTGATGACCGCGATTTGGACGGCGAGGTCGTGCGCACAAAGTGGGACATCTGCAAGGATTGTGCTTGTTGATGGCGCGAAGAAAATCGGCGCGAAGATTCTTGTTGCGGGTGGCGGGCGTTGCAATGTGACGCATGAGAAGGTGCTGCCTAGGGATTACGCGGGTGCGTCGCGCAATACGATTAAGAAGGTTTTGAAGGCTTGGTCGGCGAGTGACACGATTGAGTTCTTTGCCGATCTTGGGGTCGAACTTAAAGAAGAAGATACGGGCAAGATGTTTCCGGTGACGGATTCGTCGAAGACGGTGCTTAATGCGCTACTCAATGAGTGTAATCGGTTGGGCGTGGAGATTGTGTATCCTTGGCGGGTGAAGTCGATCGAGAAAACCGATGACGGATTTGTGGTACGCTCGGATGAAGACGAGATCGTGACCGACCGAGTCGTGATGGCGACGGGTGGATTGGCATTACCCAAGACGGGTTCCGATGGTACTGGGTATGGGTTTGTGAAAGCGTTGGGGCATCGTGTGACTGAGCGGGTGTTGCCTGCGTTGGTGCCGATTGTAACGAGTTCGGAGTCGGCTTGGATTACGGAGTTGTCGGGGATCGCGGCGCGGGTTTCGGTTGAGGTGCACTCGGGCAGTGGCAAGCGGCTAGTGAGTTTTACGAATGATTTGTTGTGTACACACTTTGGATTGTCTGGGCCGGGGGCTTTGGATGTGAGCCGATGGTACTTTGATTCGAAGTTGGATGATCCAAAGGCGAAGTTGGTGATCAACTGGCTTGGCGATGGTTCGTTTGATGAACTTGATGCGGAGTTACTGAAGATTGGCAAGCAGTCGGTCGGTGTGTATTTGCGGGGGTTGATCCCGGACCGACTTGGGAAGATGCTTTGTAAGCGATGTGGGATTGAGCCGACATCGCCGGGGCATGCGATCACGCGAGAGCAGCGGCGGGCATTGGTTCATTTGTTGGTTGCATGCGAAGTTGTGATCGCGGGGAATCGCGGATTCACCTTCGCCGAGGTGACGGCGGGGGGCGTGCCGTTGGATGAGATTCAGGTTTCGACAATGCAGAGCCGGGTGTGTGATGGGCTTTGGATTGTGGGCGAGATTCTCGATGTTGATGGTCGGATCGGCGGATTTAATTTTCAATGGGCGTGGGCGAATGGTCATATCGCGGGGCGATCGGTCGCTGAATCGATTTGTGCGGTGAAGTCTTAGGCAGATTTATTTGGTCGATTCATGGCAAATTGTTCGAATGGCATCGATGAAGAGATCGATTTGGGCTGGTGTTGTGCTTGAGCCTGGCGAGACGCGGATGCCTCCGGAGGTGTAGGTTCCGATGGCGTCGTGGAGGAGTGGGGCGCAGTGGATTCCTCCACGGACAGCGATGTTGTGTTGTTCGTCGAGTTCGACCATGACATCGCGTGAGCATTGGTTGGGGATATTGAAAAGGATGACGGGTGTTCGGCCTTCGATTGCTGGTAGTCCGAAGATTGTGACGGCTTGGATGGAATGGAGGCCGTCGAGGATGCGTTTGGTCATCGCCATTTCGTGCTTGTGGATCTCGTGTGAGAGTGCATCGATTGCTGCGTTGAGCCCGGCGAAACCAACAGCATTACATGTACCTGCTTCGAGTGCATCGGGGAGGTTTGTTGGCATATCGAGTCCGGTCGCTGTTGAACCAGTGCCCCCGCGACGCAGGCACGAAACGCGGGATTGATTACTGTCTTCTGGGTAGGCGCGTTCGCCGACATAGAGTGCGCCGGTTCCGGTGGGGCCTCGGAGTCCTTTGTGACCGGCGATGGTGAGCAGGTCGATATCCCACGCTTTGACATCGATGGGGAAGTGCCCAGCGGTTTGTGCAGCGTCAACAAGAACAAGGATGTCGTTGTGTTTAGTGCGGATCGCTTTGATTGCTTTTTCGATATCCTGGATTGTTCCGAGGACATTTGACGCATGAGAAAGAGTGAGGAGGATGGTGTTGTCTGTGCAAGCGTCGACGAGTGCTTGTGGATCGACGAAGCCTTGGGGATCGCAGGGGACGATGGTCATGTCGATGAGATTGTTTGCTGAATAATAATGAAGTGTTCGGAGGACAGCGTTGTGTTCGATGGCGGTGGTGACGACATGGAACTTTGTTTGATCGGAGCAGGTTTGCATGGCGCAGCGGAGTACGCCGTGGATGGCGAGGTTGAGGGCATCGGTGCAGCCGTGGGTGAGGATGATGCGGTTGGTAGATGGTGAGTTCACAAGACTTGCGAGTTTTGCCCGAGCGTGTTCGAGGACTTGGGAGGCGTCTCTTGAGAGCTTGTGCCCGCCACGGCCGGGGTTGCCGGCTTTGTGGGTGAGGAAATCAGCCATAGCTTGCCCAACGGCGTCGGGTTTGGGCCAGCTTGTTGCCGCGTTATCCAGATAGATGATCTCGTTTTTCATGTGCTCTGAGTATATCCTCTGTTGAGTATGGATAAGTGGCCGCCAAGGCTCAGATCGCAAGGAGAATGACGATGCTCATGAGATTGATCTACGACGACTCGCTGGCTCAGGCCGCATATTTGATCGGGTGCCAGAAGACGGGCGAGGCAATCATTATTGATCCTGAGCGAGATATCGATCGGTATATCGCGTTGGCTGCCAAGGAAGGGCTGACGATCGTCGCGGCGACTGAAACGCATATGCACGCGGATTTCTTATCTGGTGTGCGTGAGTTCTGTGAGCAGACTGATGCCAAGGCGTATCTATCTGACGAGGGCGGGCAGGATTGGGATTATGTCTGGGTAAAAGGTTCGGATAGTAAGGGCAAGCTGTACAACCATCAGTTGGTGAACGACGGAGATGTGATTATGATCGGGAATATTCAGATCAAGGTGATGCACACGCCTGGGCATACGGCGGAGCATATTTGTTTCGAGATTTGGGATCAGGGCGGCGATGCGGACGAGCCGATGGGGATTGTGACTGGCGATTTTGTGTTTGTTGGTGATGTCGGGAGGCCCGATTTGCTTGAGTCGGCTGCGGGGATGAGCGGAATAATGGAACCGAGTGCGCGTCGGCTTGGGGAATCTTTGCGAAAATTTTATGCACAGCCGGATTACTTGCAGCTTTGGCCCGGGCATGGTGCGGGCAGTGCGTGTGGCAAGGAACTCGGCGCGGTGCTTCAGACGACGGTTGGGTATGAGCGTCGGTTTAATGAGGCCTTAAAAGGGGCTTCGGATGCTGATGCGTTTGTGCGTTCGATTCTTTCGGGTCAGCCCGAGCCGCCGTATTATTTTGCGAGGATGAAGCGTGAGAATCGTCAGGGGCCTTCGGTTCTTGGAGCGTTGCCCACGCCGATGCGTTGTGCGCCGGGTGCGATTCCTGCGGGGTGTGTGATTATTGATACACGCCCATGGGCGGCGTTTTGCAACGGGCACTTGCCCGGTTCATACAGCATTGTGATGGAGAATGTGTTTTCAACAGTCGCAGGTGCGTTTGTTGAGCCTGAGCAGGAAATCATTTTGGTGGCCGATGAAAACGATATTGAAGAAGCAGTGCGGATGCTTGTTCGGATCGGGCTCGATCGGGTGGTGAACTGGATTGATCCGAGTGATGTAGCGAAAGCGACTGGATTGCAAACGACTGACGAGGTGAATGTTGGCGCGATCAATGCGATGGATGATGCGGTGGTGCTTGATGTGCGGAATGCTTCTGAGTTTGGTGAGGGGCATATTCCTGGTGCGATTAATGTCGCGTACTTACAGTTGTCAAAACGAATTGGCGAGGTGCCAATTGGCAAGCCGATTTTTGTGCATTGCCGATCAGGTTTTCGATCAGCGCGGGCAGTGTCGTATTTGAATGAACATGGATTCGACGCGACGAATATCATGGGTGGATTTATGGCTTGGGAAGAGGCGGGGTATCCGATTGATAAGCTTTGAGTTGGGTGCAGTCTGAATCGATGACGATGATCTCGCCGACGATTGGTTCGAGGATGGCATCGGCGTTGTCAACTGCGATTTGATAGAGCCTCTGCATGGGTTCGTCGATCGGTTCATCGGAGAGTTCAAAGGTTGAATGATGAATCGGGAGCATGTACCGGGCGTTGAGTTCTTTGAACATGCGCCATGCTTGCTCGGGGGTTGCGTGCATGTGATCCCAGGGGTCGTAGGCTCCGATGCCGAAGATTGCGAGAGCGATTGGTGGGAGGCTTTGATAGGCTTTGGTCTCGGCGGTGTCGCCGGTGAAGAGGACTCGTTGCGTGTTCGCCTCCGATGTTGTTTCAATAAGGTATGAGTTGACGCCTCGTCGGCGATCGAAGATCGAACGGGCTCCCCAGTGTTTGGGTTCAATGGCTGTGATGTTGAGTCCATTGAGCGAGATTGAGGTTCCAGCTTTGAGTTCGATGACGCATTTGAAACCATTGGGGATGAGTTTCGAGCATCGATGGGGGACGATGACGGTTGTGGATCGGGACCGCATGCGTTCGAGGGTTGGTTTGTCGAGGTGATCGAAATGGGCGTGGGTGATGAGAACGAGATTCACGCCGATGAGGGATTCAGGCGAGACCGGCGCAGGGGTGAGTCGGGGGACTCCGATGGTTTTGGATTTGATGCGCATCCCGATGCGTTCGGAGAGGACAGGGTCGACGGCGATTGTAATATCGTTAATTTGGGCAACGACTGAGCCGTGCCCGAGCCAGAGGATGGCGAGGTTGTGATGTGCGAGATCATGGAGGATCTGTGGAAGGTGGATTGGCTGGTGGGTGAGCTTTGATTTGGTGATCGAATCGTAGATCACACGGGGATATCTGCGGAACCCGGATTTGACGGCGCGGGCGGTTCTTCGCAGCTTTGGCGCTCGTTTCGAGTTTGGGTTTGGTGATATTGACATGACTCAGTAGGATTATACGCGACAGCACGATCGCGGGTTCGGTATGATAGTGTAACGGGAGGCGATGGTTTGTTGGTACCACTGGACATCAATACTGAAACTGCGATCACGATTGCGTCTGTTTTTACAGCCGCTCTGTTCGTGCTGCATTGGGTGATTGTGATTGGATTGGGGCTTCGGATAATTTTGAAGCGTCGTCCGACGGGGGTATCGCTGGCGTGGTTGCTTGTTGTTGGGTCTGTGCCTTTGGTTGGGGCGGTGATGTATTTGCTGGTCGGGGAACTTTGGTTGCCTCGGCGACGGATCGAGCGGTACAACGCTTTTAAAGATTCGATCACGAATCAGATAGAGCGTATTGATGAAGCGTGGGATATCAAGGGGGATGATCTTCCTGTGTTGGCTCGCTCGCTCAATGCACAGGCGAATAACCCGTTGAAGATTTCAGCGGTTGGTGGCAATGCAATCAGACTCTTTGATACCAGCAAAGGATGTATGAGTTCGATTGTTGAGGATATCGACAATGCGAAGGTGGCCGTGTCGATGTTGTTTTATATCTGGCGATCGGGCGGGGATGTTGATCTTGTCGAGCAGGCATTGATCCGGGCAGCCGGGCGGGGTTTGGCGTGTCGGGTGATGGTGGATTGCGCTGGTAGCAAAGGGTTTCTTGGGAAGGATGGAGCAAAGGCGATGCGCGATGGTGGGGTGCAGGTGATCGATACGCTGCCCGCGGGAATTCTTCGTGTGCTCTTTGCACGGATTGACATTCGGAACCATCGTAAGATCATCACGATCGATCACGACATCGCGTATACCGGCTCGATGAATATGGTTGATCCGAGATACTTCCATCCGAAGAAGGGCGTTGGGCAGTGGGTGGATGTGATGGCCCGTGTGCAAGGGCCGGCGGCGCGGGTGCTTGACATGACGAGCAACTTAGATTGGGCGGTCGAGACGCATAAGGGGCCGCAAGATTTGAGCAAGGCGATGGAGTCGCTGATGGCCAAGACCGCTGTGGAGTCGGCCGGTGAGATACCGTTGCAGGTTGTGCCGTCAGGACCGGATCAGGGCGCACGGATTATTCATGACATGTTGCTGACTTTGATCTATAACGCAAAGATCAAGCTGGTTTTGACGACGCCTTATTTTATTCCGAGTGAAGCGATGCTCACCGCGTTGACCGCTGCTTCGTTACGAGGCGTTCGGGTAACACTTGTGGTGCCTGCAAAGATAGATTCGGTTTTGGTGAGGCATGCTTCAAAGTCGTACTATACGGATTTGCTCGAAGCCGGCGTGGAGATTCGTGCGTATCGTGGTGGGTTGTTACATTCTAAAACAGTAACCGCGGATGACGAGGTTGGGCTGTTGGGGACGGTCAATATGGACAAGCGGAGTTTTTGGATCAACTTTGAAATCAGCCTGTTTGCCTATGGCGAGAAGGTTGTTGGGGAGTTGTGTCAGCTACAGGACGGGTACATTGCTCAGGCAGATGTTGTCGATCTTGAGCAGTGGAATCAGCGATCTTTGGTAACAAGGGTGATTGAAAATTCGGTGCAGCTCTTGGCTCCGATTTTGTAAAGTGTTTCGAGCGAACGCTTTGCGTTTTCTGATGATCTTACGGCTTTAGGGAAGTCATGCAATGCGTGAAAATGCTACGAAGACCGGGGATATAGCCGATACTATCTGTGATGCAGCGTGGCACTTCAATATCGGACAAGATTCTGACACATGAGCAGTTGGTGCGTGTGCGTGAGGAGATTGTGTCGGCTGGTAAAACGCTGGTGCAGTGTCATGGGTGCTTTGATATCGTACATCCAGGGCATGTTCGCCATTTGCAGTTTGCAGCAGCCCAGGGCGATCGGTTGATCGTGTCGATTACCGCTGATGCGTTTGTAAAGAAAGGCCCAGATCGCCCGATGTTTACGCACGCGCTTCGTGCAGAGAACTTGGCAGCCCTTGTGTTTGTTGATTGGGTGTATATCCACCATGAACCGACAGCGGTCGAGTTGCTTAGGGATATTCAACCTGATGTGTACATCAAGGGTGCGGAGTATGCGACGGCAGACGATCAACGATTTATTGATGAGCGCGAAGTTGTAGAAGCGAACAACGGGCGGGTTGTTTTTTCGAGTGGTGATGTTGTGTTTTCTTCGACCTCGATAGTCGAATCCATCCAAAAGGTCTCGCGGCTTGATCCTGAAGTTGCGCAACTCGCAGAGCTTGCAAAGACTCATGATTTTTCGACCGGGAGTATTGCTTGTGCACTTGACAATGCCAAGGGCAAACGGGTCGTTGTTGTTGGCGAAACCATTCTTGATACCTATACGCATTGTCAATGGCCTGAGATTGCCGACGAGCATCCGATGCTCTCACTTAAGCCTGTTTGGTCGGAGCATTTCGATGGTGGGGCGGCGATTGTGGCGCAGCATCTGGCAGCACTTGGTACGCAACCAATACTGTTCACACCGATCCCGCTGGACTTTGATGCTCGGCCATTTATCCAACGGATGAACGATCGAGGTGTGGATGTCATGCCTATCGAAGTCGAAGGGGAGATGCCCGAAAAGAAGCGGTTTGTGGTTGGGCGAGACAAGGTGATGAAGCTTGATTGCACATCATGCTTTGTTCTCGATGCTCATCAACAGCAGCGTGTTATTGAGAAGGTTCGTTTGTTAGCGGGTCTTGATTGTCTTGTGTTGACTGATTTTGGGCTTGGATTGCTTGGCAATGGTCTCGCAGAGAATCTGTGTCAAACAGTGCGTGATCGAGTCGGATTGGTTATTGGCGATGTCTCTGGTGCTCGAACGAGCTTGTCGAGTATGCTCAATGCAGATGTCTTATGCCCGAGTGAAACAGAGTTGCGTCTCGCGATGAATGATCATGATAAACCTATTGTCGATCTTGCTCGCAGGCTTCTCGCCAAGACTGGTGCGGGTGTGATTGTGGTTACGCTGGGGGTGGATGGGCTTGTAATCATCTCGGCCAACAATGAAGTTCGATTGCCAGCGTTATCGCATGACCCGATTGATGTGCTTGGGTGTGGCGATGCGCTGCTTGCGGGTGTTTGCGCCTCAATGCTTGGTGGGGCGGGGCTTGTTGAATCGGCATATATAGGCTCGCTCGCAGCTTCGATAGCGGGTTCGGTGATGGGGAATGTGGCTGTGGGGAGGGCGCAGGTCTTAAATCGCTCACAGAGCCTTGGGGCGCAGTACGCGCATTCGCGTGCAGAGATTGAGGCGAAACAGTTGGTGTCCAAAGCGAGCGAGCCGATTCTTTGATACACTCCCCTTGATGCACATCAGCTTTGTTATTCCAACTCGTAATCGTCAGCAAGAACTCGCGTATACACTCGAACAACTCGAACGCTTATCCCTTCATGATCTTGGTGGCGGTTCAGAGGTTGTTGTGGTGGATAATGGGTCGGATAGAGTGATGGAGTTGCCACGGAAGCTGAGCAATGGAATCCAAGTGACAGCGACCCAGCTCGGAGAGAATCGAGGAACAGGTGCGAGAAATATCGGTGCAGAGCACGCTCGTGGAGATTGGATCATCATGCTCGATGATGATTCAAACTTATGTCGAGGACCTGTCGGGAAATATCTCTCTAATGTAGATACTCAAGTTGCTGCGGTTGGAGGCGAGATATTTTTGCCTAGCGGGCAGCGCGAATCGGGAGGATTGCCCGAGGTTGTTGTCGGCTGTGGATGCGCTATTCGTCGTGAGGCATTTCTCAATGTTGGTGGGTACGACGAACGCTTTGGATATTACGCGGAAGAGTATGACCTGTGTGCCAAGTTTATTGCAGAGGGGTATTCCATTTTACACACGATGGCCCTTCGCTTTGAGCATCGCAAATCGGTGACTGGTCGAAACATGAACGAGATTCTCTTTCGGCTTGTTCGGAACAATGGGTGGGTGATACAGCGATATGCTCCCGATTCATGCCGTAGTGAGGCATTCGATGAGATGTACGCTCGATACAAAGAGATCGCAATCAAAGAGGATGCGATGGATGGGTACCGCCGCGGGTTCGATGAACTCGTGCAGACACTTGAAGCGCAGTGTTTGACTCCGCTTTCTGCTTCGAGTTGGGATCGATTTGTTGGGGCTTCAGCAGTGCGTGAAGCGTTGAGCTTACAACTTGAGCGGTATTCGTGTGCAGAGGTCTCAGTTGTTGGCTCGCCTTGGGCCAAGGGATATCAACAGATCTGCAGGACGATTGAATCTCTCGGGCATGTGATTAGTACATCGAATGGTAGAGAATGTATTGAGGTCATCGGATCGCTTTCCCCTGGGCCGATGCTCGATGCGAAGCTGATCTATGCTGATGCGATCTGTCCTTGGCAGGTAGAGGGTCGGTTGATTGAAGATTCGGCGTCTTTGCGTGTGCATTCATAGGCGTTTTCTGGTACACTCGCTCTTTGCCCAAGGAAGTTTAGTGGAAGGAATATGATGGCCGATCTGAGTGTAGTTGTCGATGGATTAAAGTTGCCCAACCCGTTTGTGATCGGATCTGGGCCTCCGGGGACCAACGCCAATGTGATCGGCAAGGCCTTTGATGAAAACTGGGGCGCGGTGATCTGTAAGACGGTGAGCCTGGATGCATCGAAGGTGGTCAATGTCGCTCCACGCTATGCACGCATGCGGGCGATAGGCACAAAGGAAGTTATTGGGTGGCAGAACATCGAGCTGATCTCGGATCGTTCATTCGAGGTCTGGGAAGATGAGTTCAAGAAGATCAAGGACAAATATCCTGATCGGATCCTGATCGCTTCGATCATGGAAGAATACAACAAGGACGCATGGGTTGAAATCGTCGAGCGATGCCAGGCCTGCGGCGTAGACGCGTTTGAGCTTAATTTTTCGTGCCCACACGGTATGCCCGAACGAAAGATGGGTGCAGCGATGGGGCAAGATCCTGAGTTGCTTGAGGAAGTGTGCGGATGGGTGAATGGTGCTGCGACGATTCCGGTATGGGCAAAGATGACGCCCAATATTACGCACATCGAAGATCCAGCACGGGCATCGCTCAAAGCCGGTTGCGAAGGCATCGCGGCGATCAATACGATTTTGAGTGTGATGGGTGTGAACTTGGAGACCTTGCGTCCTGAGCCTACGGTTGAAGGATATTCTGTACCCGGCGGGTATTCATGCAAAGCCGTGCGTCCGATTGCCTTGCGGATGGTGATGGAACTCGCCACCATGATGTATGGCAACGGCACAACCAAGGGCGAGTTCAAAGACAGGTCGCTCTCAGCGATCGGCGGGGTTGAGTCTGGCGAGGATGCTGCACAGTTTATTCTGCTTGGTGCATCAACCGTGCAGGTGTGTACCGGCGTGATGATTCATGGGTACAAAATGGCCGGTCGGATGTGCGAAGAACTCAGTGCGTTTATGGATAAGCACGGGTTTGAGACGATCGAAGACTTCCGTGGTCATTCGCTTCAATACTTTACGACCCATGCTGATCTTGTGCAAAGACAGAAAGACGCCAAGGCTGAAAAGAAGGCAGCCCGTGAAGGGATGGTCACAAAGGACACTGCTTGGGAAGGTGACAAGTTTGTTGAGCAGTCGAACAAACTTGTGTCAAACGACGATTAAAAATGTGTTGGTTTGCGTTTGAGGAGTTGGCCTCTTCCAACGGTGCCGACGAACTGGCGATCGCGGGCTTGGACTTGGCCGCGGACGGTGACAACTGATGATCGTCCTGTGAGTTCCCAGCCCTCGTAGGCGTTGTAATCAACCTTTGATAAACTTGAATCAACACTTAAGGTGTGCTTGCAGTTGGGGTCATAGATCACCAAATCTGCAT
Organism: Planctomycetota bacterium; assembly: GCA_024280755.1. Taxonomy (GTDB): domain Bacteria; phylum Planctomycetota; class Phycisphaerae; order Phycisphaerales; family UBA1924; genus UBA1924. The sequence goes on from JAJRPN010000017.1 coordinate 17,850, forward strand.
CGGCACCAATGCTAATCGAGCCTTTGCGTGGATAAAGCCCGAAGAGTTGGGCAGCCTTTGTGCTGCAGGTGCTGACCATTGTGTTCAGATCGATCTTGCCAGTGAGCACGCCGAAGGTATGGATGAGATCGATGCGTTCTTGGACGGAGGGGATGCCGTTGGGAATTTTGGTGAAGGCGTCTTTGCCCATGATTTTTTGGTCGGCGAAGTTAAACGGTGCATGGTCGGTGCCGATAGTTGAGATGGCGCCGGATTTGAGTCCGTTCCAGAGCGTTTCCTGATTACTCTTCTCACGCAATGGCGGCGACATGACATACTTCGCACCGACAAAGTCAGGTTGCTCTGCGTAGGTCTTGTCGAGGATCAAATGTGGTGCGACGCATTCAATCCATACATTGACGCCTCGGAGTTGGGCATCGACCGCGGCTTGGACTGCGGGTGTGCATGATGTATGAACAATGTAGATGTGCGCTCCGGTGAGTTCGGCAAAGGTTGCTAGGTGATGTACGCCCTCGGCTTCAACGCTGACAGGGCGCGAAGGTTCGTGCCATTGTGGACCTGTCTTGCCCTCGGAGATGAGTTTGGTTTGCATCGCGTCGATCGCATCGGCATTTTCACAATGGGCAGTGGTGATCACGCCGAGTTCTTTGGTCATGGTGAGCAGATCGAACAGGTTGGAGTCATCCAGGTTCAATGCACCCTTATAGGCGAGGAAGATTTTGAATGAGGCGATGCCGTGGTCGATGGCGATCGATCTGAGTTGAGATTGAGCAAGTTCATCAAACCGAACGACAGCCATGTGGAAAGTGTAATCAACCGCAGACGCGGGTGCTGCCAGTTCATTCCATTCATTAAACGCAGCGAGTGGTTCGTCTGTTGGACCGGGGCAGATCATTTCGATGAGCGTTGTTGTGCCGCCTGCGAGTGCGGCTTTAGATGCGGATTCATGATCATCAATTGCGTTTGAACCCATGAATGGAAGGTGGATATGCACATGCGGGTCGATGAATCCGGGGAAGACATACTTGCCGGTTGCATCGATAACCTCTGTATCACTTGGGAGCGATGAAGCGTCGATCGATGGCTCGATGCGGGTGATGGTTTGGTCTTCGCAGTAGATATCGGCGTGGTAGTCATCGGTGGCGGTGATGATGCGTCCGTTTTTGATGAGCAATGGCATTATGAATCCTTACTTGGCAGCTTGTGTGAACGCGATATCGAGTACGCGGATCATGAAATCAACATCGTCGCGTGTGATGCACATTGGAGGCTTGATGCGGAGGACATTGCCATACAACCCGCCCTTGCCAATGAGCAAGCCGAGGTTCTTGGCACGCTCGAAGACATCGGCACACATGGCAGAGGCGGGTGCTTTGGTTTTTCGGTCTTCGACGAGTTCGACACCGATCATCAAGCCTTTGCCGCGAACATCGCCGATGGAATCATGGCGTGATTGCAGATCGCGGAGTCCGTCCATGAGGTAGTTACCGATTTCGTGCGCACGGTTCTGGATGTTCTCGTTGAGGATGATGTCGAGTGTGGCATCGCATTGGGCCATCGAGACTGGGTTGCCCCCGAAGGTGTTGAAGTGGAGGCGTTGGGCCATGGTCTGTGCGATGTCAGCGCGTGTGACAACCGCGCCGCAGGGTGCGCCGTTGCCCATGCCCTTGGCCATCGTGACGATGTCGGGGGTGACGCCTTGGTTCTCGAAGCCCCAGAACTTGGTGCCGGTGCGACCGAACCCGGTTTGGACTTCATCGGAGATGCACAAGCCCCCGGCGTCGCGTACAGACTTGTATACATGCTTGAGATAGCCTTCGGGGAGATCGATGGTGCCGCCGACGCCTTGGATGGGTTCGGCGATAAACGCTGCGATCTTGCCGGGCGTGCTGAACCGAATCACTTCGTCAACATCCTCGGCGTACTTCGTACCCGCATCAGGATCATCATAGCCAAATGGGCCGCGATACATGTCGGGGCATTTGGCGTGATGAACGCCGAAGCCTTGAGGTACGGGAGTTTTCCAGGTGTTGAGCGCGGTGAGTCCCATTGCGGTGGGGGACATGCCGTGGTATGCGTTTCGGAGTGCGACGATGTCGTAGTGCCCGGTGAATGCACGGGCCATGAGCAAAGCGAGGTCGTTGGATTCGCTGCCAGAGTTGGTGAAGTAGCACACGGACAAGCCCGAATCTTTGGGGAAGGTGCTGGCGAGTTTCTTGGCATATTGCGCGATGTTGGGATGCAGGTAGATGGTGGTCGTGTGCTGAAATCGTTCGTTCTGTTCGCGGATGGCTTCGATGACTTTGGGATGGCAGTGCCCGACAGAAACAGTGACGATGCCGGCAAAGCCGTCGAGATAACGCTTCCCGGTTTCGTCGAAGAGGTATTGCATCGAGCCTTCGACGATCATGACCGGGTCTTTGTAATACATCAGGATCGCAGGCGAGAGAAACTCTTGGCGCATCGCCAATGTTTCGTCTTTGGATAGACCCGTGTAAGGTGTTGGTATGTGGTCGTAGCTCGGGAGGGTTGGTGGTGTTTGGGTGGTCATATATGGTTCCTCAATTATTCTGATTTCACTGATGGTTTGGTTTGCATGAGTAGCCAGTAGAGCACGACGGCGATGAGCACGCCGACGAACCATGCGTAGTTGTAGATATTGTCGAAGAACGATGGGAAGATTGCTTTGTGTGATGCGGCGTTGATGAAGCCTGGGAGGTTGGGGAGGATGGCGATGACGAGTACGATCATGGCTCGCCAGTTGACGCCTTTGAATGGGCCGTTGGCGTCGTAGAGTTCGTCGGTGTTGATTTTGGTTCTGCGGATGATGAAGTAGTCGCAGAGGATAATGCCGATGATCGGTCCTAGCAGTGCGCTGTAGCCGATGAGCCATGTGAAGATGTATGCACCCATGTCCTCGACGAGCCGCCAAGGCATGATCAGTACGCCGATGGCGCAGGTCATCAAGCCGCCGAACCGGAAGCTGATCCTGGTGGGGGATATATTCGAGAACCCGTTGGCGGGGGAGACAACATTGGCTGCGAGGTTCGTGCTGAGGGTTGCGATGAGCAGGGCGATCATTGAAATGACAACGACAGTTGGCGAACCCATCTTCGAGACGAGTTCGACGGGGTCCCAGATGGCATCGCCAAAGATGATCACGGTTGCGCCGGTCACGATGATGCCGATGAAGCAGAAGAGGGTCATTGTTGGAGGCAGCCCGATGAGTTGGCCGACCACTTGATCCTTCTGGGATTTGCTATAGCGTGTGAAGTCGGGAATGTTCAAGCTGAGTGTTGCCCAGAAACCAACCATGGCGGTGAGCTGAGGGAAGAAGACTTTCCAGAAACTTGATCCCTCGGCGAAGTTTGTTTTTGAGGTGAATAGTGCACTCGGTTTGTCAACCTTAAGCAATGCCCAGATGAGCAGTGCCACGCCCGAAGCGATCAGGAATGGAGCTGCCCATGATTCGAGCTTTTTAATTGACTCCACGCCTTTGATGACGATGACGACATGGATCGCCCAGAAGGCGAGGAAGCTGGCAAACTGAATGCCCGTGATGCCAAGGATCGGCAAGATGTTCGTGTCTTTGAGCGGATCGAACACGCCGAGCACACCAAGAATGGTATAGAGGGCTGCGCCGCCAATCCAGCATTGAATACCGAACCAGCCGCAGGCGACGAGTGATCTTGCAATCGAAGGCACATGGGCGCCGGTGATCCCAAAGCTCGCTCGGGCAAGCACAGGGAACGGCACGCCGAGCTTCGTCCCCGCGTGTCCATTGAGGATCATCGGGACAAGCACGATCATGTTGCCCGCCATCACGGTGAGCGTTGCTTGCCACCAGTTCATGCCTTGGCTAACCATGCCCGCAGCGAGCATATAGGTGGGGATGCACACCGCCATGCCGATCCAGAGCGCAGCGATGTTCCACGAACTCCAGGTGCGTTCTTCAAGAGACACCGGCGCAAGGTCGGCATTGATGAGCGGGTTGTGCGAGGCGTTGTCCATTAGATATCGGTGAGTGAGCCGTAGGTTTCTGGTCGGCGATCGCGGAAGAACTGCCAGGTATCGCGGACCTCGCGGATCATGTCAAGATCGAGATCAGCGATGACGACTTCATCGTTGTCGCGTGAACCTTCGACCATGATCTGGCCGCGCGGGTTGCAAAGATACGACTGGCCATAGAACTTGCCGATGTTCCAAGGGGCTTCGGTTCCGACACGGTTGATCGCGCCGACGAAGTATTGATTGGCCACAGCATGTGCCGGTTGTTCGAGTTTCCAAAGGTATTCGCTCAGCCCGGCGACGGTCGCTGAGGGGTTGAAGACGATCTCTGCGCCATTGAGCCCGAGTGCGCGTGCGCCCTCGGGGAAGTGGCGGTCGTAGCAGATGTAGACGCCGATCTTGCCGAAGATGGTGTCGAAGACCGGGTACCCGCCGTTGCCGGGTTTGAAGTAGAACTTCTCCCAGAATCCGGGTTGGCAGTGGGGGATGTGGTGCTTGCGATACTTGCCGAGGTAGTTGCCCTGTTCGTCGATGACGGCTGCGGTGTTGTAGTACACGCCGGTCATCGGGGTTTCGTAGATCGGGACAACCATGACCATGCGGTGCTTCTTGGCGAGCTGCTGCATGAGTTTGATAGTCGGGCCGTCGGGAATTGGCTCGGCGATGTCGTACCAGCGAGCGTCTTGCTCGGCGCAGAAGTATGGGCCGTAGAAGATTTCCTGGAGGCAGCACACATTGGCGCCCTTGCTTGCAGCTTCCTCGATGAGTGTGACATGCTTGTCGATCATCGCCTTCTTAATGGCGTGAAGATCATCTGAGTCGGGCAGGGCGTTGGCTGCTTGGATAAGTGCGGTTCGTGTAATTCTGGGCATAGATACAACCTTCTATAGGAGAGTAAAACGGAAGCCTTAGATCCACCTTCGGACGGTGACGCGGGATTTCGTGAAGAATCGCACGCCGTCTTCGCCGTTGGTGTGGAGATCACCGAAGAACGATTTTTTCCACCCTGCAAACGGGAAGGCAGCCATGGGTGCTGGCACGCCAACATTAATCCCGATCATGCCTGCTTGGACTGTGGATTCAAACCGATGGGCAGCGTGCCCAGAGTCGGTGAACATGACAGACATGTTGCCATAGTCGGATTTGTTGACCTCGGTGACCGCATCATCAAGCGATGCGGCCCGCATGATCGAGAGCACCGGGCCGAAGATTTCTTCAGCAACGATGCTCATATTCGAGGTTGTATTATCGAAAATGGTTGGGCCAACAAAGCATCCTGCATCGGGCATGCTGGCCGTTCGCCCGTCGACGACAAGATCGGCACCTTCTTCGATCCCTGCTTCAATATATTTGAGCACTCGGCTATGCGCCGCGTCGTCTTGAAGCGGACCCATGTGTGTATGCTTATCGCATCCGCGTCCGACAGTGACAGCCTTGGCTTTTTCGATTAAGCCAGGGACAAGCCAACTCGCAGAATCGCCAACAGCCACAACCACCGAGCCGGCAAGGCAGCGTTGGCCGGTATTGCCAAAGGCAGAGCCGAACACGCCATCAATCGCGGCTTCGCGGTTTGCGTCGGGCATAATGATCGAGAAGTTCTTTGCGCCACACATGCACTGGACGCGTTTGTCGTGGGCGCATCCAGTTTGGTAGATGTACTTGCCGGCGGTTGTCGAGCCAACAAACGAAACAGCCTTGACATCATCGTGTTTGATGAGGTGATTGACAACATCTGGGCCACCATGAACGAGGTTGAGCACGCCTTCGGGGAATCCTGCTTCATGAGCAAGCTCGATCGCACGGACGGTGGACATCGGATCGCGCTCGGATGGTTTGAGCACAAAGGTATTGCCACATGCCACCGCCATCGGCCACATCCAGAGCGGGACCATCATCGGGAAGTTGAACGGCGTGATGCCAACACACACACCAATGGGCAACCGATCGACGGATGAATCGATCCCGACGCCGCACCCGTCATCGATTCGACAGAACGACGAAGACACAGCGATCTGCGGGAGTGTTCGCCCCATCATTAAAATTGGTGCCCCGCAGGCATGCTCGATACAGTCGATGCCACGGCGGACTGAGCCGATCGCCTCGCCGAGGGTTTTTCCATGTTCTTGGACGATGAGTTCGGCAAGCTCGTCAACATGGTTTTCGAGGATAGTCTTGTACTTAAACAAGGGTTGAATACGATCTCCAACCGGGGTGCTTGCCCACGCCGGGAACACTGCGGCTGCGGCTTGGACGGCCTGCTCAGCAGCATCGACATCATCCATCGGGACTGAAGAAATTGGCTCGGCGGTGCCAGGGTTCAAGTTGATACGCTGGGTTGCGTTGGTGCCGAGGATTTTTTTGCCCGCAATGATGTGGGGCAAAACAGGGGCTTTGGTGTCACTCATAGGTCGTATGTCCTTTTCGCCAGATCGTTTACTGTTCGACATCCAGTAATTGGATGGAATTGTATGGTTTTAAATTTCAGAATCGAGAGTATCGCAGAAACGCGTCTGATTTGCAAGCGATCTGGGCTCATATGCCACAAGAATCTTGTGTTCCTATGATGTTCGCTGCAACAATTTGCTCGTGAATTCGGTATGTCTCATGTCGGCGATTCCGTCGATGGGGCTACCAACTGAATATCAAGGATACGAACGGTGATGAATCAACACATACGCATATTAGCAGGTGCGGGCTTTGCCTCACTCTTGGCAAGCAATGCCCTCGCACAACTCGATGGGTATATGAGCAATCAAACGATGGGCAATACTCTTCGTACACTTGCAAACGGCAACAACCATGCTTGGGTAGAGACCATCGGGCAGAGCCTTGATGGAAACCCAATTCACCTCATTACGCTCGCGGGTTCGGCAGCATCGGCCAATGAGATGCCGGCGTTATTGATCACCGCTGGCATCGACGGGCGACATCTTGTTGGTACAGAAACAGCGACAAGAATCGCCCAATCGATACTTGCCGATCACAGTGAAGTGCTGGATTCGATGACGATCTATATCATTCCGCGTGTGAATCCAGATAGTGCAACTCGAAACATGAATCGGATCTCGATGGGCTTCGCTGGCAACAGCCGAGCGATTGACGATGATCGAGATCGTGCGATTGGGGAAGATGGACCCGATGATCTCAATGGCGATGGGTACATCACCATGATGCGCCGGCTCAACCCACCAATCAACGATCAACCTACGCACCTTGTCGATCCAGATAATCCCCGGCTGAATATTGAGCCTGATAAGAAGGAAGCTCAGCGAGCAAGTTTTACGCTGTACCCAGAGGGAATCGACAACGATGGCGACGGACAGATCAACGAGGATGGGTTTGGGTATGTTGATCTGGATCAGAACTTCATGCACCGCTGGCCAGAGTATGAGACCCACTCAGGGAAGTATCCGCTGTCTGAACCCGAGTCGATGGCGATCGCTCGGTTTGTGCTCGAACACGAAAATATCGTGATGGCGATGACGCTTGGTCGCCACGATAATCTGGTCAATCTTCCAGAATCGAAGAGCAAGGATATTACGGGAAAAGCACCCAAGGGAATTGACACCAAAGATGTCGATCTGTATAAGCACGCGGCCGAGTTGTTCAAGGAAGCGACTGGTCAGAAAACCGCACCCAAAGAAGACATCGCGGGCAGTTTCCACGCTTGGCTCTATGCCCAGCGAGGAATCCCGAGCTTTGCCACAGTCGTCTGGACACGCCCAGAGATCGAAAATGCGGAGGGTGCAGAGGAGTCGATAGACGAGGCTGATGAAGAAGAGATCATCGAGACGAATCTCACTCCATCTGGTGCTGGTGATATTTCACAAGAGACTATCGACGAACTGATCGCAGCCTACGAGGCCCAGACGGGCGAGGCAGTTGATGAAGCGATGATGGCGATGGTGACACCAGACATGATCGAAGGATTCGCTGCCCAGGCAGGTGTTGTGGTTCAACGAGTCAAAGCTGAGGAGCCAGAGCAGGATGCTCTAAAGGAAAAGAAGAAGGGCAAGAAAAAGGAAAAGAGTAATGATGCCAAGTGGCTTGAGTATTTTGAGCATGCTGGGATCAATGGCTTTGTTGATTGGCAGGCATTCGACCATCCGACCCTCGGGGCTGTTGAAATTGGTGGGTTTGTGCCTCTGTCACGGATGAATCCGCCAGCGGATCAACTTGATGGACTCGCAGAGCAACAAACAGCGTTCGTGCTCGATCTTATAGACTCTCGGGCGCAGGTTTCGATCACCGGCCCAGAGATCAAAGTCCTGGCTGATGGCTTGTACGAAATCCGCATCGTACTCGTGAACGATGGTGAGATGCCTGCAACAACAGCCTACTCGCAGGCTAAGCACACGACCCGCCCGATTGTTATTCGAATGTCACCAGATGTTGAACACATTGTCACAGGGCAACGAATCTCGCGCGTTTGGGGGATCGATGCCAATGGCGGACGGTCCGAACACCACTGGATTATCCGCTCGGACGACATCAATGCGGAGACCATCGAAATCATTGACCCACGCTTCGGCAACCACACAATCAAGCTTGGAAACGAATCATGAATATTTTCAAAACACCATTCCGCTCACTTTGTGTCGTTTGCATTCTTGTTCTTGGCGGCGTGTGCAACTCTTCTGCAATCGCACAACAACAGGTTTCTTCCCGTGTGGATGTTTCATGGAATCGGTTCTATGACTATGACGAAGTTACACAGATCATTCATGATCTTGTCGATGCGTATCCTGAGCTGTTAACGCTCGAATCGTTGGGAAAAAGCGAGCTTGGCCGCGATATGTGGCTCATCACACTCAACAACTCAAAGACTGGACCTGCTGGCGATAAGCCTGCGATGTATATCGATGGCAATGTGCATGGCAATGAGATCCAGGCCACCGAAACGGTGTTGTACTCGATCTGGTACCTCACCAAGAGCTTCGGGCAGGTCGATCAACTCACCGAGCTTATCGATCGTGTTGCTTTTTACTTCGTGCCATCACTGAACCCAGACGGGCGAGCCGAGTGGTTTGCCAATCCCAATACGCCTCACTCTGCTCGAACCGGACAACGCCCGACGGATAACGATTTCGACGGCTTGCTCGATGAAGACGGACCTGACGATCTCGATGGTGATGGGCATATCACGCGGATGTGGAAGTTTGATACCAACGGGCGCTATCGGCGCAATGAACTCGATCCACGCATCATCGAACGAGCCCCCGAAGGTGTTCAGGGAGAACTAAGCCGACTCGGTTCGGAAGGTATTGATAACGATGGTGATGGGCGAGTGAACGAAGATGGCCCGGGCGGGTATGACATGAACCGAAACTGGGCGAGCGATTGGCAGCCAAACTATATTCAGTATGGCGCAGGCCAGTTCCCGTTCGATAGTAAAGAGACAAACGCTATCGCGCAGTTCATTCTCAAACACCCCAATATCGCTGCGGGTCAAAGCTATCACAATACGGGCGGTATGCTCCTTCGCGGCCCGGGTGCCGATTACCTCGAAAATCTGTACTCACGCTCAGACCGTTCTGTATACGACAAACTCGGCGACGCTGGCGAAGATTTGTTGCCCTATTACGATTACATGGTGATCCATGCAGATCTGTACACTGTTCATGGCGGGTTTGTCAACTGGATGGCTGAAGGGCTCGGGATCGTGAGCTTTACGAATGAGATCTGGACAAACTCGCGCATGATGCCCGATCCTGATCGTGAGTTCTCGGCTGAAGAACGCATGCGCTGGCAAGACCGCATGCTCTTTGGTCAGACTTTTACTGACTACACAGAGTATGACCATCCAACCCATGGCAAGGTGCTTATCGGTGGCGGGACGAAGTATTCTTCACGGGTTACGCCTCCATTTATGCTTGAAGAAGGTTGCCATCGCAACTTTGCATTTACGATGTTTCATGCCACCAATATGCCTGAAATTCAGTATAAATGGGTTGGCATCGAGCAGCTTGATTCCACGCTTTGGGAAGTCACTGTGGAGATCGAGAATACGAAGATCATCCCAACCCGTCTCGGATTGGCAGCCAAGAAGAACATCGGACTCCCGGATTTGCTCACCCTCGAAGGCGTCGATGTTGTGCTCGCAGGGACAGTTTCGGATCGATTCGATCGTACGATTGATCCTGTTGAGCATCGCCCATCCATGCTCTTGCTCAACAATGGCATTCGAGGCAACTCGACCAATACTTACCGATTCCTGGTTTCTGGAGCAAAGGGCGATACGGTTAAGCTGGCCTATAGAGCCGAGAAGGCACGCGATATATCGATGCAGTTCACTCTTGAGGCTGGCGAAAATGCCCCAAGCAATGAGTGAGAGTTTAGGGGTTCTAAATAGGCTTTCATGGCGATTTGTCCGAAACGGTCATTTTGCCTCATACTACTGCATACAAGGAGGTTACGCGTCTTGGTTGGTCCCGGCGTATTCTGATTTATTCCTATTCGTGACTGCAAATATGGGACAGAAATGGGACAGTCACTTTAATCGTGAGAAATTTTGATTAAAGGTCGATGCGAGGGCTGTTTGACCTGCTGAAATGCCGCCGTCGTTGCAGGGGATGGTGTTTGCAGTTAGAACTTGTATATCCAGTCTGAGTTGTTCCGTAAAGAGTTTGGTGAGGAGAGTATTTTGCCATACGCCGCCTGAGAGTGCTACGGCGGAGGTTCCATACTGACTCGAAAGAGCATGTGCGTTCGTGGCTAGGACCTTGGCAAGTGTTGCATGGAAGGCCCATGCCAAGTCTTCAGGGGTATCGCCGGATTGCCTTCGGCTCAAGAGTTCGTTGATGAAGAACGCAGAATCGAGGGTTGGCTCTTCATGTAGCAGGGTTTGTGTTTGCGATTTACATGCGAGATTTTCGAGCCAAATGACGGCTTGACCTTCGTATGATGATTCTCGCGTGAAGCCACAAATTGCAGCGGCTGCATCGAAAAGGCGTCCTGTGGAGCTCGATTTGAGGCAACGCAAATCGCTCTTGATCATTGCTTGGGCATCACGAAATCTTTGAGGGAATCCGAACGGATCTGATTCGAGCAACTTGGGATCGACATCGTGAAGGTATGCGGCAGCCGCTTGTACGGGGAATCGTGCAGCGGCATCGCCGCCGGGCATTGAGACTGTTGAAAGATTGCTAATACGAGTAAATCCATCGACAACTGATCCGATAAAGAACTCGCCGCCCCAGATGGATTGGTCTCGCCCATAGCCGGTGCCGTCGAGGGCGATGCCGATGACTTTGCGATCGAGCATGTTGTGTTCGAGTAAGATCGCTGCGATATGTGCTTCGTGATGTTGGATTGAGATGTGTTTGGATGCCGGTATTTGCAGTGCGTGGCGGGTGGAGACATATTCTGGGTGCATGTCGTGTGCGACGATCAACTGTTCTGGATCGACGGCGTACATACTCAACAGGTCATCAATGGTTTCTGTGAATGCTTGGTCGGTTTCGAGATCGCCGAGATCGCCGATGTGTTGGCTGAGGAAAACTTCGCCTTCAATCGCAAGGGAGATTGTGTTTTTGAGATCGGCTCCGACGGCAAGAATCGGTTGCTTGTAGGGAATTGTTGCAACACTCGAAGGGGCATATCCACGGGCACGGCGAATGATAAAAGGTGCGTTGTTGCGAATGGAGACAACCGAATCATCAACCCGTCTTTGGATTGGGCGTTCCCCTACTAAAAACGCATCGGCAATTTCAGAGATGCGATCAAAGGCATCTTCGTCTTGGTAGGCGATTGGTTCATTGGATTGATTGGCGCTGGTGAGCACCATCGGATCGGGCGAACCATATTCAAAGAGCCTGGAGTGGAGCGGGGTGTAGGGGAGCATGACGCCGAGTTCGTGGATGCCGGGTGCTAAAGCATCTGAGTAGGCCTTTGATGGAGCGAGGAGGATTGGTCTTGCGATTGAACTGAGCACTCTTTCATGGGCATCGGTCATGTCTATGAGGAAGCGGGCTTTGTCTATTGATGAGGTCATGATTGCAAATGGTTTTTCTTTGCGAAACTTCGATCGCGGATATCAACGATGATTGTCACTTCAATTTCTTCGACATCTCAGCGTTTCTTCAGGTATTTAGTGCTGGATGTCCATGATTGAAGTTTGACCCGCTCTGACCCGTTTGCTGACCCGCTAGGTGTTGGAAACGGGAATAGGACCGGGAGATGGCATCTTGTGAGACTTGCCTAGTGGAGGCCGGTCAGTTGACTCAATTTAGTTGTTGTTGTCGCCGTTGCCAATCAGTGAGCAATGTAGAGAGTAACTTCTGAAAACTCAGGCCGGGATTAAGTTCCAGTCTGTAGCACAACTCATGGATTACCACGCACTCGACACAATTAGGCAGGGCATTGTGATTTTATCGCATAGGGCTTGACTCGGTTTTGGGGGCTAGGCAAGCAAGCAGCACCGAGCGGAGCGACTGATACGGCTTGGCATATTCGGTTGAGGAATGATCCAGCCTGACCCAACCCAATCCATCTGGATGCCAAGATTCGGTGTTGTAGGTGGAATGCGTGTTCCCGCTTGCCTTGTAGTTTGAGCGATGAAATTATTTACTATATGTTCAAACATATATGCACATCTTCGCGTACCATATTTGAATAGCTAGTGACTGCCTCAGAATTCGAAGGGGCTTAACACAGGAGTATCTTCGGTGATGTTAAAGTGGTTCAGGCAGCTAGATGGCATCCTGCGGGGTGATGCGATTCAAATACCGGCACTCAAGCACGGGCGCATCGACATGCCCGTAGGTGGCGTCATGGTCGTTGCTCTCATATTGGCGATGGTCTACGGAGTGTGCATGGGTGCGTATGCCATTATCCGCACAGCATGGTCGGATACCGGGGTTACGGATGATGCCGTGATGCAAATGGTGGCAAGCGCGGTGAAGCTGCCACTTCTGTTCTTCCTCACGCTTGTTGTTACCTTTCCATCGCTGTATGTATTCAATGCACTCGTCGGATCGCGGCTTTCGCTGGCTTCCGTGGGGAGGCTGCTCGTGGCGATGGTCGGTGTGATGATGGCAGTCCTTGCTTCGCTCGGGCCGATCGTGGTGTTCTTCTCTGCGAGCACGACGAGCTATCCATTCATGATACTGCTCAATGTTACGGCAGCATCGATCGCTGGGATCCTCGGGTTGGCATTTCTGCTCCGAACTATGGGCCGCCTTGTGATGGCGCAAAATCGGATCGACTTTCCGGTAGTGCAAACAGATGAGGAATCAGGGGATATCGCCCAAGAGGATGAGCAGCAAATCAGCAGCTCGCTTGATCCGTTTCAAGCCCACACCGACACGAAAGCAACAGCGGTATTCAAAATCTGGGTGGTTGTGTTTGCTGTTGCCGGCGCTCAGATGAGCTGGGTGTTGAGACCGTTTATCGGAAGCCCAGATATGGAATTTACATGGTTTCGTGAGCGAAACAGCAGCTTCTTTCTTGAAGTGCTTAAATCAATTGCCGAGTTGTTAGGGGCTTAGCGGATGAACAGCCTGTTGCGAGTTGACGATATCTTGCGGGCAAAGCGGTGGCTCGTGCGGGGGGGCAATCACGCCCGGTCGCTGATTCTCGTTGTTTGGACCATGATCGTCTTTGGCGGCATATACGGTTCTGTGATGGGCAGTTTCGGCGGGGCAAGATTCTACCAGATGTTATTTTCCGCGATGAAGTTGCCCATTTTACTTGCAGCTACCTTCATCCTGAGTTTACCAAGTTTCTTTGTTGTTACTACACTGTTGGGTTTGCGCGACGACTTTGCAGCATCGGTTCGCGCGATCGTAGCGACGCAGGCAGGACTTACAATCATCCTCTTCTCGTTGTCGCCGTTTACATTGCTGTGGTATGTGTCGTTTGACAGCTACGACGCGGCAATCTTATTTAATTTGCTGATATTCACCATTGCTTCTGTATCTTCACAGTGGCTGCTTCGCCGTTTCTACCGACCGCTGATCCTGAGCAATCCGCGTCACCGCTTGATGATGTGGAGTTGGCTTGTGATATACGCGTTTGTTGGGATTCAGATGGGCTGGGTTCTTCGCCCGTTCATCGGCTATCCCGGCACAGCAACAACCTTCTTCCGTGCGGGGGCGTGGGGCAACGCCTATTCCGAAGTGCTGCAAATAGCGTGGAGATTTTTGGGAGCCTGATAGAGGGATTAAACTGATTTGCTGAATTGCTAAAGGAATCGATCCTGATGCGATGCCTCGCACCTAGTGCGTAGTAGCAGGCCAGCGATTTTAAGTATTATCTATTTGGCATTTGAGTGATCATTCAAGCGGCCTTCTTTCGCTCTCGGACTTTGACCTCAAGCCGAAAGAGTTTCGGATCGCCGCGAGCAGATTGTCTGGTTACTCTGATTTCTGGATCGATGCTTGTTCCCTAAGGAATGGTCAATGCTTACGCCATGGCGATGCCGTATGATTGTGACATGGGCGTCGTAGCAGAATCAACAAGGTGCCACGCGCTTCGAGGTCATAGGTTGTATATGGTGAATGCTATGGATGTTTTTTAGCGAAAATCGACGATCTTGGATCACCACAAACTGGTGGCCCCCCACACTCCCGGCTACTTTGATTTCTGCTCTGATACCCACGGGTTGGGTCACTCATTTGTGAATGTTGTCGAAGCCCAGAAGCTTTCCCAATCGGATGCTTCAAGATTATTTGCTCGTTGGATATGAATGGTAGTGATCATCCAGTCCCCGTAGGGTTCAGCTTCGAATGCAATCTTTCCACTCGCATCGGTGGAAAGCTCGATAAGCACTTCGGGGTTAATTGTATTTGCAACAACTACGCGCAGCCCTTCGATTGGATCATCCATGAATGATACGGAAGCGATGATTTTAGTTCTCATGAGTTCGCTATCACTGCTTACGGGGGTGATTGATTCAATCAGAATTTCAAGAGGGAGTCCGACACGGCGGTCAATCTTGTCAGCAGCGAGTTCATAATCATTGATTCGAATAATTGCTTTGGCACATCGGGAATATGCTTCTCTACCAATAGCTTTGGATTCATCGCGTTGTGATCGCTCATCTATGATGTGCTCGAGCCCTTCCTCGATGAGGTAAGCATTGAATCGTTCCCATTCGAGATCATTTGTGTAATGATTCGATTGGTACACGATTACCCCTGAGTGTTGTGCTCGAAGATAGCCGTCTGGGCTCTGGTGCAGTCCGAGAATAGGAGTTATTTTCTTGTCATGATTGACAAACTCGAATCGTTTGATTTGCGGTTCATTCCGATCAACAACTTCCCCATGAAAACGCTCTCCGTGCATGAGTCGGACAATGACAAGTTCGTTTGCTCTGAACGAAAAACGATCAGGTTGGATCCAAAACTCATGCGCGTTTGCCACTGAATACGATAAAAAAATGTTGAAGAGGACCGTTGCTGAAAAAATTTGTTTGAGCATGATGTGTTCCTAGAGTGTGTAAAAGCGAGAGCAAATCTTTCGATCTGCTCTCGCAGTGGATTGTCGTTTATTGGCTATTTTGTACTGCTTCAATAAAGGCACTAATATCGTAGAAGTTGACTGTGCCATCACGATTCACATCTGCGATTTCAAACTGGGTCAAGGATGGATCCTTTCGGTTTGAAGTACCAGAGTGCGGAGTCGCGGCATATGGGAATACATCGTTAAACGCAATGTCATTTTCAGCGACATTGTCACCCACAATGGTAATCGTTTCATATGTCGGCCCTGATGCGATTGCAGTGAGGGCGATATCGATAACATCATCGCCAAACCGACGGCCGTTTGGCCACCCACTAGAAACGCCGCCGGTAGTATCGCCGCCAATGAATCCAAATCGCGAGAATCCCATTTCGCCAGCCAGCGGGACTGGTCCAGTGGTCGTTGCTACACGCAGGACATCGGGGATGAACACGGCGACCAGATCTTGGCGATCGGCTTCTTGAAAATCAGTTCCGAAAACAATGTTGATTAACGAGGCGAGTTCGGAGTTCGCAGCATAAGTCGCGAAGACCGAATCATCGGTTGGGCTGAGGGCGTTAAACTCATCCTTTCCTGCAAATGGGACAAGCGCTTCGTTGAACAACGGGTTGCCAAGACGGTTGACTTGGATCCAATCGCCGTAGCTTTCAATGTTGTTGCCTGCCTTACGGATAGTCACCTTTGGTCGGCTCACCGATGCGTAGACACCCACGCCGGTTTGTGTACCAAAGAATGCATCGTTGTACTCAAAGTCAGGAAGTTGATCGAGCGGGATTTGCATGGCGATGGTCAGGACATTGAATCCCTTGAAACCATCAACACCATCATTATCCTGCCCGAGCCCGTCAGCGAGTGTACCGTTGTTATCGAGAATGCGGACATTGAGCAGATCGAAGATGCCAGGAATGTCAGAATAGAAGCTGTCGTCACGAGGGCCCGCGAAGAAGACCTCGCCGTTGGAGCCTGTGAAGATCGCTTGCTGGGTGTAGGAGTCGAGCTGCTCAAAGCTTGAAGCTCCAGAAACCGCTCTACCTGTTTCATCATTGTACAATGGCGTGGTGTTTATACCAACATTTGGAGGAGCAACGATTGCACCTGAGAGCGCCAAGTGTGCTTCGGTTTCGATCGGAGTCCTCGCGACGCTGTAGGTCTGGGTGTAGTTCTGGCGAGCATCACCGTTTTCCAAGATCGGTCCAACTTCGGTGCCCAGCCCGTAGGACAGTATGGTATTTTCATTTTTGTAACCAGCGTCAACCGCTGAAAACTGAAAGTCATAACGGATAACAGTATCACCAGTCGATGGATTGGTGATGTGGAGTGAATAGAGCGCATCATCTGCGAAGCGTTCATAGATTGAGCCGTCACCTGGTTCAGAAAATGGACGAACGCTCGCAACAATATTGAGCACGCCAACCGATGGGTCATCATATTTGGTGCCGATAAATGCGTAGACATCGGTCAAATTTGTCTGTGGGTCCTGCTTGATAAGTGGAGCGTCGCTGTGGCTCGATGCGAGCGCAGGCGATACATTAAGTGTCGCCATAGTTCCTGCGATGACAAAAAGTGCTACGGCACTCACGATAGTTTTTGTATTTCGTTGCATATTAATTCCTTGTTGTTAGAACATGTGAGTTGTGAATACCAAGAGTGTCCGTACAAATGGCATGCTCGCGGACGGTCCGCGAGTGGGTCGGGATTGCATGTGAACTCTTGCTGCGAAGAGCACCGCATATTCTGTTCAGGTCAACAGCTATCTTTCGTACGCCAGAACAAAACTGTTTTTGCAATCAAAATATTTATTCCGTCAAAGTCGGTGTGCTCAAAAACACAACGCCCGGCATTCCGGGCGTTGTGTAAAAAACAAGAAATAGTGTGTGATTAACCTTCGGATCGTGCAGCAACGACAACCCGGCGTTCAAGATCCGACACCCAGGTCCCGCCAGGATTCTCGATAGTAATCGCAAAGAGCGCTACTCGTCCGAGATCAATCCCCGGTTCGATCGAGACGATAACTTCGCCGTCACTAGAAGCGTTGAATACGCCGCCGCTTACGCGTTGTTCGAGCCCTCGCTCATCGATCACCCAGACTTGATACTGCTCAATCATCGGATCGTTCACTTTAAGCCCGACAAATCGGAGGTACCCCTCTCCAAGTTCATCATTCCAAACAACATCTCCTTGGATATTTGTTTGCTCTGCGAGTGAACCGGGTTGATTGAACGGTGCCCATGCTATTTGGACTGTATTTGGTACGCCGATGAGTTTTAATCGTTTGGCGAGTAGTTCGGTCGGGTCGCTTGGCGTTTGGTAGTGAACAATGGTTTGATTGGCTTTATCAAGATTGAGCATCGCGTCAGCGAGCATCCCGACGAGTTCGTCTTCGCGATCTTGAGCAGTTGCAATTTTCTGGTTTAAGCTTCGCTCTATTCTGGATCCGATTGATTCTGATCGAATAAGAAGTGTCAGCGAAACACCCGCGATGAGAATCGCAGCAGCGGCAGAATACCGCAATAGATGCTTTGCGCCTTGTTTGGGTATCGTATGAATCACCTGCCCTTCAGATTTCATTTTGTCAGCGGTGCGTGCCACCAATGCGTGTCCCGATGCGCAGATTGATTTCATCAGAGTCGGTGAAAGCTTATCTTGCTCTTCTGGCAGATCATCAAAGAGATCGAATGCGACAATCAGATTTCCAAGTGTATTGGGTTCATCGAGATGTAGTTTCTGGCGAAGCATAAGGAGTTCGTGCCGGTCTTCGATGTTGAGTTGTCCAACTTGCTCGTCAGCGAGAAGCTCATAGAACCGATCTTCCATTGCGTGTTGATTGTTCATGATTCTCCTCCCTTACAAACCGTCATTTTTTGATCAATACACCGGGCAGAGACATAAGCTCGCATGTTGATCATTGCTCGACGCAGCCTAGATTTTACGGTACCGATCGGTGAATCAGTCGCAATGCCAATCTCATAGTGAGAGAGTCCGCCAAAGATCGACATCCAGATGGCTTCACGCTCATGTTCGGAAAGTTGTGTATAGGCCTTGGCCAAAATTCTTTGCTCATCAATATTGGGAATAGCCGAAAAACTCGAATGCTCACCACTTGTTGGCAAAGGATGTGCTTTTATCTTGCGAAGGACGCGTCTGCGGGAAGTTATTTGTCTTTGCCTATCGATGATCTTCCTGTGCGCGATCGTGGCTACAAACGCGGGCTCGGAACCCTTCGATGGATCGAATCGTTTCGCTGAAGTCCAGATTTCAATAAACACATCTTGGACAGCATCCTCAATCTCATAGGGTGCCTGATCGAGGTACCGCGTTGCCAAACGATAGACCAGCCTGCCGTATTCATGAGCGCACAACTCGACCGCGGAGTGATCGCCGGCTGCAACTCTCTCTAAAAGTGATTTCAATAGCATATCCCTTCGTAGTGACAAGAAGTCTACCTTCATTTCGGACTCGATAGAGCAAAAGTTTTTGACATCCAAAAAAATTCTTTACTAAAATCCAAAAGCACACTGATTGAGCAGTACGAATCATTTGTGACACAACTCTAAGATTATGCCCGCGTGGCAAGATATCTAGGCCGTGCCTGTGACCTGCCCCCCAATAACTAGTCCATTCCTTATGCGAGTATCCTCGTAGAATGGGCGTATTTGGAAGGCAGACAATCATGGCCAGGAAACGGCATTCAGCAGAGCAGATCATCAACAAGCTTCGTGAGGCCGAGGTCCA
>JAJRPN010000018.1 GCA_024280755.1 Planctomycetota bacterium
GCTATCCTCTAGTCACACGCCATCGCGTCATCCGCGGGCTGGACTGTGCGGTAGAGCAGCGATTGATAATAACGCACCAAAGGAGATTGTGCACAAGTGTGGTATGAACGCCTATTAGGACCATTCGGAGTCGATATGGGGATCGACCTGGGAACCTGTAACACCCTCGTTGCTGTTCGTGGACAAGGTATTGTCCTCAACGAGCCTTCTGTGGTTGCGGTGCGCAAAGGCACCAACCAAGTCCTCAAGAACGGACAGGCTGTCGGCTGGGTCGCCAAAGAAATGCTCGGCAAGACCCCCGGATCCATCACCGCCATCCGCCCGCTCAAAGACGGCGTGATCTCAGACTTCGAGATCACCGAAGCCATGCTCAACTACTTCATCACGAAAGTGACCGGGCGTGTTCGTATGCTTGGTCCTCGCGTGGTGATCTCGATCCCATCGGGCATTACCGCAGTTGAAAAACGAGCGGTGTTTGATTCGGCAGAGCACGCCGGCGCTCGCAAGACTTATCTCCTCGAAGAACCCATCGCTGCGGCGATTGGTGCGGGCTTGCCATTTGCTGAACCAACCGCATCGATGATTGTTGACATTGGTGGCGGGACGACCGAAGTGGCGATTATGACCCTGGCCGACATCGCCAACTGTGAATCGATCCGCGTCGCGGGCGATGACATGGACGAGGCGATCATCGCGCACATGAAGCGGAACTATTCGTTGATGATTGGTGAGCAGACCGCCGAGCGAATTAAGATCCAGATCGGATCGGCTGCACCTGTTGGCGACGAGACCAAGATGGATGTGCGTGGTCGAGACATGATCTCGGGCTTGCCTCGCAAGACCGAAGTGACCTCCGAAGAGATCCGCGATGCGTTGCGTGAACCAATCCAGCACATCATCGAAGCGGTCACCCGTACGCTCGAAAGAGCAGAGCCAGAGCTTGCTGCTGACCTGGTCGACAACGGGATTACCCTCGCAGGTGGTGGATCGCTGCTCAAGGGACTCCCCATCGAGATCAACCGCTCAACCGGGCTCGATGTGACACTCGCAGAAGACCCATTGACCTGCGTGGCGCGTGGCACAGCGATCTATCTTGAGAATATCGAAGAGTGGAAAGAAACCCTCGAAAACAACTCTGATATCTGATTGAGAGCAGAACCTGCTTTCAAGCACCACCGCATCTGTGTTTTCGATGATCGGATGAGGAACATCACCATGCAACATCAGCCTTTGATTGTGAGATGGTCTATGCCCATCGCGATCGTGCTGTTGTTTGTGCTGTCTCTTGCACCGATCCGTATGCTTAGTTGGACGGATTGGTTCTCTGATCAGGTGCAGGTGGTAATCCTGCCAATCGCTGGCCCGATCGAGTTTGTAGTCGACTTTGTTGTTCCTCCAGAGATATCCAACCCGCTGGCATCCCACCGAGAGAAGGTTATCGCCGACGAGCTTGATATTGTTCGTACCCAGCTTCTTCAAACCCGCCAAGAGAACCATCGGCTCAACACCCTGATCGATCAGTTCACCCGCGGGGCTGCGATCATGCCCAACCTCGATGTCCGACAGGCGCATCGCCCGAGAAGCTCGAACCTGATCGGAGATCTGCTTGTGATCCGCACCGGCAAGATTCAAGGACTCACGCAGGGCACCGTTGTCGTGGTCGATGCCATCCAGCTTCTTGGCAAGGTGACACGAGTCAATGACCGGGTCTCGATGGTGCGCCCGATTACGGCAAGCTCTGCACAACCAATACTCGCAACCATCCTGCTCGATAGCTCGGGCGAAAACCAGCTCCGATGTTTGCTTACGCCTGTGGGCGATGGCACACTCATCGGCGAAGTCGCCAGGCCAACAACCAACGAGACCTGGCAAGTGCAGATCCATCAAGAGGTTCGCCTGCTCGACGACCAATGGCCTCAACATGCCCAGATGCTGATGATCGGGAACATCGAGCGGATCGAAAACAACGAATCTCAGCCTTTGCGCCAGCGGATCATTGTTCGCCCGACGGTTGCCGACTTGCGTCGGGTGTCTGATGTAATTTTGCGTCTTCCTGCCCTTGAGAACGATCATGGGGGCGATTCATGAACTGGTTTGTGCTTGCCTTTGTTGCGTGGATTACCTTCGGGCTTGAGCTTGCGCTGGGTCCTGTGCTCGACTCGGGTTCTTCGGGTGTGCATCCGAGCATGATCATCCCGCTGATGGCGTTTGTTGCTTTGTATGCCCCGCGCAAGCAGGCGTTGTGGGCTGCGATCCTTTTGGGAATCATTATTGATCTGCTCGCCCCGATGGATCGGGCCGACGGCGGGTCGGTTGTAATCGTTGGGCCTCACGCTCTTGGGTATTTGCTCGGGGCCCATTTCATCCTTGCGATTCGTGGGATGCTTATCCGGCGCAACCCGTTGACCTTGGTGATCATCTCGATCGCTTCTTCGTTTATTGCACAGGTTGTGGTGATCGCTCTGATCACCTTACGCAACTTGGGCACAAGCCCGTTGATCTGGAATGCGGGCGATCAGCTCGTCGAGCGTTCGTTCTCTTCGCTTTATACCGGGATCAGCGCGTTGGTGTTGTCGGTGATCTTCTTTGCCCTCGCGCCGACCTTCGGGTTCCATTCTTCGGTGCCGACCCGGTTTGCAAGAACGATCCGATAGCGTATTGACACAACCCTGCTTCTCTGGGTGCCCTTACTCGACGCCCAGCGGCGCAGTGAGGTCTTTGTGCATACGGAGACAACTCAAGACCCGACTGCGCTTAGGAAAGCGAGTCGGGGCACCCGTTTTAGTCGTAGCGTTGGTCGTCGTGTTCGATCCACCCGTCGGCGTGTCGTCCACCTGGGTCGTGATGGGTCCAGTGGACCACCCCGCCGCGATCGTTCCATTCGTACTGCCCATACACCGTGACGGTGTCGCCGGTTTCTATTGGAACACGCGGGGCGAGATCGATGTTGTGTGCGATGAGGATCGAATCGGTTGGTGAGGGGGTATGGTCGATTGCGAGGATGAAGCGTTGATGGCGCGAGCCTTCGTTGTCGTCTTTGAGAATTTTGACAACGCGTGCTTGGAACTCGACCATCTGTCCTGAGCGTTTGTCTTTGGCGAGCTTAACGAGCTGCTGTTGGGTATCTGCGATTGAGCCTGCGCCTTTGCTCCATGCGCTATTTGTATCGCTTGTTTTACTGCTCGATTCTTTGGATGAGCTGCTGGATGTTTGTTGACGGGTTTGTGTTGTTGTTTTCGTTTCTGACGACGATAGGTTGAGGACATCAACCCCGAAGAAAGCTGCGACGATGACAATCACGATCGAGAGGATGATCTTGAGCGGGCTCTTCTTTGATGATTTGTTCGACATGTCGTGTTCCCTCCGAGATGCTTGGTATATGCGCAGGGATCGTATGCCTATTGATGGCGAGGAACGCCGCCCTATCAAATCTGGGTGCCCTTACTCGCTGTCCTCGGCGCAGTGAGGCCTTCTCTGGTGCGTATACATCCCAAGACCCGACTGCGCATCAGAATGCGAGTCGGGGCACCCGGCCTCGGGAGAAGGAGCCGGTTATGCAAGTCAGTTTCTTCGAGACAGGTTCTCGCGCGAGACCATCAGTTCGAGGGTCTGAGCGACGATATCGACATCTTGCTTGGTGATCCCCGCGTAGAAGGGCAACGCGAGTGTTCGCTGAGAAACACTCTCGGCGATCGGGAAGCTGCCCTCGGGCAAGCCCAGTGCCCGCTGATAGATCGGCTGGAGGTGGATGCACGGGAAGTAATCGCCCGCACCGATATCATGAATGCGCAAACCTGCGATCACCCGGTCGCGCTCCTCGCGGGTATAGCCGGCAGCTAGCCGCACGACAAACACAAACCAGCTCATGATCGTGCAGTCGTCATCGACCGTTGGCAAGATCAACTCAGGAATATCGAGTAGGCGTTCGATGTATAAATCGGCTGCGTCGTTGCGACCCTGGATCAGCTCATCGAGGCGCATCATCTGAGCGACCCCAATCGCAGCGTTGATCTCGGACATGCGATAGTTGAACCCGAGTCGATCATGGTGCAACCAACTGCCTGCCCCAGAGCCTGCTGCGACTGATCCCTTGCCCGTGACGGCTCGTCCTTGGTTGCGCAGCGATCGGCATGTGTCGGCGAGCCGATCGTCGTTGGTGACGATCATGCCCCCCTCGCCGGTGGTTATTTGTTTGTTGGGATAGAACCCAAAGACCCCCGCTCGCCCGAAGGCTCCTGCGCGTTGTCCGCGATAGACGGTGCCCAATGCTTCGCATGAATCTTCGATCAACGGGATCTCGTTCTTGGCAGCGATTTTGGCGTAGGTGTCCATATGACGCGGGTTGCCAAAGGCTTCGACGGCGAGGATGGCTTTGGTCCTTGGAGTGATCGCTTGTTCGATTTTTCCTGGATGCGCGTTGAGGCTCGTCGGACAGATATCGACAAACACCGGGGTCGCACCCACATAGAGAATCGCATTCGATGATGCAATAAACGAGAACGGGGTGGTAATCACCTCGTCACCTGGTCCAATGCCCAGCGCGATCAGGATCATGTGTAAGCCTGATGTCCCTGATGAGCAGGCGATCGCGTGGGTTGTGCCGCAGCGTTGGGCGACAAGTTCTTCGAATCGTTCTTGCATCGGGCCGATGGAGAGGCGACCGGATCGGAGCACCTCAAGAACCATCTCCTCTTCGAGCTTGGAGATGTTTGGCTGCGAGAGTGGGATTCCATGATTGGCACTATTGGTAGACATATTGGGCATGTGCGCATTGTCGGCTACCCGAGGGCGTTTTGGCAAGTAAAAACTCTGAGAATACCCGAGAAGGAGGAAGAGTGGAGCCTGTGGGTCAGGGCCCGCTGCTTCCTTCTTTGGATAGCCCATCCTACACTTGATCCATATGACCAATGATCCGACAACGAAGACTAAGGCAATCCTGTTTGATGACGGCAAGGGCACGCTCTCGCCTCTCAATGACCTTCGACCCACCTTTGCTATTCGCACCGGCGCGTTGACCATCTCAGAGCGGCTGACCATCGCGTTTGATCTCGATCCCATTGGGGTCGTCGTGCCTGCCAATATGATCGAGCTGACTGGCGAACTCACATCCATCCCCGTCAACACACCGCCAGCAGAAGGCGACGACGAAATACTGCTCATCAACGCTCGCTGCCCGCTTCCAGTCCGTGCGATCAAAGAGATCACCCTTGGACAGGCCCTCGTCGAACAAGACACCGGCGACATGATCGCAGTCCGCCTCGCAGCCACCGGCGTACGCGATCTGCTCATGGGCAAACAGCCCGAGATGGAACCGATCGAGATCGCAGGGCAGCATTTGATGCGCAAGCCTTGGGATTGGAAACGCTTCCGCGACGCATCCCTTGAGTTCGATCTCCAAGTCATTGCCCAGACCATGCCCAAGGTCGACGCTGCACCGCCAGCGGTCACGCTCATCGGGACCCAAGGCATCGCGATCTCGCCCGAAGCACTCGTCATGCCTGGGGTCATCCTCAACTCGACCACCGGCCCAATCGTGATCGAAGAAAACGCAACCATCCACCCCGGCGCGATCATCACCGGACCTGCATACATCGGCCCAGGCAGCTCTGTGCTCGAACACGCCAACATCAAACCAAACACCGCCATCGGCCCGGTCTGCAAGGTCGCCGGCGAAGTTGGAGGCACCGTCTTCCAAGGCTACGCCAACAAAGGGCACGATGGACACTTGGGTGATAGCTGGATCGGTGAATGGTCCAACCTGGGCGCAGGCACCACCAACTCAAACCTGCTCAACACCTACGGCACAATAAACGCCAAAGCGACGAGTGCTTCGAGCAACGAAAAAACCGGCGAGACCTTCCTTGGCGTCACCATGGGCGATCATGTCAAGACCGCCATCAGTACCCGCATCATGACCGGGTGCGTCGCGCATACCGGGACGATGTTCGCAGCGAGCACGCCTTTGGCGGGCACGACCGATGGCTTTAGCTGGCACACCGACGCAGGCGTGAAGAACTTCCGCTTAGGTAAGTTTGTTGATGTCTCGATGACGGTGATGGGCCGACGCGGGATCAAACAATCGCAGGCGTACAGCCGACGGGTGACGGTGCTGCACGAAACCGTGACGGGTCAAGAGGCGTTTAGTTGGCCGGGCAAGGATTTGAGTCATTTGGGGAAGTGATGTTTTTCTTATGCCCCTCCCTGCGCCCCGCGGGGAGGTGGCTGCGCAGCAGACGGAGGGGTGTCTTGTTGTATTTTTTCCCTTAGTGGCTGATGCAAAGCAATACAAGACACCCCTCCGTCTCACTTCGTTCGACACCTCCCCGCGGGGCGCAGGGAGGGACAAGATATCATCCGGGTGCCACTGCTTAACCGTCTTCGCCAAGCAGTGTCTTTATCCCATCGCACAACTCCGAAGACACACCTTGCCCAAGACGGTCAAGGTGTGGCACCCTTTTGTGTGGTGACCATTGCTCGCTCGATCAACTCCACCGAAGCCTTGGGTACGATGATCCCAATCGATCCATCGTGATCACCGATCACCACGAAGTAGCGATCTCGCCCATGCTTGGTCATCGGCTTGATCAACACCCGCGCATCTTCCCATCGCCCGCTCTTCTCGAACTGCTTGGACCACCCGCCCCACTCCCAGCCATTGGGATCGATCCGCAAACGATTGAACCCGGCGATGATCCCATCGCCAAGGAAGATCCAACGCACAGCAATGGCAGCGAAGAAGACAACGAGTGAAATGCTAATATACCAATAGTTCGGACGCGATACGATTGGGTAAAGTAAAAACGCTGCCATGACCACATACCACACCAGATCAAACCAGTTCCAGACACGAATGGCTGTATTCGCCTGATCGAATGTAGATATCTGCTCTTGCTCACTCATCGGCTCGAGCCCAGCAAGCCCCACCCGGATCTGTTCGTTGTCCGAAACCCGATACACTCCTGGCTCAAGGTCTTCAATCACCTGTTGGCGACTCCGAACACAGAACCACCATCGCGATCGACCGGCCGAAGCGATTAAAATGAATGCGATAGAAAAACCGAGCAGAGTCGTAAACTCTATCGCAAAGTACGACACCCGACTGATGACCGCGCCCTCAAACCCGAAGTGAGCAACAACCAATACCACGCAAAGCAAGACCAAAGGCACCCGTCCAAAGGCTCCCGAAATAGGCGCACTCGATGCTGATTCAACTTCACTCATCTATCACCCCATCGCGCAGCTCAATCGCTTCTCGCCACAATCGGCGCTCTTCTGCCCTGATTGATTCAGCATCGGGCTGCTTGGGTTCATACGCACATGCGTAGAGTTGCTCACAAAGCGTTCGGCGATACTTCACGCCACATTCTGGACAAACCCCATCGTCTACGAGACCTGTTAAAGCATACCTACACCACGGGCAAAGAAAGCCATTATGCCGGCGCATACTGGTTATGGTTGTCACACGAGTTCTCAGTGTCAATAGCCAACAATAACTCTGTAGCACAAGGCAAACTGAAAAAATGACCCAAAATGGAATATCCCGAAACTGAGTAACCGTAACGATGATTGCGGCTGTGAGTACCCAAGCCACCGCAAGATTGATTTTACCTAAAACCCTGCTTTTCCCACACCGAGGGTCCCATCGCCTTTCAACGAGCAGTTTGAGTTCTTTTTCGGCTTGCTCATTCATCACGAACTCGATCCCGCTCACGCAGAGCGCGAGCCCAATCCCGCATAGTTCGATACTTGGTAACCTTTGGTGCTGGCGAATACGCTGGTGGATCAAAATGTGCCTTGTAGAGTTTCTGAGAGTTTTGAATATCAAAGCCCTTGCCGCACTCAGAACACACGCCTCGCTTAGGTAATCCAGCAATTGGATGTTGACACCACAGACAGAGTGTGAAATCGTGCTCCTTGCCAATCAGCCGTACTCGTTCTTCGAAGAGAACTGATTTGTATATCCAAGCAAGGAATACAACGGCTCCAACTATGGCGCCGCCCAAAC
Source organism: Planctomycetota bacterium (assembly GCA_024280755.1). GTDB lineage: Bacteria > Planctomycetota > Phycisphaerae > Phycisphaerales > UBA1924 > UBA1924. The sequence continues at coordinate 8,006 of JAJRPN010000018.1, forward strand.
CACCCTTCATGCCCCAAAATGAGTTCCCGATGATTGCCAACGGTACTGATATTGGGAAGGAGATTAGGATGAGTAAGCCAATGCCAGCTTCATCCATTGTTGCAAAAAAAGCATGCACCAACTGCCGCAGATTACCTCGCAGCAACCCAATTCCCCGCCGAGGATCGCGTACACCGGAAACAAGTTGCCTGAGTTCTCTTTTCCTTCTCTTCTTCATTGCTGAATCATAGTCGTCCGAACGAGAACTCTTCTCTCCTCCCCCGGAGGCCCGGGGGAGGCGGCATGCGCAGCATGACGGAGGGGGGTCTTGCTTTGTCCCTCCCTGCGCCCCGCGGGGAGGTGGCTGCGCAGCAGACGGAGGGGTGTCTTTTCTTGGTCATTGGAAGTTTATATAGGCATGAGAAAAAATACCAAGACACCCCTCCGTCTCACTTCGTTCGACACCTCCCCGCGGGGCGCAGGGAGGAGCAACCATCCCATGGGGCCACCTCCCCACGACGCCCGGGTGCCATGCTGGTAGCGTCTTCGATACCTGCATGTCTTCGTAGTTATAAGGCTACCAAAACCAAGACCTGACATGCTTCGCATGAACAGGGCACCCCACACTTTCTTCCCACTCCCCTCTGCAATTGCCCATTCCCTATTCCCCATTGCCTTCCCCCCCCCTACCCTACTCCTAATGAAAACCCTCTACCTCATCGACGGCTACGCACAGTTCTTCCGCGCATACCATGCCATACGAACACCCATGACCTCGCCAGTCACCGGCGAACCAACCAACATGAACTACGGGTTCGTAGGCATGCTCCTCAAACTCCTCAAGAACGACGGCATGCACATGCTCGGGGATGGGCAGGCGAGCTATATCGCCGTCACCCTCGATGTCGGTGGCGACCAAGGCACCTTCCGCACCCAGCTCTACCCAGAATACAAAGCCAACCGCGACGCGCCGCCCGAAGACCTCTTCCCCCAGGTCAGCCGCGCCATCGAGATGCTTGAAGATATCGGCGTGCCCGTGATTGGTTGCGAAGGGTTTGAAGCCGACGATGTGCTCGCGACGATCGCGAGCGATTTCTCGACCAAGCACCCTGACATCCGCGTGCGCATCATCTCCAAGGACAAAGACCTCAAGCAACTCTTAGGCGAAGGCACGCCCCCAACCGAGATGTACGATGTCCACAAAGATCAACTCATCACCGAAGCCGACCTGATGGAAGACCTGGGCATCCGTCCGAACCAGATGATCGACCTGCTCACACTCATGGGCGACACCGCCGACAATATCCCAGGCGTGCCGGGGATCGGAATCAAGACCGCTGCCAAGTTGCTCGTTGAGTATGGTACCCTCGCCGGCGTGTTTGAAGCTGCAAAACAAGGCACAATCAAAGGCAAGCGACGCGAAAACATCCTCGCAAGCGAAGGCGACTTACCACTCTCGAAAGAACTCGTCACCCTCCGCCACGATGTCCCCATCGAGCTCGATCTCGACAAGTGCAAAGCCGATGCGTTCGACCTCCCCAAGCTCATCGGCTGGTGCAAAGAGTTCGGATTCAACCGCTACCAAGACGACATCAAACGCATGATCGCCGGCGACCAACCGACCGAAACCAAACCAACGCCCAAGAAGAAACCCACCCCCGAACCCTTCGGGCTCTTCAACCAACCCGAAATCGAATCCGCAGCGCCAACCGTCGAAGTCGATGGCGACTACACCACCATCACGACCGAGACTCAACTCAACACGCTCGTCAAAGAACTCAAAGCCGCGAGCATCATCGCGGTCGACACCGAGACCACCCACATCCGTCCGATGTGGGCACAGCTTGTCGGCGTGTCCGTCTCGATCAAGTCCGGCATCGGCTACTACATCCCCACCCGCTCGCCCGATCCATCCAAGCACCTCGATACCAAGACCGTCGTCGATGCCTTGCGTCCGATCCTCGAAGATGAATCCATCGCCAAGGTCGGGCAGAACATCAAGTACGACCTGCTGATCTTCAAGAACGCCGGCATCACCCTGCGTGGGTTTGTGCCTACAGATACAGCTTCAAATGCTGGCGACACCATGATCGCGTCGTATGTCCTCGACTCATCCCGCTCATCACACTCGATGGACAACCTCTCCCTCGCCTTCCTCGAACGCACCAACCTCTCGATCAAAGATTTGATTGGAACGGGCAAGAAACAAAAGCGTTTCGACGAGGTGCCCTTGGAACTCGCATCGCCGTACGCAGCAGAAGATGCCGATGTGACGCTTCAACTCAACGAGAAGCTCTCGCCGATGATTCATCAAGAATCATCACTCGAAAAGCTCTACCGCGAGGTCGAGATGCCGCTCGTCGATGTGCTGGCCGCCCTCGAATACAACGGCGTCCTCGTCTCCAAATCCGAACTCAACAACCAAGAGATCCGCCTCCAAAAACGAATCGACGAGCTCGTCACCACCATCAACGAAGAAGCGATGTCCACCATCGCCCGCACCTTCGATCTCAACTCGCCCAAACAACTCTCCGCCGCCCTCTTCAACAAACCAGATGATGAGGTCGAAGGCTTGGGCATCAAGCCCATCAAGAAAACCAAAACCGGGTTCTCGACCAATGCCGAGGTGCTCGAAAAGCTCGCACTCGATCCAGAAGTCACGACCACCATCCCAACCCTCATCCTCGAATACCGCCAGCTCTCCAAGCTCGTCTCCACCTACCTCAAAGCCCTCGCTGACGATATACACCCCAAAACAAAGCGTATTCACGCCAGCTTCAACCAAACCGTCGCCGCGACTGGTCGGTTGAGTTCGTCAGATCCAAACCTCCAGAACATCCCCATCCGTTCCGAGATCGGACGCGAGATCCGCAAAGCGTTCATCGCTCCGGCGGGTCATCAGCTCATCTCCGCCGACTATTCCCAGATCGAACTCCGCATCCTGGCGCACCTGTCTGATGACCCGGCGCTCATCGCTGCGTTCCTCGCGGGCGAAGATATCCATCAAGCCGTCGCATCGCAAATCAACAACATCCCACTCGCCGAGGTCACCAAAGAACAACGCAGCGGCGCCAAGATGGTCAACTTCGGTATCGTCTATGGCGTCACCCCATGGGGTCTCGCCCGCCGACTCAATGTCTCGAACAGTGAAGCCTCAGAGATCATCGACAACTACAAAGCCAAGTTCGCCAACATCACCACCTTCCTCGGGGAGTGCGTCACCTTTGCCCGCTCGCATGGCTTCGTAGAAACCATGCTCGGCAGACGACGCCCGATCAACGACATCGACGATCGGAATCCGCAGCGCAAAGCCCTCGCCGAACGCATGGCCATCAACTCGGTGGTTCAAGGCTCCGCTGCCGATCTCATCAAGATCGCGATGATCGACATCCACCAACGCATCCAATCTGCTGATGCTTCTTCGCCCTTGCACAACACCAAGATGCTCCTGCAAATCCACGACGAGCTTGTCTTCGAAACCCCTGATGCGCAAGCTCAAGCGGCCAAAGCCCTCATCGTCGAGCGCATGGAAGCCGCGATGGATCTCAAGGTACCACTCACCGTCGACGCCCATGTGTCGAGCGATTGGTTCGGAGGCAAGTAGCCTACCTCCATCTTGCCCCTCCCTGCGCCCCGCGGGGAGGTGGGCCGACGGAGTCGGGTCGGAGGGGTGTCTTGATCTTTGAAGTCATCAAGGGGAGAAGAGAAATGCGAAGACACCCCTCCGTCTCACTGCGCTCGACACCTCCCCGCGGGGCGCAGGGAGGGACAAGATTCCCCCATGAATGAAGGAGTGGAGCCCTGTCTCAAGGTTCCACTCCTTCCTTCATCGCACCCCTTGTGCGCACAATCACAACTCTCCTCCCCCGGGCTTCCGGGGGAGGTGGCATGCGAAGCATGACGGAGGGGGTCTTCTCTTTCTTCCCCATTGCCCATTGCCTATTGCCTATTGCCTATTGCCCATTGCCCATTGCCTTCTTCAAGACCCCCTCCGTCCCTTCGGGATACCTCCCCCGGAAAGCCCGGGGGAGGAGATAAGATATTCTCGCGCATACACTTCACCCATGCCTCCCCCAACCAAATCTTGGACCACCCGCGACCTGCTCGCGTGGATGAACAAAGCCTTCGAAGCTGCTGACCTCGACTCACCGCGTCGGATGGCCGAGATGCTCCTTGCCCATGTCCTCGGATGCGATCGCCTGCGCCTCTACATGGAGACCGACCGACCGGCGACCCCCATCGAACGCGACACGCTGCGTGACCTGGTCAAACGCGCACTCGCACACGAACCCATCCAATACCTCGTCGGCGAAGAGGTCTTCTTCACCATGCACTTCAAGGTCGACCCTCGCGTGCTCATCCCACGCCCATCAACACTCACCATCATCGAAGAAGTCCTCCAGCACGCCCGCAACAACCCCGACGATAACGCCCTGCGCGAGTCCGACGCGGGCACCGGGATCATGATCGCTGATGTCTGCACCGGCTCTGGGTGCATCGCCAGCGTCCTGGCCAAGAACCTTCCGGGCGCACGCGTGATCGCCACCGACATCTCAACTGATGCCCTCGAAGTCGCCCAGCACAATATCACTAAGCACAACATCGAAGACCGCGTAGAACTGATCGCAGGCGATCTGCTCGAACCGATCTTCGCCCATCAGGTCGCGGGTAACAACGCCTCATTGAACTACATCTGTAGCAACCCACCCTACATCCCCAATCACGAATGGGATGCGATCGAACCCAATGTCAAAGACCACGAACCCACCCTCGCCCTGCGCGCCAAAGACAACGGCATGGAGTTCGTCGCCAAGCTCATCAATGACGCCCCACCCCTGCTCACCCAAGGCGGCATGCTCCTCATCGAGATCGCATCGTGCACCGCCGCCCAATGCCTATCGCTCGCCAACAACCATGACCTGCTCACCAACGCCCGCATCGCCAAAGACAGCGACGGGCTCGATCGTGTCCTGATTGCCATCCGCGCATAGTCTCAACTTGTTTTATACATCTCTCTCCTTGCCCCTCCCTGCGCCCCGCGGGGAGGGGCAAGGAGAGAGATGGAGGGGTGTCTTGGTATTTTTCTTCTCTTGATAACTCATGTAAAACAACAGAAGACACCCCTCCGGCTGCTGCGCCGCCACCTCCCCGCGGGGCGCAGGGAGGGGCAAGAGTTTCTTCATTGATCACATGGTTTGTGCGCACACGCTTAGTCTTTGCCGATCCCAAGTGCTTCGCGCACCTGCCCCATCAGCAGCTCAATCTCAAAGGGCTTAAACAACACGCTCTGTAAGCCATCTTGCGAAGCTCGCACGATCGAATGGTGCGGGTCATACCCAAAGCCGGTCATCAAAATCACAGGCACATCTGGGCAGTTCTTCCTCGCTGCGCTAAACACCTCGTACCCATTGCGATCGGGCATCTGGATATCAGAGATCACCAGATCGAACGGCTGCGTGTTATTCGTAGCGATCGTCTCGAGCAAACCGATAGCTTTCGCACCGTCAGAGACCACTGTCGTTTCGCATCCACGATGCGCCAAGACCTCGCCGATGATCTTGCGGATCTTCTTGTTGTCATCAACAACCAATACCCGCTTGCCAATCAACGCCGGATCTTGCTCGCGTTCGAGCATCGCTTTATCAACACCAAGCAATGTCTGCGGACCACTCGCCACCGATTTCACTCGACTACGAATTGCCTCAACATCCACCATAATCCGCTTGATATGCGCCTTCGTTTCAGGATCGGCATCGAGTTCATGCTCGACCAACCATTCGATCTCATGCGTAATATCATCCAAAGGCTCATTGATCTCGACGGTCATCCGATCAGACACAATCATGTTCGTCTCGGTCCGCTCGCTCACCAAAAGCTGCAACATGTGCAGCGCCATCGCCACATACCGACCAAATATCTCGGCATACATCCGGTCCTGATCGTCAAATGCGCCCGGCTGTTGCGATTCGACATCCATGATCCCAATGATCCGGTCCGATACACGCAAAGGCACCGTCAAACTCGACCGGGCCCCCGAGAGCCCAGGCAAAAAACGCTCGTCTTGGGTAACATCGTTACAAATATAACTCTGCCCCGTCGCTGCAACATGCCCAGAGATCCCCGATCCCTCAGCTTCAAGATACAGATCAAAATCTTGAATCTCTGGGGGCAACCCAGACTGCATCACCATCTGCAAACGATTCGTTTTCTGATCGGTCAAGAAGATCGCAAAGTGATCGAAGTTGAGAATCTCACTCGAATACCGAACAATCCGCTTTTCGAGCAGCTGCAATCGTTCCATCGCGTTCATCTCGCGGATCTCTTGCACATCGAGCCGAACGAGCTCGAACCCTGCACGATCCAACGCGCTCATCTTCTTCTGTGCGTGCTTGGCCATCGTCACATCACGAACAATCGCAGCCACCCGCCCGGCATGCACACCCTGCTCATCACGCTCGGCGATGCTCGTTATATAGATGTCATACACATGAAAACCATCTGCCGAGCTGATCTCATGCTTGGTAATCAACGCCCCTTGCGCATCTTGATGCAACGAAGAAACCGAATCACACGCCTGAATACAAAGTGATTGCACCTCATGACGGGTTGTATCATCAAGCCCATTGAAGTAATCGTTGCTCCAGCTCACCTCGCCTTGGGGATCAACAATACAGATCCCTTCGCCAAGTGCCTTGAGCACCGCTGCCAAACCCGACTCATCAGGCTGAACGACAATCTCGAACCGATCGCCTACAAGCTCTTTGAGCTCTTGGGCCATCGCGTGATGCCCACCGACGAGAACGAGTTTGGGTTGCGTTTCGACCATTGATCAAACTTGCCGACAATAGATATCTGCCTGAGAATCGGCAGGTTCTTGACAAAGTTGGGCAGCCCAAGACAACATATGTCTGCCCTTTGCGTATATCCTTATGTTCCCTATCCGCACGCGAACCCCGGAGGTTCGACTCGTGTCCATCTTCTTGTACCAACTCTTGTATCGTTGATCTCAACCATATCGGCTAACTACCCTCAAAGGCTGCGAAACTCTCATGATTCTTGTCAGAGAAATTTCAAAATCGTTCGGCTCGCTCAATGCAGTCCACAAAGTATCCTTCGAACTCCCAACAGGGCAGATCGCAGGGTTATTGGGACCAAACGGGGCAGGCAAAAGCACAACCATCCGAATGATCACCGGGTTCCTCGCTCCAGACAAGGGTTCTATCTCTATCGTTGGCTACGACATCCAAAAAAACGCCCAGCAAGCCCAATCCCTCATCGGATACCTCCCCGAAAGTGCCCCCATCTATCCAGAGATGAGCGTCACAGGCTATCTCAAACACCGAGCAAAGCTCTACCAAGTCGCAGGCAAAGACATCAACCCCGCCATCGACAAAGCAATGGCACTCACCAGAATCTCAAATGTCGCCAAAAGACGCGTAGGACAACTCTCCAAAGGCTATCGCCAACGCGTCGGGCTCGCTGCCGCACTTGTCCACAATCCTCAAGTCCTCATCCTCGATGAGCCAACCAACGGCCTGGACCCAACACAAATCCACGACACCAGATCACTCATCAGAGAGCTCTCCCAAGACCGCACAACCCTCGTCTGCTCGCACATCCTCCCCGAAGTCGAACGCACCTGCGATCGCGTGATCGTGATGGCTGGTGGGCAGATCCGAGCCGACGGCTCCCCTCAAGACCTGATCAACACCTCCCCAGGTCCAGTCCGCTACATCGTCGAGATCCGAACAAACCCAAGCGCAGGCATCGATCATGCCCTGCGCATCTTGGCGACAATCCCAGGTGTCGCCACCACCAAAGCAGCAGCGACCCAGCCTCAAGACGCAACCAAAGGCTGGTCGATCATCGAAATCGAAGCAGCACCTACAGAAGACGATCTCCGAGAAGCCATCGCAGCAACCGCAGACGACAACGGGTTGTTCATCAGAGAGCTCCGAAAAGTCGTCCCCACACTCGAATCCCTCTTCATGCAACTCATCGACACCGCACCAGCTCAAACAAACCTCTCGACAAACACTCCATCAACTGTGCGAGGCGGTAACCAATGAGCCGAGCAATCACCATCGCCCAACGCGAACTCGCATCAATGTTCCGAGTCCCCGCAGGCTGGATCATCATCGCACTCTTCGCCTTCCTCACCGCAGTCCTCTTCGTCAACCAAACGATCATCCCAGGCCAGCCCGGCACGCTGCGCTACTTCTTCTCCTATTCAGGATGGCTGCTCGTCCCCATCGCCCCCGCGATCTCGATGCGTCTGATGAGCGAAGAATATCGTTCAGGAAGCTTCGAAGCCCTCCGAACCGCACCAGCTGGCGACTGGTCCGTCACCATCGGCAAATACCTGGGCTCGCTCGCCTTCTTGATCCTCATGCTTGTGCCAACATTGGTCTACCCAATCGTCCTGACCCTCGTCTCAAGCCCTGCACCAGATATCGGCCCGATCATCGCAGGCTATCTCATGCTCGTCCTTGTTGGCATGCTCTATCTCGGGATCGGGATGGTCGCCTCATCGCTCACCGCTTCGCAAACCCTCGCATTCCTCGGCACCGTCATGACCCTCATCCTCATGCTCGTGCTCACCTCCGTCATCGCCAAGCAAACAAGCGTACAAACCGCCATCACCCTCTCGATGCTCTCAATCACTGATCGCGTCAACGAACTCTCCAAAGGCATCATCGACACCGCCACCATCGCCTTCTTCGTCATCGGCTCCGCATGGATGCTCGTCCTCGCTTCGGGCGTGCTCGAAGTCCGCCGATTAGGCAAATCTCGACCTGTCACCATCATCACCGTCGCCGCGTTCATTCTCGCAACCGGAACCACTGCGATCTTTGCCGGGTTCATCACCAATACTTATCACTACCGCGTCGATGTCACCTCGACAGGCTCACATAAACTCTCGGCTCGCGCCCTGGGCATCGTCGATCGCCTCAACGCCCCCACCGAGATCGTCCTTGCCATAGGCATGAACCGCGCCGACACGCGCTCGGTCGATCTCGTCTCTGATGTTCTTGACGCATACGAACTCTCCAATCCGCTGCTCAGTGTCCGCATCATCGATCTCGACTCCCCCGATGGCATCGACCACACCAAACAACTCCTCGCCGATCTTGCCAACCGCGAAAGCGACATCATCGAAGCGAATATGGCCACCCTTGGCGCAAGCGCAGATCTGCTGCTTGAACTCGCTCCCAAGCTCGCCGACATCACCACAAGCCTTCAACGCCTGGGCAACTCGATCGCTCCAACCACACAAACCAACGCCAACAACCGCGGCGCATTCGAACAACGCGCCCAGCTCTTTCGCCTCCACGCCCGCGATGTCCAAAAACAAGGCGAGCAGATCAAATCTCAGATCGACTCCCACCAACCCAACGCTGCGATCTTCCCCTTCGATACCTACGCCGACCCCATCGAGCAACTCCTCGCGATTCTCATGAACCAACTCGACGAGCTCGCAGTCCAGATCGATCTCTTCGCCAATGCCGACGAGCTTGATGTTAATCCGCGCACGATTGCCAAATCAATGGTCCGTTCGTTTGAACAACTCCGCGACCAGGCAGCCGTTGCCCATAGCCGAATCACCCGCCTTGAATCGGTTGATGCCCTGCGTGTCGGGCGTGCCCTCGAAACCGGAGAAGCCCTCCTCGTCATCGGCTCACCCGATCAAGGCATCGCTGCGATCGATCTCGATGCGCTCTTGCCCTCCACCGCTGCCCTCGAACGGGCCGGGATCTCGGCTGCCGGAATCATCGGACCACGCGCTCAAGAACTCATCGCATCGGCACTCGCCCAGCTCGTCGCCCCGGTCCAGCCGATCCTCATCTTCGTGCATGGCGCCAAGCCCAACGAACTCCTGGGCGCCTCACAGCTCTTCACTAAAACCGTCGACAAGCTCAAAGCCAAAGGCATCGACACACTCGAATGGGCAGCTCTCGAAAATCCAACCCCGCCAGATCTCGACGAACTCGATCCATTGGGCAACCGCCCGATCGTCTTCGCAATCATCAGCGTCGATAGCTCCGCTGGCACCGATGCCTCAGGACTCACCGGCGCCAAACGCGCCACCGAGATCGGACAGATCGTCGCTGAGCTTATCGACCAGGGCGAATCCGTCATCATCTCGCTGAGCCCATCGATCTTCCCGGGCGCAAACATCACCGATCCCATCGCCGCAGCACTGGCACCGCTCGGGATTATCCCCGACGCCGGGCGCGTGCTGATGCACGAACGAATCGCCACACTCGGACGCGTCGCCGACCCAATCACACGCGTGGTTCCAGAACACGCCGACAACTCCACCAACCCAACGCACCCGATCGCCGACGCCCTCGCCGGGCTCTCGACGGTGCTCCCTTGGGCGATCCCGATGTCCATCGAACAAGTTCCCGGCGTCCAAGCCTTGCCCATTATCCAAACCCTCCCAACCGACCAAGCCAACACCACATGGGCCGAGCGCGACTGGACCAACTTCTGGCACACCGAACCAAAGCTCCGCAACATCATGCGCGACCAACCGATCTTTGATATCAACACCGATGCCCATGCCGAGCGTTGGACACTCGCAGCATCTGCCCAGCGAACCCATCGAGGCGGTATTCAACGCGTTATCGTCGTCGGCTCCAACGGCTGGTCCACCGATGCAATCACCGCAGATTCCGAACAACTCGTCGATGGACGAGTCGTCATCCGATGGGCGGGCAACCTCACCCTCTTCGATTCATCAATCAACTGGCTCGCGGGGATGGACGATCTGATCGGCCCGGGCACCCAAGCCCGCCCGATCGCAACGATCCAAAGCCTCGATCAGAAACAACGCTCGATGATCCGCTGGCTTCTACTCGCTGGGCTTCCCGGGATCATTCTGATCCTTGGCATCGTCAGCCGACTCATCTTCGGCTGATCCTCCACCACCAATACGCTCATCGTTCCAACGCCCAACCCGCCGGGCAACCAACGCACTGCAAATTAATCCGAGCGGGATCACGGTCACGGTCTCTGCGATCCGATTGATCACATCGGCACCGATCGCTGTCCGCATCGAGATCGCAGCCCCGGTGTGTGTCATCCCCGCAGCAAGCCCAACGCCCCACTCACGAAACCCGAGCCCGCCACCCGTGAATGGAATAACCTGTGCGATCTGCGACGCTGCGGTAATCAACACGATCTGCACCGGCGAAATGGTAATCCCGAGCATCGCAAACGCCCCGGCATAGCGAACCATCCACACCAACACATCAGCATTGCGAAACACCAAACCGAGCAATAAATATCCCGCCGACGAACTCTTCACAAACGCCCCCGCGGCCAACACCCCAAACACCACAAGCGGGATCAACAAATACACGATCAACATCAGCACGCTTGTATCGCTCGGCAAGAGCAACACAATCGCCAACGCGATCCCATTGGCAATCGCGGCATGCACCATCGACCACACGCTCGCCTCGATCGAATCACGCACTCGAATGCTGTTCACCTTCGCATGATACCCAACACGCCCGACCAACCCGGGTCGCATCGGTAGATGATTGAGCAACCACGCGCTGCCAACAAGCGAAAGCATCTCTCTTCGTCCAACTATACCGTGCCGACGAACGAGCGCGTGCAAACACAGCCCCACACACAACCAGTTCACCATCGGCCCAACAAGCACCACAAGCGTCGCCCACAATGGTGCGTGTTTGATGTTCTCAACAAAGCCTTTGAACTGTTCAGGATCACGAAGCAAATACACCCCGGCCCCAACGAGCAATGCAACCCCAATCACAAAGCCCAATAGCCGACGCCGACGCTTGGGCACACGCTGGGCGCCTTCAATACAAGGCTCAGATGAAAAAGGCCCCTTGAACATCACTCACCGACCAAAGGCTTCGTTCGGGCGAATAATCGAATCCACCCCAGGACCAACCGTGCCCAAGAACGGCGTGAACGATTCGATCCGAGCTCGAATAATCTCGGCAACAATCGTGAGCCTCGGATCAGAAACCTGATCAAGCACTTCAAAGATCGGCGAGTCCGACGCATCGGTGCGCGTGAGTAACGCCGCTGCAAGCACGATAGGGTCTACCCGCGAATCGATCAACGCATCAGAAACAATCAACCCTACAACATGATCATCAAACGCCATCATCTTGGACACCTGATGCCGTTGAGGCAACAACAAAATCATCCGGGCCCGCTCGCTGGCATCAGCAACCGTATAGATATCCATCAGCGTACCGACAAGTTCGGTCTGCTCCGAAGCTGAAAGCTCGGCATCGGGAGCAGGCAACAACAGCCGACCGGCAGCCGCAACCACACACCGTCGGCGTGTCTCCTCATCATCGCTGGTTAAACCCTCGATTAGCTCATTGACCGTAAACAAAGTCTCTTTGAGAATCAACCTTTGAAACAACTTGCTCTCGCTCGTAAGCCCCAAAGGCGAACTCACAATACCAAAGACCGATGCATCTGCACGCAGATCAATCCGATTCAGAACAGTATCGGGAACACGCGGGCGGAACCCCTGAAGCAAACGATACCGCTGACGGATCGAAGTGTTCGGCTGCATCTGCAACAACCACTGCGTCTGCACGCTATCCGCCGGGATCGTCACAATCAGATCTTCGCGCGGTTCGAGCCGAAGCCGATGGTTGAGTCCAATGACTTGCGAGGTGATCTTCCCCTGAAAGCCATTCGAGCGGTCATCAATCCGAGGCAAAAGCAAGAACCGCGAATCGATAGGCTGCGAGGGCCCGATCGCCAGCGGGATCGGCGAACGGTTCTGAAGCCGAATCGATACAAATGTTTGATCAAGGCTCTCAATCGGATCATCTAAAACTGACATCTCAAGGTACATAAAAAACGATGGGCGCGAGTTCATCTGATCGATCCAGTCTGGAACCGTCTGAGCAACCTTCACCATCTTCATGCCCGCATCAGTAAGTGTCATCTCTCCAACACCAAAGTGGATCAGCCGCGAGCGAGCAAACGCACCAAACGAATCGAGCGCATATGAGCGAGAAACCTCTGCAAACACCTCAATGGCTTCTTCTTGGCGACCAAGCCTCTCATACGACAACCCGCGGATCAGATCCAACGCAGAAGTCGGCGAAAGCTTCGATGCCTCTTCAAGGGCAAGCTCATAGCTCCCCTCGCTATAGAGCGCCATTGGCTCGATCAAAGAAAAATACGCCTCGACAGAAGGAATCGTTTTTACAATCTCTTCGATATCCGTTCGAATCTTTTCTGAATCAAGCCCAACGATCGCTCGCATCACCTGAAAATTTGAAAACTGATTCACCAGCCGAAGAATCAGCGAGCGTTGATCGACCCCTTGATGGCTGAGCAATGATCCGATCGAACCAATCTCATTATTCACCGTCCGCTCAATATCATCGAGCACGGATCGCATCGATTCAACATCATCCAAGTTGTACGACGCGAGCAGACGAATCCGATCGACACCCAGATCATACAAAATCTCTTCAGGCTGCATGAGATCATCGGTCGGCAGATTCTCTTCGACATATCGATCGATGAGCGCCTGCGCTTCATTGCGTTGATCCATCAATACCGGATTAAGCGTATCAAGCACCTGCTGGGGCCCTAAGAGCTGCCAATCGAGCGTGAGCCGAACCTCTTCGACCATCGAAGGCACACGCCCAGAATCAAGCCTAAACAAACTCAATGCGTTCTCTAAAAACCGTTGCGCCGATTCAAACGCCCCTTCACGCGCCAACACCCGCGCGATCGTCAGATGCACATTGGCATCCAAAGGATCGGCAAAGAGCAGCTTGATCTGATACTCAAGGTGTAGAACAGAATCTTCTGTGAGCTGAGAATGATACTGAGCCGCCAACGATGCCGCCGCCTTATTGGTCATATCGAGCGTAGTCGCCAAACGCAACCGCTCCACAAACCCGACCATGTTCCCGCTTTCGCGTTCGAGCAACGCCGCATCAAGCGCAAGCCGAGATCGCACCGAGACATCAATCGACCTGCCCGCATCACCAAGGAACCGATCATACAGCTTGAGCCGACCTTCAATCGTCTGTTGATTGTTAATCACCGAACTCACCAGCCTCAAGAGAGAGACTGTGTCGTCGGGATCAATCTTGATCACCCGCCGAGTCGCTTCGATCATCGTCTTGAGATCACCCGCCGACCATGCCGCCTCAATGACAGATCTCGCCAACGGCGCATTCGTCGGATCAAGATCCGAAGCGATCGAGAGCAAGGTCGCAGCAAGCTGATAATCCGTCGGCGATGGCACCCTGGCCAATCCAAGATCCAGCACCGCCGAACGCGTGAGGTATTTGGCGACAACAGGATCAACCATACTGCTCCCAGCAGCATCCCCACCCTCAAGAACACCCATGCCCGATGCAAGTGCGCAGCTGATCGCCGCAGCGCCAATGGCAAGGCCAACACGCGAACGGAACACCGATCCCAAGATGGTTTGACTGGCTGTGGAATAAATGGTCATGGAACTCATAGGTTGATTCATCCTGCTCTTCATTCTGTCATACTCATCGAACTCTGTTTCATACCTACTCATCGGAGCTTTGCACCTATTCTAAGCACAGTTCACCCGCTCCAACTCATCACCGAAGCCAGAGCACATACGACCACCGAGCCCAGAAAGATCGCCCCGAGCCCGCCTTCGAGCGTCCGAGAAATCACCCGGTGAGTCCGCGGAAACACACGATCAGCAATACAAAGCAGAAAAACGATCTGCCCGGCGCACAATGCCGCGATCCCAGAGCTTATCCGAACAGCCGGCTCGCCCAAAAACCACCATCATGCTCCCCAAAGATCAGCCACAGCCCAAACACGCCAAGCGACAAGCCCCAAGGCAACGCGCTCAGAACAATCAACGCCAAACTCAGCGTTCTCTGTGTCGGAATGTACGATCGATGAACATGCTCCATACGCATGTATCATAGAGTGTCCACAGCATACCCACACGCTCATTATCGAGTATCTAGCCTACAAAACGATCAAAGCACCCCCGGTTGAACTCACCGGCTTAGCCTATTCCGGCTTAACCCAGAGCCATCGCCATCAAGAACTCGGCATTGGTCTTGTGCTTGCCTAATCGGCTCTTGAGCAGTTCCATCGCCTCGACCACATTCATGTCCGCCAAGACCTTGCGCAGGCGATACACCAACTCAAGTTCCTTGGGATCCATCAACAGCTCTTCACGACGGGTGCCCGACGCCGCAACATCGATCGCAGGATAAATCCGCTTCTCGACCAATCGACGATCAAGATGCAGCTCCGAGTTGCCCGTACCCTTGAACTCTTCGAAGATCACCTCGTCCATCTTCGAGCCGGTGTCGGTCAACGCGGTGCCGATGATCGTCAATGATCCGCCGCGTTCGATTGCGCGGGCCGACCCAAAGAACTTCTTGGGGCGTTGGATCGCGTTGGAATCCAAGCCGCCGGTCATGATCTTGCCCGAATGCGGGATGTCATTGTTATACGCCCGTGCCAACCGCGTAATCGAGTCGAGCAAAATGACAACATCATCGCCAAACTCAACCATCCGACGCGCCTTCTCGATCACCATCTCCGCAACCGCCACATGTCGGCCCGACTGCTCGTCAAAGGTACTGGCAACCACTTCGACATCTTTACCTACATTGCGTTTGAAGTCGGTCACTTCTTCGGGGCGTTCGTCAACGAGAAGCACAAACATTTTGGCCTCTGGATAGTTCACATTGATCGCCGCCGTGATCTTCTGCATCAGCACAGTCTTCCCTGTGCGAGGCGGCGCGACAATCAACGCCCGCTGACCTTTGCCGATCGGCGAGACCAAATCCATGATCCGCATCTCGATGTTCTCTGGGGTCGTCTCAAGGAGCAACCGCTTGTCGGGGTGCATCGGGATCATGTCCTCGAAGTTCACCAGGTCATGAACAGCACTCGGGTCGCGCCCATTGATCTTCTCAACACGGAGCAACGCAAAGTACCGCTCCGATTCCTTGGGCGGCCTGACCGCACCACGGATCACCATCCCCCGGCGAAGACCAAACCGACGAATCTGGCTCGGCGAAACATAGATATCATCCGGGCCTGCAAGGTAGCTCAGCTCTGCGCTGCGCAAGAATCCAAAACCATCAGACATAATCTGAAGCGTGCCTTCGCCGAACATAATGCCCATCTTGGCTGCACGCGCTTTGAGAATCTTGAAA
Organism: Planctomycetota bacterium; assembly: GCA_024280755.1. Classification (GTDB taxonomy): domain Bacteria; phylum Planctomycetota; class Phycisphaerae; order Phycisphaerales; family UBA1924; genus UBA1924. The sequence goes on from JAJRPN010000018.1 coordinate 24,187, forward strand.
ATCAGATCCTGCTTGGGAAGCTGATGGAACTCTTCGAGCCCTTCCTTGTCTGCCACGAGCATCAGTTCGTCATGATCCATCCGCTGGAAGTCGGCGATTGTGAGCCCGTCATCCTCGATCTTGCCACCGGCTGCCGCCACAATGCGTTCGAGTTCTTCCGCTTCGCGCTCGAGCTGCTCATCGCTAGGCAAGGTGCCTGCCGGATACGCAGTCGATCCACGCGAACGCTTGTTGTTGCGATTGTTTCCGCCGCCCTGGTTCTGCCCACTACCTAATGACGAACCTCGGCGTTTCTTATTCCGGTTCCGACGACGACCACCCTCGCCATCGCTGCCGTCATTATTGTTACTGTTGTTACTGCTTGAGCCGCCGCCATCACGATTGCGATGACGCGATTGCCCGTCCGAACCGCCCTCAGACCGATCACGCCCCGACTCACGCCGACCTTCTCGCCGACCCTCGCGAGGCGACTCAGATGACGCTTCAGCCTTGGGTGCCGACTTGGGCGCCAATTCGGACTTCGGCTCTGGCTTGGACCCTGATCGTTTGGATTCAGTCTTCCCCTCAGGCATATGCACGCTCGAAGATTTGGAGACAAGTTTCTTGGGCGCGGGCTTGTTCGACTCACCCTTCCCCTCAGCCTTCGCACGCAGTTTGGCCATCGCCTTGGACTCTGGCTTAGACGCC
>JAJRPN010000019.1 GCA_024280755.1 Planctomycetota bacterium
CCACACAGCGTCGGGCACCATCTTGGTTTAGAAACACCCGATCCGTCTCCAGCCGTGCCGCTCAAAGAAGGCATGGTCGTGACGATCGAGCCAGGGATCTATCTACCCGATGAAGCCATCGGGATTCGGATCGAGGATGACATTGTGGTCACAAAGACAGGATCACGAAACCTGTCATCGATGATCCCAAAGACTATCGATGAAGTTGAATCGGCGATCGCAATAGCCCGTAAAAACAAGTGAGTGCTCGAATATAAACGCTCTCTTTCAGCCCGCAAGTTTGCGGGCTGTTTCTATAAGCTCTGCGAGTTGATCAGGATCGGAATATCGGTAGAGTTTGATGACATGGCGATCAGGTCCAAGCAAGATAAGCGTAGACGGGTGATCGATGTTGCGAAACCCATCATCAGTATTGAGGGCACCAAGATCAAAGCTCATGCCCATGAGAAGAATAGAGATAGTGTCCATGTCGCCGGTCACAAATCGCCAACGATCAGGGTCGGCCTGAAAGGCTTGGCTGTAGTTTTTGATAACTTCAGGTGTGTCAACCTGCGGATCAATTGAGATGCTCAAAAGTTTTAGATTCGTATCAGCCGTCGCATCTTGTACTTCTCGCATCGCTACCGACATCGTCGGACAAATGAGTGGGCACGAAGTATAGAAAAAATCGATCACTGTATATTGGCCATCAAGAATGGTTTCGTCGACGGTATTGTTGTTGGAATCGGTGAGTTTAAAAGCAGGAATCAGAAGCGAAGCGTACGGGTTGTCTGTGTCAAGAAGCGTTGGAGTGCTTGAAAACTGCGTCGGCTTTGGCTTGGAACTTACATAGAAAAACATGATCCCTGCGAAAGTGATGAGCATCAGAATCATTGAGCGGATGAGAACGCGTGGTCGCATAAGAGTGCCTCTGGTTAAGCCTGAGATTTGATTGGGCGTGATATGGCATAAGTTGCGATGGCGATTCCGAAAGCTGCAAAGCTCACAGAAATAATCCACGCGAGCGTTGGGGAGTAGCCCGTATCCATACCCAGCGATGAACGCATCGCGGTATGCGTCCAAGTCAGTGGGTTGATCAAAGCAATAATCTTGAGCCACCCTGCCGAGTTTTCAACAGGAAAAACAGCTCCCGAAGTAAGCCACATAGGCATCAAAATCGCATTCATCACACCATGAAACCCTTGGGTCGAATCAACCATCCACGCCAAGGCTAGCCCGAGTCCGATCAGAGCAATCGAGATACACGCAAGGGCGGCAGTCGCTCCAAGGATCGCAACAGGTGTGAGCGATACCCCCAAGAATGGCAAGGTAAGCAATACAATGAGTGCCTGGAGTAAAGCCAGAATCGAACCGGCTCCGATTTTACTCATCGCAATCGACCATCTCGGTGCTGGCGAAACGAGAGCCGCACGCAGAACGCCGTCATGACGGTCTTGAATCAATGAAATCGATGCAAAGATTGAGGCAAACATCACCGTGAGCGAAGCCATGCCCGGAATCGTATACGCCCCGATCGTGGCATCAGATTGTGCGACCGCTCCAATCGAGTTTGAAAAACCACCAACAATAAACAACCAGATAAGCATCGGCGTCGCGATCGAAGCAATAATCCGTGAAGGTTGACGCGTTTGGCGGATCAACTCTCTCTTGGTAAGTGCATTCGTTGCTCGGATACCGATCATGAGATCGCTCCTGTCTCAGGTTCAGCAACCGGAGTTTGGGCGTAGTAGGTATACACATCAGCGAGCGTTGGCGGGGCGATCGTAATCGCTGCGGATTCAACAGGGCACGACGCAGTCAGTGTTGCGTTGGCGTGGTGCCCGATGATCAAATGATCACAGACAACATGTTCAATGTTGTTGCTTGTAAGCCACGCAGATATCTGTGACGCATCCGCCTCTTGGTCGAGCATGATCCGAATGATGCGATCGCCCAAGGTGTCCTTGAGGCTGCTCGGCGTGTTGTCTTTGACGACTTGCCCATCACGCATCATCACCACGCGATCTGCATGCTCGGCCTCGTCGGTGATGTGGGTTGCAAGGATGATTGTCATCTCAAAGCAAGAACGGGTCCGATCGAGAGTCTCCCAGAAGATCCGCCTCGCATCGATATCAAGGCCAGTCGTCGGCTCATCAAGCAGCAACACGCTCGGGTGGGGGATCAACGCCCTGGCAAGGTCTGCTCGGCGAGCAAGCCCGCCCGAGAGATGCCGAATCTGATCATCGAGCCGGTCTTCAAGCCCAAGATCGCCAGCGAGCGTATTGATTCGCGATTGAATCTCGGCTTTCGAAAGATTATGCAACGCACCCGCAACCATCAGGTTCTCGCGGACGGTGAGGAGTTGATCAAGGGCTGGTGTCTGGAAAACAACACTCAGCGTATTGCGAGAAGTTGGAGCAGTAACCGTGCCTGAGCCGGGGGTGATTGTTTGAGAAATCACATTGAGAAGCGTCGATTTGCCAGAACCATTGGGGCCGAGCAGCGCCACCATCTCGTTGTTCGCACAGATCGAGAAACGATCGAGTGCTACACGCTCGCCCGTCTTCTTTGTGTGATACACAACGCGAATGTCTTTGAGTTCGATGGCATTCATGCGATGAGTGTCCTGATCGATGCCTCCGCGACAAACACGATGAGATAGACTGGCAGGTGAATGATCGAACCAAAGAAGACCTTGCGGGCAGCCTTATCTGTGCGTGTAATGGCAAACTTGATGCTCAGATAGATAAGCAATCCGCCGAGCAAGATCGATGCCCCAGCAGTGAACCATCCTGCAAGATCAGGGATAATCCAGAGCGGCGCAAGCCCGCACGGGATCAGCATGGCCGAGGTCACAATCATGGTCACCGCAGTATGATTACCCTTTGGATCAACAATCGGCAACATCCGAAACCCGCCAGCCTTGTAGTCATCCTTGCACATCCAAGCAATCGCAAAGAAGTGAGGCAGCTGCCAGACAAACATCAGCGTGAAAAGCATCAAACCGATCGGTTCAATCAATAGTTCAAAGCCAACCATTGGAGCTACAGAAGTGCTGCCAATAGCAGTCGTACCGATCATGGTGGGCAACGCGCCGGGAACCGCACCAATGAGCGTATTGGTAATGGTGATCGGTTTCAAAGGCGTGTAAATCAGAACATACGAAGCAGTCGTAACAATCGCAACGAGTGCCGGGATAATCCCGCAAGTCAGCCAGAGGATCAGCGTACCAACAACAGTCATCCCAATGCCAAAGAGCAGCACAAAGCGTGCAGAAAGCCTCTTCGATGGAATCGGGCGAATCTTCGTACGATTCATCAACGCGTCTCGATCAGATTCATACCACATATTGAGCGCATTGGCTCCGCCAGATGCAAGCGTTGTACCAATCGTGGCGCCCATGATCAACTTGATCCAGAGCATCCATCCGACAAGATCATAATGAAGCCCCGAGAGCAAAAGCCCAACAAGCGCAGTGATCGTGACCAGTTTGGTAATGCCCGGCTTTGTGAGTTCTACGCACGCTGCGAAAGTGCTGGGCTGCGGGATATCGACCGTGCATTGGTCGGCTATATCTTCGCTCTGTGTCGATTGGGCATTGGGTGGCGTGGTCACAGCAGATCATAGTCCTTGAGGGTTCTCAAATACGGGTTGTTAAGGAACGATCGCCTCAATCCACACCGGGAAATGATCAGATGGAAACTCTGTTTCGGAGTCATTCATCCGCCAAACGCCAGACTTGGTAATCGTGATATCTCGTGAAGGCAGGACATAATCAACACGCAATCGAAAGCGAGCGGTGTCGGTCTGGTCAAGCCGATCAATGACGATGTCTGAACTGGGAAAAGCATCCTTCGCCAAACGCTTTGAGGTCAATATCTTGGTAACCATCACCAACTCAAGCGAGGATCCATCGGATGGATCGGCGTTGAGATCGCCCATGATGACAAACGAACTGCCCGCTTCAAGCCCCCCGATTCGCCCTTGGTCGTCGTAGAGATCCTGATTATTGTCGATGTAATTTCGGATAAGCATGATTTCATCATGGTTACGATGCTTGTTGCGTCCTTCACGCCCATCAAACGCTGGGGGCGTGGGATGCGAGATCAGGGCGTGGAGTGTTGATCCATTGGGCAAAAGGATCGGGGCATCGACAAAGTTCTTTGAACTCAGCCGAAACGCGTCCCATTCTTCAGGGCTATACCAGGCCGAGCCGTCGAGATTCGTGGGGGTATGGTGATTCGGGAGATCTTTCCAGAGAAATTCTTGGAATGTCCGAATCTGCTCGGTTTGGATCGTGAGCTTTGGATTGACAAGCAGCGCCATCGCATACTGACCCGGAAAAATTCCAAACCCGAAGCAGTCATTGCCATACGCGCGCCCTGCGTCGGTTTGCATAGGAGTCTGCTCTGGAATGCTCGTTGTGATTGCGCCCGAGTTATCAAGATCAAACCCAGAGTGGATACCCGTGTTCGAGGCTGGTGTATAGGTATCGAATGCGATTGGTCGGAGTCCATCGCCCTGCGATACGCCTAGGTAGAGTTCAACAAACCGATCAGCATTCGTCTGTGTGTTATCTTGACGGATCGCAATCTCTGATAGCAGCAGGACATTGGGGCGCATGCGTTGGATAATCGCTGCGATCTGTTTAAGCCGAGGGTTGTCGGGTGTATCAAGATCAGAAGATCGAACATCTTCAACATTAAATGTCGCGATACGCAGCGCAACCGGGTTGTTTTGTGCAGCAATGGCGGCTTGCCCAATCATGCAAAAGGTGATCAGAACAAGCAGATGGTGTGGTTTGATGACTATCATGGTGTGATTGAAGCCGACTCGGAACCAGAATTCGAGTCCAATCGGTTGTATTTGCCCCGATAGCTCAGCTGGATAGAGCAACGGACTTCTAATCCGTAGGTCGAAGGTTCGAATCCTTCTCGGGGTGTTCCTTTTTATCCCTTGCGTGTCAGATCTTCCATCGCACTGGCAATATCTGCAAACTTGAACTCAAACCCTTCATCCATCAGCCGTTGCGGCAAGCAATATCGACCATACAGTACAAGATCTGGATCTGTGTCCATCACCGTTGCGGTCAAAAGCTTTAATCCCCAGACAGATCCGGGCAAGGCAATCGGCTGACCGATGGCTTTTCGCAAGGCCCGCATAAAATCAACATACGATACCGGATTCGGAGCCGTCGCTATGTACACTCCTTCGCGGGCATCATTGGTCAGTGCATCGAGGAAGATTCGGTTCATGTCTTCAATGTGAAGCCAACTCAACCCTTGCTTCCCCGATCCCATCCGTCCACCAAGCCCAAGAGCCGCAACCCGTTTGAGTGTCGGAAACGCGCCGCCGCCTTGACCAATCACAAAGCTCGTCCGAAGAATAACCTTTCGGCAAGCTGCGGGACAGTGCTCGTGATAGGCCGATTCCCATGCCTTGCCAACGGCTGGTGCGAGACCATATCCAAACGCAGAAGACTCCGTACACATAGCGGTGGGTGGGTCACCATATATATGGGCAGTAGACATCTGAACCCATGTTTGGGGTTGGTGTTCAAAATCAGCTATGGCACGCCCAAGAGCAGCCGTCGATTCCACACGCGAACGCAAAATCTCATCGCATCGATCCGGTGTTTTTCGGCAATCCACCGATCGCCCCGCAAGATTGAGTATGTGCGTCGCCCCCACAAGACAGTTTGTCCAATCGCCATCGCTCCGCCCGTCCCACTGGACCCACTGAGCGTGATTTGGGGCACACTTTGGCTCAGATCGGCTCAGAATGATCACTTCCCATTGGTCAGGGTGCTTGCTTGCGAGATACTCGACAAAGTTCACACCAAGAAAACCAGATCCGCCAGCAATAACCAGTTTGTTCTTCTTCATGCGAAAGGCTCCAAAGTCGGCATGATCTTGGCAAATCAGATACCTATCATCATTCTATGCAAACAGCCACCAATACAGATACCCCATTCACAGCCAATCCTTCACCAATCAAAAAAAGCATTCTCGAAGCCATCGGGCAAACGCCTTTAGTTGAGCTTCAGAAGGTCACCGAACCCGGTTCAGCGACGGTCTACGCCAAGTGCGAGTTCATGAACCCTGCTGGCTCGATTAAAGATCGAATGGCCTACTACATTATCTCCAAGGCTGAACAAGAAGGGCTGCTCAAACCTGGCGGCACAATCGTCGAAAACACATCAGGCAACACAGGTTTGGGCGCAGCGATGACCGCTGCGGTCAAGGGCTACAAATCTGTCTTCACCATGCCAGATAAAATGAGCCAAGAAAAAATCGATGCACTCCGGGCCTTTGGCGCGCAGGTCATCATCACCCCAACCGATGTGCCGGGCGATTCACCAGATCATTATGTCAATGTCGCCAAGAAGGTTGCCGATGACACCCCCAACTCGTTCTACATGGATCAATACCACTCCCAATGGAACATTGAAGCCCATGAACTCATGACCGGACGCGAAATCTACGAACAAACCGGAGGCGATGTCGACGCGATCGTTGTCGGCACTGGCACCGGAGGCACCGTCTCTGGGATCGGACGATACTTCAAGAAAATGGGATCGAAGTGCAAGATCATCGGGGTCGACCCGCTCGGCTCTGTGCATTATCACCTGTTCAAGACCGGGACGATGCCAACGCCTTATGTCTACAAGGTCGAAGGGCTTGGCGAAGACATCAAGTGTGAAGCCTTTGATCCATCGGTCGTCGATGAGATGTACCAGGTCAACGATTACGAATGCTTCACCATGGCCCGTCGATTGGTCCGCGAAGAAGGTCTCTTCTGTGGCGGCTCATCAGGAGCAATGGTCCACATCGCCTGCCAGATCGCCAAAGAAATGGGCCCAGGCAAGAAAGTGATCGCGATCTGTCCAGACTCGGGCACGCGCTATGTCACCAAATACCTCTCCGATGAATGGATGAAGATGCACGGGTTCTTAGAGCCGGTCAAGGGGCTGGGCATCATCGAAGACTTGATCAATGCAGATCAAACAGTCGTTTCGGTGTTCGAAAACGATTCGGTAGAAGCCGTGATCGAAGCACTCCGAACCAACGGCATCTCGCAGGTTCCTGTAGTTGATCAATCCGGAAAACCAACAGGCATTATCCATGAAGTGGATATCCTGAGAGGTTTGCAGGACGGATCAGCATCGTCAGATACAAAGATCGGCACAATCGCACACGATATCGGTGGCTTGCTCCATCCTAAGGCGCGCGTCGAAGAACTCTACGGCATCTTCGAAACCGATCATGTCGCCATCGTCATCGACTCAAACAAGATCGTCGGTGTCGTCTCAAAGATCGATCTCATCGAACATCTTTCAAAGATTAACGGGAAATAAACCCCAGCAGTACGCTGAATAAGGAATATATATGGAAGTCACAAAGAATCATGCCTTTGGCACACGCGCTATCCACGCCGGGCAACGACCAGATCCAACCACCGGCGCCATCATGACGCCGATCTATCAAACATCGACTTATGTCCAGAAATCGCCAGGCAAAATCGTTGGCGAATACGACTACTCCCGCGCTGCCAACCCCACACGCGCTGCACTCGAAGCCAACCTGGCAGATCTTGAAGGCGGCGAGTTTGGGCTGTGCTTCTCATCGGGTGTTGCCGCAACCGGAGTTGTGCTGCATCTGTTGAGCACCGGCGATAAAGTCCTGCTCGGCGACGATGTCTATGGCGGCACAAACCGCCTGTTCCATCGTGTGTTCGGACAACTCGGGATCGAAACCGTGCTCGTCGATATGACCGATCTCGATGCGGTCAAGGCGGCGATGGATGACAAGGTGAAACTTATCTGGCTCGAAACCCCAACGAACCCAACGCTCAAGATTACAGATATCAAAGCGGTTGCCCAGATTGCCAAAGCCAACGGCGTGATCCTCGCGGTCGACAACACTTTCGCAACGCCCTATCTTCAAAACCCGCTCGCACTTGGTGCAGATATCGTCTGCCACTCTACAACCAAATACATCGGTGGCCATTCTGATTCAATCGGCGGTGCATTGATTACCAATGACCCTGAACTCCATCAACGCCTCAAGTTTATTCAACTCTCCGAAGGCGCAGTCCCTGGAATTATGGAATGCTTCTTGCTGTTGCGTTCGACCAAGACGCTTCATGTACGGATGGAACGCCACTGCGAGAATGCGATGAAAGTCGCCAAGCATCTCGAAAGCCATCCAAAGGTCGAGAAAGTGATCTACCCAGGTTTGGAATCGCACCCTCAGCACGAACTCGCCAAAGCCCAAATGCCCGGGTTCGGGGGCATGATCACCATCTACATCAAGGGCGGGCTCCCGGAATCGCAAGCAATGCTCGAAAAAACACGCTTCTTCGCCTGCGCCGAATCCCTCGGAGGCGTCGAATCACTCATCGAGCACCCCGCAATCATGACCCACGCATCGGTACCGGTTGAACAACGGGCCAAGCTGGGCATCTCCGACAATCTCGTCCGTTTGAGTGTCGGTATCGAAGGCGTGGAAGATCTCATTGCCGATCTCGATCAAGCGCTTGGTTGAGCTTCACTCATAATCTGATTCCATAAAAAAGGACAGGTCAATGACCTGTCCTTTTCACATATTCCTGTGGTGATGAGAGAACAGAGTTAATCCGGGATATGACAACTGCCGCCATGCTTGGCGTGGTAGTCTTGGTGATATTCCTCAGCCTTGTAGAACTTAGGTGCCATGACCACCTGGGTGGTGATCGGCTTGTCTTTCCACTTGCCGTTGATTTGCTCGTCGGCTATGAATGCAGTCGCCAGCTTCATTTGCTCATCATCAGCTGGGAAAATTACTGATCGATATTGCGTTCCAAAGTCCGGTCCTTGGCGGTCGCCTTGGGTTGGGTTATGGATGATGTAGAAGTGGGCGAGCAGCTCGTTGTATGAGACGATCGATGGGTCGTAAGTAATCATGACCGATTCGGCATGCCCAGAAGCACCCGAGCAAACATCTTTGTATGACGGATTATCATCATTGCCACCCTGATACCCAGAGACAGCATTGGTCACACCGGGGAGTTTTTCGAAGGTGTCTTCTACGCCCCAGAAGCACCCGCCGCCAAAGTATGCGGTCTTGAGCATGGTTGGTTGAGCACCCTCAGGGAACTCTTCTCCGTTTTCAACAAAGTCGAGCGAGACAGAGTTCACACAGAACCGGAGTCCGGTGGGTTGGGGTCCGTCAGGAAACACATGTCCAAGGTGAGCCGAGCAACGGGCACAGAGGATCTCGGTGCGCGTCATGCCATAGGCCGAATCGTCTTTTTCAGTAACATGTTGGGGATCGACAGGCTGAAAAAAGCTCGGCCAACCCGTGCCCGATTTAAACTTGGAATCCGATTGGAACAAAGGCAAGTTGCACAGGCGGCAGATGTAGGTGCCTTCGAGTTCGTTATCGACAAGATTGCCACAGAACGCGGGTTCGGTCCCGCTACGCAGGATGACCTTCGCCTCTTCTGGAGTCAGCCCCTTGGCACGCTCTTGAATCTCAGCATCAGTCAAAGGCGTGATGTCGAACCCAGATTGAGAAAATGATGTCGTCTTGGATGTCATGGCAGTGGTGTGTTCCGATGAGTTGTTTGGGTTGGCAGGGTCGGGTGCGGAAATGTATCCGATCCCGGCAACGACAGACATGGCAGTGATTGCAATGGTGGCGAGGGCTTTATTGATGAGCATGATGTTCCTCTTTGTTGATTCAGAGTAGGGATAGGACTCGGTGGTAAACAGGTGTTGACGAAACTTTATTTCGGCTCAACCGTTTTCTTTGCATGATACTTGATCGTGCTGAGAAATGTTCATCGATTTCCTACGCCGATTGGCGAACTCGGGGTTCAATATAAGGGACAAGCTCGTACGGAATCTTCTTAAGCCCTCGTCGGAGGGCTTTTTCAAGCGCGTAGTTGAGCGAATCGTGCATCCGCTCATGGACACGATCCGTTACATTGAGTCCCAGTTCGTGCATGGTGTCGATCGAGAACTTCCAAGCATAATACTCTTCGAGACAGCGAGGCTTATAGGTCCCAAATCCGATCGCGTGGTGTCCGATTTCATGGAGGAAGATCGCTGCCGACATCGGGCCTTTGGGCTTTGGAGATTCTAAGAGTTTGGACATCGTTCCATCGCGATAGGTCACCTGCCACGCCACGCCAGACATCGAGGATCGCCATTTGCGAACACGGACACCGTACTTCGTCAACATCTCTTTGGTGATCTGCTCATACTTAAGCTGCATGCCCGTTGGCGGGGCTTTGGCTTTGCGAACAATCACCTTGGGCGCGGGTGCTTTGCGCCTTGAGCGTCTTGATCGGGATTGCCTTGGGAGTAACAGGTCCCAGAGTGTGAGTGCGTTCATGATGATTTTGGAATCAGGGTTCCATTGAGTTGTTCGCCTGCTTTGACTGTTCGTCCATTTGCAAACGCTTTCCAGTCCATCGCTCTCTTATTGGGCGGCTGGACCATCAAAAGCTGAACAGATAAACCATCGCCACACGAGATCACCCCTTGGTCTGCATCGATAATGGTTCCAGGTGGTTCTTGGGATTGCAGATCAGACGGTTTCGAGTGGTTGATCTTGATTGTTTCATCTCGGAACCCCGCCGTAATACTCGGCCAAGGGTTCAATCCGTTGATCCGTGCGTTGACCAGCCGAGCAGGTAGGTTGAAATTAACGACGCCATCGGCTTTGGACATCTTCGATGCAATCGTCACCTTGGTTGGATCTTGAGTCAAGTATTCAACCGTGTTGTTGAGTCGTTGCTCAAGCACCTGTGCAATGAGATCCGGACCATCATGCGAAAGCTTGTCGTGGAGCATCGCGGCAGTCATATCGGGTTCGATTGTGCGGGTAGATTGTGCAAGCACTGCGCCTGCGTCCATCTCCTTATCAATGGTGATCACCGAGTTGCCGGTGATGGGATCACCGGCAACGATCGCCGAGTTGATCGGCGAGGCGCCTCGCCAGCGGGGGAGCAGGCTCGCATGGAGATTGATCGCAAAGCGATCAGCAATGAGTTTTTGCCCAAGATATTGCCCATACGCGATAACAACCCAAGCGTCAGCGTTCCAAGATCGCACAAGATCCCGGTGTTCATCCGTGTTAATCTTTTCGGGTTTGATGATTGGTACATCAGGCAGATGCTCGGCTGCCCATTGTCCGATTGGGGTGGCGGTGAGTTTGCCGCCTCGACCGGCTTTACGATCGGGTTGGGTCACGATGCCGGTGATTGTGTGATCACGGGCAAGCCTTTGGAGTGTTGGAACGCCAAATGCCCCTGAGCCAAGAAATACAACATTCATATGTCTGTTCCTTTCTTGGGTTTAGCGTCTTGCAGATTTTTCCATCTGCTTGACCCGTGAACGGTTTTTCAGGCGCGACATTTGGGTCATTTTATCAAGAATGAGCACGCCATCGAGATGGTCGATCTCATGTTGCCAGCAACGAGCGAGCAGCCCGGTTGCTTTGAGCGTGATCTCGTTTCCCTCAAGGTCAGTCGCTTTCATCGTTACAATAGCTGGTCGGTTCACTTCGCCGGTGATTCCGGGCAGCGATAGGCATCCCTCGTCGTAGGGTTCGAGATCCCCCGCAAACTTGGTGATGACGGGGTTGATAAATACCTGAGGCGAATCACACGAGACTGGCAACTCGGAAACATCATCCTCAGGGTCCAAATCAGGATCAGGGGGAACATGAGCAACGAAGAGGCGCCATGAGAGGCCAACTTGTGGTGCTGCAAGCCCGATCCCCTCGGCGCCCTGCATCAGCTCGATCATCCGAGCAGCGACGGCACGAACCTCCTCGTTTATCTCGATCGGTTTGGCTTTCGATTTGAGCACTTGGGTAGGATACAACTCGATCCGGAGTTTTGGGGTATTGATGGTCATTGGACTATCGTATGACCTTCGAGTGAGGTTGTGGGAGAGATGCCCGCCTTGAGTCGATCAAACCGCATATACTTGGTCACGAATTGGTGATCAGGAGGAGTGAAGCCCGTGGCAATGTTTGGAAAAAAGAACAAGAAGGACAATGATTCGCCAGCAAGCGATTCAGCAGTCATCGAGGCATTTTCACCAAAGAAGGCCAAGGCCTTCTTTGATCACGCTCGGACGGCGCATGAATCAGGCGGGTATGAATATGCCATGCAGTGCTGGCTCAGCGGCCTACGCTGGGACCCAACCTCGATGCACGGGCTTAATGCGTTTCTTGCCTCATCAGAGGTGTACGCGCTCGAAAAGCCGAAGAAGGGCGTGAGTAAAGAAACCAAAAACGCGATCGCGGCCAAGGGAGATGTCGGCAAATATATCAACGCACTCCTCGACTTTGGACTCAAACGCCTCGATATCAGTAACGCGATCAAGGTGACATCCGCAGCGGCCAAAATTAATCTCAAAGAACCTACCACGATGCTCGGTGAGCATGCCTTGAAACTCGTCCAGAACGATTCAAAGCAAAAAAAAGACATGTATGTCAAGCTCCTCGATTCGTTTGAGTCGGTCGGTGCGTTTCAACTCGCTGCGATTGCTGGCGAGAGCGCGTGCCGCCTCGATTCAACCGATGGCGAGATCCAAGTGCGCGTCCGCAACATGCTCGCCCAAAGCACTATGACTTCCGGCGGCTATGACAGCGACGAAGAGGGTGGATTCCGCAAGAATATTCGCGATGCCGATAAGCAGCAAGAACTCGCAGAGCAAGATTCGGTTGCCAAATCGGATTCGACCAAAGACTCGATTGTGATCACCACCGAGGCTGCCCACATCGCTCGCCCTGACGATCTTCCTTCAATGGAAGCCTACGCCAAAGCACTGCTCGAACGCGGCAAGGGTGCTGACGAACTCAAAGCCATGACGCTCTATAGCAAGGCCTACAAAGGAAGCGGGGAGTTCCGGTATCGCAAGTATGCCGGAGAGATCCAGGTCATGCGAGCCAGACGCACGCTCACCAAGATCGCTGCTCAAGCCCAAGCAAATCCGGCAGATGAAGAAATGCAGACCAAGCTCTCAAAGGCCAATGCACAGTTCGACAAAATGAGCATCGACGAACTCAAGCTTCAAGTGAAGAACTACCCAACAGATCTCGCCCTGAAGTACAAGCTCGGCAAAATTCTCTTTGGCAAAGGCGAATATCAAGAATCAATCGAGCAGTTCCAGATCGCGCAGAACGATCCCAAGCTTCGCCGAGAGGTCCAAACACTCATTGGTAAGGCATTCCGTAATCTTGGCGGCTGGGAAGATGCCGCGATTACTTCATTCGAGCAAGCCTTTGATGGGATCTCGGATGAGACATCTGATCTGGGCATGGATATCCGTTATGGACTCATGGATGCGCTTCAGGCGAAAGCTGCCAAAGATTTGGATATCGCATCCGCCGAGCGTGCCGATAAGCTCGCTGCCGGCATGGCGATCCAGCAGTTTAACTTCCGCGATGTTCGCGATCGCAGAGAGCAGATCAAAGCCCTCATGAACGAAATCAAAGGCTAAGTTAGGCATGGGCGTGATCGCGATCATCCCGGCTCGGCTCAACTCCACCCGGTTGCCTGGCAAGGTTCTGCTCGACGAGACGGGCAAGCCTTTGATCGCTCATGTGGTGGAGACGGTGCTCAAATCAGACCGGCTCGATCGTGTCGTCGTCGCTGCGGATAGCCAAGAAGTTGTCGATGCTCTCAATAGCTTTGATGTCGAAGTGGTCTTGACGGATCCCGATCACCCCAACGGCACATCCCGGCTGGCACAAGCCGCGAGATTGCTTGATCTGAGCGACAAAGACATCATCGTCAATATCCAAGGCGACGAGCCTGAGATGGACCCATCGCTCATCGATGGTGCGGTTGATGCGTTTGTGCGATCAGGTGTTGAGATGGGCACGCTCGGCTCGCCAATGCAAGCTGGGGATGATGTTAACGATCCAAATCTGGTCAAACTCGTGACACGATTGGGTGATGATGGTGTCCATCGGGCGGTGTATTTCTCGCGTTCATTGATCCCGTTCAATCGGGACAATGCAGAGCCTGAATACATCAAGCATGCCGGGTTGTATGTTTATCAGCGGGCGTTCCTCGACCGATTCGCCAACTGGCCAATCTCCAAGCTCGAATCGATCGAACAACTCGAGCAACTCCGTGCGATTGAAGCCGGGGTTGAGATTTCGGTCGCCATTGTGCCATTTGTCCACAAGGGAATCGACACCCCATCAGACTACCGGGCGTTTGTTGCCCGTCAGAAGCAATAAATTTACACGATTTTCATAAGAACTCCGTATCGGGTTGCACGATGGGCATCCGGGTTGGTACGATCGGATATGCCCCAACCAATCGCTGCCGACGCAGGCCAAGATTCACCGTCCCGTGTATCTCACTCTACTGGTTCACAATCAGCAGAACCTGTCGGCGCCGACTTGCTCGCCGTCGCGGGCGATCGATCGATGGCCACCTCCGAGTTCTACTCGCCAATCCCCGATGGATACAAAAAAGGCAATCACAAATATGTGGTGATCCTTGGTACCGTCATGTCCGGGCTTGGTAAAGGTATCTTTAGCTCGTCGATGGCCAAGGTGCTCAAAGACAAAGGCTTACGCGTCGCGCCGATCAAGTGTGAGGGTTACCTTAATATCGATTCAGGTACGCTCAACCCATATCGTCATGGCGAAGTCTTCGTCCTCGATGACGGCACCGAGTGCGACATGGATCTGGGCACCTATGAGCGGATGCTCGATCAGAATCTGGCCAAACGCAACTTCGTCACTTCCGGGCAGATCTATTCTGAGATCCTTGACCGCGAACGCCAAGGCGTCTATCTCGGACGCGATGTCCAGATGATCCCCCATGTGACGGGAGATGTGAAACGCAGGCTCCGCGAACTTGCACTCCGTGGCGATGGCACCGGCCCAGCCGACATTGTCTTTGTCGAAGTCGGCGGCACAGTTGGCGATTATGAAAATGGGTTCTACATCGAAGCCTTGCGCGAACTTGCATTCGAAGAAGGTCCGGGCAGCGTATGTTTCGTGGCATTGACCTATGTGATCGAGCCTCAGGCTTTGGGCGAGCAAAAATCAAAGGCTGCTCAACTTGGGATCAAGCGATTGATGGAATCTGGCATTCAGCCTCACATCATCGCTTGCCGAGCAAGCAATACGGTTGAGCATAAGGTGATGGAAAAAATCGCCATGTTCTCGAATGTGCCTATGGATCGCGTGTTCTCGATGCACGATCGTAAGAGTATTTACACGATCCCCGACGAACTCCGCAACGAAGGGCTCGACCGTGAAATCCTCTCGATCCTCAACTTGCATGATCGGGTTGATGTTCGCCAAGAAGATGTCGCTCGCAAACGGTGGTCGACCTTTGTTGACGGTCTTGTCGCCGAGAAAAAGCACTCGGTTAGAGTCGCCATTACCGGCAAGTACGCTGATCTGATGGATGCCTACGCCTCCATCCAAAAATCACTCGAACACTGCGCCGCCCATTTTCGCACAAAGATCAATCTTGATTGGATCGACACCACCAATATCAACGATGCCAATGTCGTCGAAAAACTCAGCGTATACGATGCGGTGATCGTCCCCGGCGGGTTCGGATCACGCGGCGTCGAGGGCAAAATCTCAGCAGTCAAACATTGCCGAGAGACTGGTACGCCCTATCTTGGTATCTGCCTGGGTTTCCAAGTCGCGGTGATCGAGTTCGCTCGCAATGTACTCGGGATCAAGGATGCGTACTCGACCGAGTTCGATCCGATGTGTGGGGCACCTTTGATTTCAGAGCTCCCCGATCAGAAAAAAATCGAAGGGCTCGGAGGCACCATGCGCCTTGGCGCACAAGATGTCCAGATCACCCCCGATACCCTCGCAGCCTTCCTCGCCGGGGGCAAACGATCAATCCACGAACGCTTTCGCCATCGCTACGAGGTCGACCCTGGTTTTATCGATCAACTCGAAGCTAGCGGCATGATCTTCTCAGGTCGCCATCCAGAACAACCAATCATGCAGATTCTGGAGTTGCCTTCGGATCCAAATGGGACTGCTGAAGAAGGTGCAATCACGCATCCATACTTTATCGGCGCCCAGTTCCATCCAGAGTTGACATCTCGCCCGTTGACACCCCAGCCGATGTTCATGGGTTTGGTAGCTGCTGCCTTGGCGACGAAGTATCAACCAGATGCTGAGACTTGGAAAGAGTTGTACGCATCGAACGCTGCTTTGCGAACATGGCTCTTTGCCCGCAAGAACGGCAAAGCTCAACCCGCCAACTGATCTGCAACATCCTGAAGCACCAAAGCACTAAGAATATCCGGCACGCCCATGTTAATGGATGTGTTATGGATCAGTGTTTGTGCATGTAAATGTGCGAGGTGGCTCACTTCTGTATCTTCAGCACTTTGCGACAAGGCAATGAATACCTGCGTCGCCCAAGGGCGATTGATCGCATTGTCGGGCTGAAGTTCTCGTGTATGCCAAGCCGCCGCGTTGAGGCAGCGTTCAGTCAAAGCTTGCGAATCTGATTGCTTGGCGATGACCCAGAGTGCATGGAGCGCACAAAGTTCGACCATAGTGCGATATTCAATCGCAAGTAGATCAGACTCTGGTGTCAATGAATCCTTTGGCTCGATGAGTACTGTTGCTGTCTGAGCATCGAAGTTGCCTGATTGAACCATCCACCAGAGTTGTTCGTCGAGTCCGTCGTGTGAGCATGGAGAATCGAGACCAATGCCAAAGAGATACGCAAGAAATGGGCGGTCTGTTGCGCGACGATTTCCATACTCATCAGCAAAGGTGTTGATGTAGGCGGATTTTTCAGTATCAGTACCATCAAAGGGCACACGAGACAGTGGCTGCTTGATGAGTGATCTGATATGCGACATCCATTGCTCATTCGTCGGCAGATTCGGGAAGTCTTTCGCCATAATCAATCGTAGACTATCGTTCTCCGATGACACACGATTCCTGATCGAAAGAACCCATATGCGTGTACTCGAACTCCCAGACCATGATCTCACAGTCCGGTGTGTGCTTGTGCCGACAATGGGGGCGTTGCACGGCGGACATGTCTCGCTGATCGAAGAAGCAGCCAGACGCGCCAAGATCGAAGGCGTTCCCTGTGCGGTTTCGATCTTTGTGAATCCAAAGCAGTTCAATGAGCAAGCCGATTTCGATAAATACCCGAATCGGATGGCGGACGATCTGGCGATGTGCAAAGCTGCCGGCGTAGACATCGTGTTTCATCCGGCGGTCGAAATCGTGTATCCGCCAGGCCAAGATGTAACATCAGGAATCATCATCCCAGATATCGCGACCAAGCCCTCGCTTGAAGATTGTTATCGCCCGGGTCACTTTGAAGGCGTGTGTCAGGTGGTGTCGCGTTTGTTTGATTTGTGCGATCCGTCTGGTGCGGTCTTCGGCGAAAAGGATTGGCAGCAACTTGGGTGCATCAGGGCAATGAGCAAGCAACAAGGGCGAGACCTCGCCATTATCCCCGCGCAAACAGTCCGTGAAGAATCCGGATTGGCCATGAGTTCACGAAACCTGAATCTGAGCGATCAAGCACGGACGCAAGCGATTGCGATCAGTCAAGCGTTGTTCGCAGCTTCCAATGTGCGGACGCCCGAACTCGCGGAATCACTCATGCAAGAGATGCTCGCAGCGGGTGGTATCGAACCAGAATATGCGGTGATCCGCAGCTCCGAGACATTGATGCCGATGCCAGATATGAGTTTGCCGCCCCATGAGCCTTGCAGGGCGTTGATCGCGGCCAATGTCGGAGGGGTTCGGCTTATTGACAATGCTCCGTGGACCCCGATTGCATATGCTTAAGCAAAACGAACCGTCCGTAATTCCGAGGTGATCCAAATGCCGACCCAAGCAGCCATCAAGCAATCCCCGCTCCACAAATACCACGAAGAATACAACGCGCAGATGGTCGAATACGCCGGGTGGGAGATGCCTATCAAATATGCGACTTCAATCAAAGAAGAGCATATCCAAACCCGCACGAGCGGGAGTCTGTTCGATGTTTCACATATGGGGCGTTTGTCATTCAAGGGCAAAGATGCTTCGCGATTGCTCGAACATGTTTGCAGCCGAAAGATCGGTTCGATGCAAGAAGGGCAATGTCGATACTCATTGATCTGCAATGCAGCGGGCGGTGTGCTCGATGATGTCATCGTCAACCGCATGGGCGAGAGCGAGTTCCTTGTTGTTGTGAACGCCGCCAATCGTGAGAAGATTGTCGCCCATATGGAATCGGTGATCGCAGATCGCGGGTTCGATGTTAGGATGGAAGATCGTACGCTCAAGACCGCCATGATCGCCATGCAAGGGCCCAAGGTTATGGAACTGATCGGCAAAATTTCTTCCGAGATTCCACAGCTCAAACGTTACCGATTCTTGGTAAAAAACATGATGATCATGAAGATCATGGTTGCCCGAACTGGGTACACGGGTGAAGACGGCGTCGAGGTCATTCTTCCTGCCTCAGCAATCGGTATGGCGATGAAGATGATGATGAAGGAGCTCAACTCCGAACAAGATCAAGAAGACATCAAACCCTGTGGCTTGGGTGCCCGCGATACGCTTCGACTTGAGGCAGGTATGCCACTCTACGGACATGAGCTTGGAGAAGATATCTGCGCGCTTTCGTGTGGCGTAGATTTCGTCATCGCACTCGATAAATCAGTCGAAAACCAGGGTGAAACATTCATCGGCCAAGAAGCACTCATCGCCATCCGCGACAATGGCGGTCCAGAGGTCAAACTCGTTGGGCTAGAGATCGACTCCAAACGAACCGCACGCCAAGGCATGCCCATTATGGTCGATGGACAAGCAGTGGGAACAATTAGCTCTGGATGTGCAAGCCCAACACTCAATACATCCATCGCAATGGGCTTTGTGCCACAAGCGAATACAGAGCTAGGGACCAAGGTGCAGATCGACGCTGGCCGAACTCAACTCGATGCAACTGTTGTCGAGATGCCGTTTTATAAGCGATCCAAGTAGACTTTTGGTGGAACGGGCTTCCAGCCTGTTCTACTGAAGATCAAGATTCTGGCTTGTTCAAGTTTGGCAAGTCTTGCTCGACCCAACCTGCTGTCGTGTGGCGAACGATTGTGCCGGTCGCTTCGTAGATGACCTGCTCTGCAATATTCGTGCAGTGATCACCCATCAATACTGCTTGATTGATGATCGCATGGAGTTCAAAGGCTGTATCGACGCCCATGCGTCCATCGGATACCCGGACCTCGGCATCACGGGTGATCAACTCATGAAACGCCAGCGTGTTGCCTTCGCATGCAAGGACTTTTTTGGCTTTATCCGCATTGGTATCGCGAAACGCCCGGACGGTGTCGCGCAAGACACCCAAGATTGAGTTGGTCATCACCCGGGTGGTCTTTGGGAAGGGTGAAGTGCGATCACCAAGTAAGATCACTTGTTGAGCGACCGCGGTGGTCGCATCGGCAATGCGTTCGAGTTCGTTGTTCACCTTGACCGCAGTGAGCAGGCTTCTGATTTGTGCTGGATCGATCGGGCAAGAATCTCGGATCGCCAAAGTCAGCAGATCGACCGCATCGCGTTCAATTTCAATGTCTGCCTGATCAACCTCGTCATCGCGGGCCATCAGCGATGTTGCAGCTTGGGCATCCCGGTCATAGATCGTGTTGAAGGTCTGTTCGGTGAGTTCGACCACCAGCTTGCCCTGGTCAACAAGTCGGGCACGGATGTGGTTGAGTCGGTCTTTAAAGTGTTCAGGTGTGATCGCCATGCAACAGCCGTCCGGGTCATATGAAAAGTTCTACGAATCCAGTTTCACGAATCCTCTCACGATAGCCGATAATCACTCGACATGCACGGTATTACAGATATCCTTGTATAATTACTCTCTTTCCAGACCTCGACCCTTTCATCGGTCGAACACCAATCCGAACGGAGCGCACCCATGGCATTCGATATTGAACTCATCCACGCACGCCAAATCCTCGATTCCAGAGGCAATCCAACCGTCGAGGTCGATGTCGTGCTCGAATCGGGTGTCGTTGGACGAGCAGCCGTCCCATCTGGCGCATCCACGGGCGAGTCCGAAGCGGTCGAACTCCGCGATGGCGGCGATGTCTGGATGGGCAAGGGCGTCGCCCAAGCAGTCTGCAATGTCAATGACAAAATCGCCTGCGAGATCGAAGGGATGGATGCCCGCGATCAAGAAGGCATCGATCAAGCCATGATCGACCTCGACGGCACCGAGAATAAATCCGTCCTCGGGGCCAATGCGATCCTTGGTGTGTCCATCGCTGTGGCGAAGGCTGCTGCTGAGGCATCGGGCTTGCCACTCTATCGCTATCTTGGCGGTTCGGGTGCCAAGACATTGCCCGTCCCCATGCTCAACATCCTCAATGGTGGCAAGCACGCCGACAACACGGTCGACTTCCAAGAGTTCATGATCCAGCCTTGGGGCTTTGAAGATTTTGGACTCGCCTTCCGAGCGGGTGTCGAGATCTACCACACACTCAAAGGCGTGCTTCATTCCAAAGGCATGTCCACCTCTGTAGGCGATGAAGGCGGATTCGCTCCAAACCTCAAAGACAACGAGGACGCACTCAAGATCATCGAGGAAGCCGTCGACAAAGCCGGGTACAAGTGGGGCGAAGAAATCTTCGTTGCGCTCGATCCTGCAACATCCGAACTCTGGAACGAAGCAGCCAAAGATGGGAAAGAGGGATACAAGTTCTTCAGCTCATCCCAAGAGATCATGTCGAGCGACGATCTGATCTCACTCTGGGCCGATTGGTGCGATCGCTACCCGATCCGCTCGCTCGAAGACGGGCTTGCCGAGAACGACTGGGAAGGCTGGGCCAAGCTCAACAAACGCATCGGGGACAAGGTTCAACTTGTTGGCGACGATCTCTTCGTCACCAACAAGAAGTATATCGAGCGTGGTGTCGCTGAAGGCAGTGCAAACTCGGTGCTCGTCAAGGTCAATCAGATCGGTACGCTCTCCGAGACATTCGATGCTGTGAACTATGCGATGAGCAATCGCCTCTCGTGCGTGCTCTCGCATCGCTCGGGCGAGACCGAAGACTCGACCATTGCTGATATCGCAGTCGCAACAAACTGTGGCCAGATCAAGACCGGCGCCCCGTGCCGATCAGACCGCAATGCCAAGTACAACCAGCTTATCCGCATCGCTGAAGAACTGGGCGACAACGCAATCTACGGCTCATCAACCTGGTGGAGATAACTCGCTTTCTCCAACGAGCCACGACCGTGAGGGAGTGGTCTTGCTTGGGATACTTGTACATCTGAAGATCACTCCCTTACGGCCGTGGCTCGTTAGGAAACTGCATCTTCTTTGCGATTGGAGTGTATGGATACACGATGAGTGATCGCGATTGGAAATCTTCATATGATTCGGAAGATGGCGACCGCTTGGCCAAGCCCAAGGCTATCCTCGCGCGTATCTTTGGCGATGGTGAGAACCCGCTCGCGTGGGGTTTCACCATCTTCACCATCAAAGGCATCCGTGTTCGGATTCACCTGCTGTTTATTGTGTATCTCCTCAGCGAACTTATCTTTACACTCCCAGGCAACCAAGAAGGTTTTGTTTTCGTTTGGCCACGCCTGCTCGCGATGATCATTCTTGTACTCGCGCATGAGTTTGGGCATTGCATCGCGTGCCGGCGCATCGGTGGCCAAGCCAACGAGATCATGCTCTGGCCTTTGGGCGGTCTAGCGATGTGTACAGTCCCAGAAGATTGGAAATCAGAACTCAAGGTCGCGTTCGCTGGCCCAATGATGAACTTGCTATTGATTCCGTTCTTTGCAGTGCCGCTGTATCTTTTGACAGGCACCGCGTCGTCATTGGCGTTCAATCCCATGACACTCGGAGCGAGTGCCTCAGAACTTGTACTTACCAGTGGCCAAGCAACCTGGTGGCTCGAAGTCATCCGTGCGTTCTATTCAATCAATATGGTGCTGATTGTGTTCAATCTGTGTGTGCCGATGTACCCGATGGATTCAGCTCGAATACTCCAAGCCGTTCTCTGGCGAAAGCGAAGCCAATCTAAATCCATGTTTCTTACCGTCAATATTGGGATCGGGGTCGCCACTGTATTGGGGCTGCTGGGGATGTTTGTCTTTGACGATGGCAAGTTTCTCCTCGCGATCGCCATCTTTGGAGGCATTGTCTGCTCCATCGAAAAACGCCGACTTGAGTTCCTCCAATATGGCCAGATGATCCCGGGCCTATCGAGCGAGGGCGAAGCGTGGAAAACAGGTTCTACCGAGAATAATGCCACTTTGGTCGATGAAGATGACGAAGAAATCGTCCCTCAGGGCGAACTCGACCGGATTTTGAGCAAGATTTCAGATACCGGAATCGAATCTTTATCTCGGAAGGACCGCCGAACACTCAAGCGGGCGACAGAATCAAGCCGAAAATCGGAATAAGGTGTATGGTTCCGATGAACGACACAGCATTTGATACGCGCGGAGAGCAATATGGGTATTCATGATCGAGATTATGTGAACTCGAACAGAGGCATGGGCAACTCCTATGGCGGAGGCGGCCAAGGGCTCTTCGCCCGGGCTCCGGGCTGGTCCGTGACCACATGGATCATTGTAATCAATATCGCTATCCATCTACTCGCCACCACAACCTTCGGCCGCTTGTACGACTTCGGATTCCTCTCCGTCCATTCCGCAATCCAAAGACTCGAAGTCTGGCGACTTATCACCTTCCAGTTTCTCCATGATCCAGGCAGTCTGATGCATGTCATCTTCAACATGTTCGGAATGTGGGTCTTCGGTCCGATGGTCGAAAAACACTTAGGACGCAAAAAATACCTCGCCTTCTACCTTATGTGTGGGCTTTCCGGTGGCTTGTTGTTTATTATCCTCAACCTGCTCGGTGAATACACCTCATTGAATATCTTGCGTGATGGATTCAACACGCCTCTGATCGGTGCGTCGGCGGGCGTGTTTGGCGTCATTGTCGCGTGTGCCCATATTTCACCCAACTCTGTCATCCGCCTGCTCTTCCCACCGATTCCGATGAAGATGCGAACCTTCGCGTATGGCTATGTTGCCATCGCGCTGTTCAGTTTGTTGAGGGGCTCGCCCAATGCCGGCGGCGAGGCAGCACATATCGGTGGAGCCATCGCAGGCTACTTCTTTATACGCAACTCGGGGATGCTCATCGATTTTTTCGATATCTTTGGCGACAGCCGAAAAACGAAGAAACCAAAGGGCGGCAAGAAACACTCCTCTTACCGAAACTACAAAAACACATCTGGGCCTTCTCAAGATGAGATCGACAAGATTCTTCAGAAGGTGTCACAAAAAGGGCTCGCATCACTTTCGGAGAAAGAAAAGAAAACCCTCGCTGCTGCAAGCAAGCACGATGTTTAAATCGTCTTTTGCCCAAGCCGGTGCTATCTTCTTTCGATGTCATCACCACTCAGATTCGATATAGAGGCAACATCGGGCAACGCCCGAGTTGGCCGAGTTCACACACTCCACGGCTCATTCGCAACCCCGGCGTTTATGCCAGTGGGCACACGCGCTACGGTCAAGGGCATATTGCCGCACCAGGTCCGCCAAGGTGGGGCAGAGATCCTGCTCAATAACACCTATCACCTGATGCTCCGTCCAGGATCAGAACTCATCCGTGACATGGGCGGCGTGCATAAGTTCATGAACTGGGATGGTCCGATCCTCACCGACTCTGGCGGGTACCAGGCCTATTCAATGGCCGATATCAATGCCATTGACGAGGATGGTGTTTCATTCAAATCCATCCTCGATGGCTCGATGGTACGGCTCAACCCAGAAATCGCCATGCGTGTCCAGAATGAACTCGGACCAGACATCATGATGGCCTTTGACGATTGCCCGCCCTCGGTCGATCCAAACACCGGCGATGTGAATCAGCCAAGGCTCAACAAAGCCACCGATCGCGATACAAAGAAGAAAACCCAATACGACCACACAGCAAGATTGACCATCGCTAACGAACGCACCGTTCGCTGGCTCGACCGGTGCAAAAAAGCACACACCCGTCCAAGCGAACAATCTCTCTTCGGGATCATCCAAGGCGGCGCAAATCTTGAAATGCGAGATTGGTCGATCGAACACATCTGCAATATCGATCTCCCGGGCTATGCCATCGGCGGGGTCGCTGTGGGGGAATCCACCGAAGACATCGCCAATATTGTCCGCCATACTGCACCCAAAATGCCCGCCGACAAACCCCGCTACCTCATGGGTGTTGGTTATGAACACGACATCACGATGGCGGTTCTTGCCGGGGTCGACATGTTCGATTGTGTCCTGCCCACCCGCAACGGGCGAAACGCAAATGCTTTTACATCTGAACCGGGCCGAAACGGCCAGATTCGCCTTCGAAATGCGCAGTTTGCCCAGAGTGACCTCCCGATTGAACCCGGATGCGACTGCCAGGCTTGTAATCCGGCATTGCATGGTTGGTCAACCCCAGACGGACGAGCATTCTCCCGAGGCTACCTCCGCCACCTGTTTCAAGCGGGCGAAATGGTTGGCCCGATGCTGGTGACTCTTCATAATCTGCGGTTCTTCCAAAGGCTGACCAGCGATTTGCGCGAGGCCATCCGAACGGATGATTGGGATGCGTTTGTGTCCAAGCGACCGCATCTGGCAACAATCGTTGCGAATCGAGCATGAAAACAGATCCACATCTTCTCGAAAGAGGTTCGGATGATTACTTACTTCTTCGATGCACCTGTCCTATCATCGTGACCCTGTTCGCGAACGGTTCGTCAGGGACATGTAAAGGCTTGAAAGGTTCATAATGACCCAAGAAATCAGCTTGCCGCTGGTCTATTTGAATACGACCCCCCTGAATCCAACACTTGCCCAAGTGCTTGGTGGACAGGCTGCACCCACAACAACCCAAGCAACAGGTGCTAATGGCGCTCCCGCTGGGCAACAGGGCACAGGCTCAAGTCCAAATATCATGTTCTTTGGGATCATCATGATGGTCGGGATGTTCCTGATCATGTCGATGTCAGGTCGCAAAGAGAAGAAAAAACGGGCAGCGATGCTCAAAAAACTCGCCAAGCGTGACAAAGTCCGCACTGCTGGTGGGATTATCGGCACCATTATCGAAATCAAAGAAGACGAGGTCTTGCTCGAAACCGACAAGTCCTCACATACAAGACTCTGGCTCGCTCGCGGGTCGGTTTCAACTGTTCTCGATTCATCCAAACGAGCAAAAGAAGATTCAGCGAGTGATGCAGATGCACAACTCGATTCTGTTTCCTGATTGATCTGTCGAAGACACGATTTATACTCCACAGCCGGAGAGGTTTATACACATGCGACACTATGTCCGCAACTTGACCATCGCTATTGCGATGTTGATTCTCGCCTTTGTTGTTTCCAGCCCTCCATCGAAAAAGATCGGGCTCGGTAAAGACCTCCAGGGTGGTGCTTCGCTGATCTATTCAGTCGAAATCGCCTCCTCGGAGACCGCTGGCGAAGTGATTCCGCAGGTGATCGAAGTGCTCAAGAAGCGCATCGACCCCAACGGGCTCTATGAGATCTCGATTGTTCGTCAAGGCCAAGATCGCATCGAAATCACGATGCCATTGCCAAGCGATCATGTCAAGGGGCTCAAGACCGCTTTTGAAGCAGAACTCGCCAAGCTCTCAGTTTCCGCGATTGACGCCGATGAGTTCGAACGCATCATGCGTTTGGGCGCAGACGACCGTGCCGCAGAGATCGTGCGTGTTGGTGCAGCCAGCCCGGTTGTTCTCGATTCGATCAACACGGCTGCAACCGCCTTCGATACCGCTCAGGCTCTTCGTGCCCAACTAAAAATGATGGGTTCAAATGTTGATGTCGCCGACGAGATCCTCGATCAGCTCGCCAGCCAAGCAGCACAGGCAGAACTCGATTACGAACTCGCTCGCGATCTCGCACTCTCGACCGCCGTATCTCCAGAAACAGTCAAACGCGCGCTCGAACAATCATCAACACAAAAAACACTCAAAGACGGCGATGACTACATCAATGTCCCCAGCGCACGCGAACGCTCGCTCACACGCATCCGCGATCAATATCCAGAGATCGGCGACCAGCTCGATTCCGTCATCGCTGCCTACGACGAATATTCAGCAAACCGCAAATCGCTTGACGACACCGCAGACCTCAAACGCCTTGTGCAAGCATCGGGTGTGCTCAGTTTCCGTATCTCCGTCGATCCTTCAGGGCGAGGCAACACCGGCTTCACCCACCCAGAGGAAGCAAGGCTCCGCGAACTGCTCCATGAAAAGGGACCAAAGCAAGCCGGCACCCGTGACGCGCGTTGGTTTAAAATTAACAAGCAGGATTCATGGTACAGCTCCGTTTCGTCCTACGAATCGATGACCAGAAATCCATCCGCATACTTCTACAACTACGGCGGCACCGGATATGTCGTCGAAGAGTTTAACGGCGACTACTACATGCTCGCATGGGATGCCCGTGGCTTGCGGATGACCCAAGAAGAAGGACGATGGAAAGTCGCCCGCGCCTACCAAACCTCTGACCAACTCGGACGCCCCGCAATCGGGTTCCAGATGGACCCATCAGGTGCCAATCGTATGGGCGCACTCACCGGCGACAATGTCGGGGCACACATGGCGGTTCTTCTCGACGATCAGGTCTTCACTGCACCAACACTCAACGCACGGATCACCAACCAGGGGATTATCGAAGGCGAGTTCTCTATGGAAGAGATTCGCTATGTTGTTCGTGTTCTCGGTGCTGGTTCTCTCCAAGCTAAACTTTCGCCAGAGCCACTTTCCGAAAACACGATCGCACCAGATCTTGGCCAAGACAACCTGGTTTCAGGCATGAATGCGGGTAAGCTCGCGCTGATTATCATCTCCGTGTTCATGGTGTTCTACTACTTTGGATACGGGCTTGTCGCTGTGCTGTGTCTTGCAGCCAACGCGCTGCTCATCCTCGGTGCCCTCGCGCTCTCGCGTGCATCGCTCACCCTCCCAGGTATCGCTGGCATCATTCTAACCTTCGGTATGGCGGTGGACGCCAATGTACTGATCTACGAACGCATCCGCGAAGAACTCAAAGACGGGCTCGATCTGCGTCAAGCAGTTAAAGCCGGCTATACCAAAGCACTTAGTTCAATCGTCGACGGCAATGTCACCAACCTTATCGTTTGTTTGGTGCTTGCCAATGTCGGCACCCAAGAAATCCGAGGCTTTGCGATCACCCTGGGCATAGGTGTCGTCTGTACCATGATCAGCGCGTTGTTCATCAACCGCCTCATCATGTCCACGCTTGTAGACAAGCTCAAGATTCGTAAAATGACAATGCTTCCGATGGTGATCAAACCACTCGAACGCATACTCCATCCAAACATCAACTGGATCGGGCTTCGTTGGATTACCTCCGTAATCTCATTAGGAATCGTCACCCTCGGTATCTTCATGGTTGTCTCTCAAGGAGCAGAAATGCTCGACACAGAGTTCCGTGGCGGTACACAAGTCACCCTCAAGTTCAAGCACGATGCGAACAGTACAGATGATTCGCTCTTGACCATGACTCGCTCAGAAGTTCAGGATAAGGTCCATGCACTTGCAGAAAACCCAATCCTTGAGCCGTTGCGTAATGCAGAAGTCATCCCTATAAACCCACAATCTGATGGCGTGACATCAAGCACATTTATCATCAAAACAACATCTGATCGTCGCGATGAAATTGGCAAAGCAATCACTGGTTCATTCCAGAGCATGCTCGATGTACCTCCGCCATTGGAGTTCGAGTTCTCGCACAGCGATAGCGTAAACGGGGCGCCGGTCTATCCGATCCTCGAAGATCGCCTTGGCGAGAACATCAACCGGACAGATATCCGCAACGATGTTTCCAGTTTCTCCGGCGGCGTCGCGATTTACATCGAAAACCTCTCGCCGGTCCAAACAATCGATCAGATCAAGAGCCGATTGGACATCACCCGCCAGAAAGATGATTTCTCCGATATCATCGGCCGAAAGACCGATCTCATCGTCACCAAAGGCAATGCACAGGCGGTCGAGAACTTCGTTGTTGTCGTACTCGATCCAGGTCTCGATTTCTTCTCCAATGCCGACGCATGGCGTTTGGAAGTGGCCGGGCGTGAGTGGGACCTGATCCTTGCATCGTTGGCCAACTCGTCAGACCAACTCAGCGTCCAGACCTTCTCGCCAGCAATCGCTGAGAACTTCCGAGCCACAGCTTTCGCCGCGGTTCTCCTCTCGCTCTTGCTTATCCTGATCTATATCTGGGTACGATTCGGTTCGGTTCGATATTCCGCAGCTGCGATCGTCGCCCTGACACACGATGTTCTGTGTGTAATCGGCTTCCTCGCACTCGCAGAGATCATCTATGACATGCCTGCGTTCAGCGGCATCACCAACACGCTGATGATCGAACCATTCAAGATTGACCTCAACCTCGTTGCTGCATTGCTCACCATTATCGGGTATTCGCTCAACGATACGATCGTCATCATGGACCGTATCCGCGAAAATCGAGGCAAGCTCTCTTACGCATCCAAGGAAGTCATCAACCGTTCTATCAACGAGACCATCTCGCGTACGCTCATCACTTCGGGCACCACCCTACTCGCTGTGTTCCTCCTCTATACCCGAGGCGGCCAGGGTGTTCATGCGTTCAGTTTCGCACTACTCGTTGGTATCCTCGTCGGTACCTATTCCTCGATCGCTGTCGCCTCGCCTTTGGTGTGGTCACGCAAGAAGGACCTGAGCATGCGTCGATTGGCAGCCGAGGCAGAAGCACAGAACGCCGATTCATAAATCTCGGTTGTGATTGAGTTGGCAATTTTGGACGATTTCCGGTAGACTCATCCTATAAAGAGATAAGTAATCGGGGCTTTGGTATGGATGAACGGTCATCAAGAATCTTCTTCGGCTTGTGCATGCTCGTGCTTGTATGGATCGGTGTGTACTGGATGTGGCAACCGTCACACCAGTCAGAGCCTTCCATCACATTCGCCACCAATCCAGTGGGTCAAAGTAAACCAATCGTCGAATCAGATATTCCACAAATATCCCCAACCCAGGCTGAACCAGAGACGACCCCAGAACTGATCAAAGATCCAATCGTCGCGCCACCAAAGCAGATCCCTGTGCTTATCCCGCCAGAGTTTACAGAGCATATCGTTCAACCAAACGAACTCATGCAGACCATCGCCAAGCAATACTTTGGCTCGATCGATGACTGGGCAATTATCGCCAAGGCCAATCCCCGAGTCGATCCGCGCAAACTCAAACCTGGCATGGTGCTGCGAATACCAAAGGATAAGACCAATATCCAGGGCATACTCACTGGCGAACAAGCTCTGCCCGGTGTGATTACGCCTCACACAGATGACGGATCAAAGGTCATCGAATATGTCGTGAGTTCTGGCGATTCACTCTCGCTGATCTCCCAAAGAATCTACGGCTCATCTCGCCATGCCAAGTTTATTTTCGAATCAAATCGTGATGTTCTCCGCTCAATGGATTCAATCGCAATCGGGCAACTTCTTAAACTCCCGCCTTTGCCTGAAGATCAAGAATCGCCATAATCGAGCGAGCTACAATCATCCATGTCATCGAACCAACCAACCTATATCGTTACTGGCGGCGCAGGCTTTATTGGCTCAAACCTCGTCGCCAAACTCATGAGCAACGAGCCAGACGCCCATATCTATGTTGTTGATGATTTCAGAACAGGATCGTACGCAAACATCGTCGAAGCCTGCGAGCGTGCTGGGGTTGGGCCATTCAAGGGATCTGTTCTTTCAGACTCCGTTGGCGACCTGAGCTGGCAACCAGCCCTGCTCGGTTTACAACCCAAAGCGGTTTTTCATCTCGCAGCGATCACCGACACACTCGAGTTTGATGAAAAGAAGATGCTCGATGCCAACACCGAACCATTCGCAGAGATTCTTGAGTCTTGTGTCGAGTGTGATATCCCTTTGGTCTACGCATCAAGCGCAGCGACCTACGGCTCACCCGCGGTTGCTGACGATCGAATCCCGTTCCCGGTTGATGCTGCTGGTGTACCAAACAATGTGTATGGCTTCTCGAAGTGGTTGATGGATGTCGAGGTCATGCGGTTCTTTGCAATGCGTGAAGCTGCTGGCGAATCGCTCCCACATGTGGTTGGTCTTCGATACTTCAATGTATTCGGACCCGGCGAAGCGAGAAAAGGCAAGATGGCCTCGATGGTTATGCACCTCACCAACCAAATCCTTGAAACAGGCACCGCCCGGTTATTCAAAATGGGCGAACACCAGCGCGACCAGATCTTTGTTGAGGATGTTGTCGGCTGCACAATCGCAGGGGCAGTCAAAGGCATCAAGCCAGGAATCTACAACCTCGGCTCAGGACAAACAACCTCGTTTAACGATATTGTTGATGCGATCAATGATGCGATCGGGACCAAAGTTGTTCCAGAGTACTTTGAGATGCCAGAAGAAATGGTATCGACCTATCAGCACTATACTTGCGCCGATATGTCAGAGACCAAGTCCGGCGTCAACTGGTCACCTGCATGGTCACCAATTGACGCAATGATCCGATATGCACGCCAGATTGCTACAGATCATGCCGATATACGGACACATTCATAACACAAGTCATCCGATTCAAAGAGGGTAAAACCGATGTCAATCAAACGAGTTCTTGTTACCGGCGGCGCGGGTTTTCTCGGAAGCCATCTTTGCGATCGTCTTGTGAGCGATGGGCATGATGTGATCTGCCTCGATAACTTCTTCACATCACAAAAATCCAATGTACTTCATCTGCTTGATCACAGTAACTTTGAACTCATTCGCCATGATGTCACCCATCCGATCTGGCTTGAAGTAGATGAGATCTACAACCTCGCCTGCCCCGCAGCTCCAGGGCATTATCAATACAACCCAATCAAAACCATGAAGACATCCGTCATGGGGGCCATCAATGTGCTTGGGATGGCCAAGCGGTGCGGTGCCAAGGTGTTCCAGGCATCAACCTCTGAAGTCTATGGCGATCCGACAATCCATCCTCAACCAGAGTCATACAGAGGCAATGTCAACCCCATCGGTCCACGCGCTTGCTATGACGAGGGCAAACGGGCTGCCGAAACCCTCTTTTCAGATTATCACCGCCAGCATGGACTCAGCATCCGAGTCGCCCGGATCTTCAATACCTACGGCCCAAGAATGCACCCTTTCGATGGCCGCGTGGTTTCCAACTTTATCCTTCAAGCCATCAAAGGCAAAGATATCACTATCTTCGGCGATGGCTCACAATCCCGATCATTCTGCTATCGCGATGATCTTGTCGAAGGTTTTCTCCGCCTGATGGCAACCGATGATTCGGTTTATAAGCCGGTCAACATCGGCAACCCAAACGAGTTCACCATCAAACAACTCGCTGAGAAGGTCATTGAGCTTACGGGCTCGTCAAGCAAGCTTATCTTTGCTCCGCTCCCCGAAGACGACCCGCTCCAACGCCAGCCAGATATCACACGAGCAAAGGAACTGCTCGATTGGAACCCGACGATTGAACTCGACGAGGGGCTTCAAAGGACTATTGAGTATTTCAAATCCATCAATACGGACGATTTCCGCGCTCCTACTCCGAATTACTAATCCCTGTGCTCATTTCTACCCTCAAATCGATGCAAACAGTCAGGATCTCTGTTAGAATGCGGAAATGATCGTCCCACGATTTACACAAGAGCAATGCGTGATCATCTCCGACGCCAGCGTCGAGTCGCTTGTCGCCTGCGCTATGGCGAGCGAGCAGCAGCATCTCTCGGCAACGCCAGCATCCATCCTTTTGCCAGCATGGTGGGAATGCACTCAAGAAATCGACCTGATGATCTCGGCTGTCGATCCGGCAATCGTCCGCCAGGCGAGCGTCTATGGGCTCGATATCTTCCCGAACGAGTCAGTGTACCCTCCTGAGGATACCCAATCCCTCGATGCCGGCTCGATCGGTTTGCTCCAATCTCGCATGCTTCTTCAAGCGGCGCAAATCGCACTTCAAGCGGGAATCCGTAAAGTCGTTTGGCCTATCCGTGTCATGCGCCCAGAATCTCAAGAGTCTATCGAAGATCTCATCGATCAAGTCGGAGATGCCATTGATCGAGCAATCCTCGCTTCACGGCTCGCTTCAATCGATGCGAACTCCAGTACGGCTGTAGAAGTCATCATCGAAACCCCGTTTGTCGATCTGACCAATCAGCAGATGCTTGATCTCGCGACCGATCTGGCGATCCCTCTCGAAACATGTTGGTGGCAAGGTGCCAGAACCCTTCCGAACGCTCAAGATCGGCTGGCCTATTGGTCGAAGATGGCCACTCAAACACAGACGCTCGTCGAATCGAAGCCCAACGCACAAACTCGGGTTTAACTTCAAATCTAGAGAGCGTACCGAGTCTGCAAGGCGTAAACTTTGCCGATATGTCTACGCTCAACACACAATCAGATTCAATCCGCCCATCCTACCTCAACGCAGCTGCAGGCTGTGTCCAGTTGTGGTCACAAACACTCATCCCGACCACACGAGAAGCTCCGGGCGATGCCAAAACACCATCCCACATCTTCCTCACCCGCGCGGGCTATGTCCGTCAAGTCGGTGCAGGTATCTACAACTATCTTCCCCTGGCATGGCGATCGCTCAAGAAAATATCAGAGATTGTCCGTCAAGAAATGGACGCTGCGGGCGCGTCCGAGATGCTCATGCCTGCCATGATGCCCATCGAACTCTATAAAGATACCAAACGCGATGTGGACTATGGCGATCTTCTGTTTACCTTCGAAGATCGTCACGGCCGACGCACTGCCCTGGGGCCAACCCACGAAGAAGTCATCACCGATCTCATGTGCGGCGCATTAACTTCCTACAAGCAGTTCCCGCTCAATCTGTATCAGATCCAAACCAAGTTCCGCGATGAAGCCCGACCACGCGCAGGGCTCTTGCGTTGTCGCGAGTTCATCATGAAGGATGCCTACTCCTTCCATATGGAACTCGAAGGCCAAGCCGGTCTCAACGCTGCCTACGACAAGATGTATCAAGCATATACCAATATTTTCACCCGTTGCGGCCTCGATTTTTCCGCGGTCGAGGCAGATGCCGGCCCAATCGGCGGCTCGGCATCACATGAGTTTATGGTCAACTGTGAATCTGGCGAAGACACCATTCTTGTTTGTCCACAATCCGGATACGCTGCCAATGTAGAGAAAGCTGAGATTGGCACCCGCCCGCATTCGTTTGATCTTGCTCCATCAGCCGAGATCGCCAAGCACCATACACCAAATATGCCCGGCATTGATGGCGTCGCCGAGCATCTGGGGCTTCAAGCATCTGGCATGCTCAAGTCCATCGTTTTTCAGACCATCGAAGAAACCCCGCGGTGGGTTGTTGCAGTCGTCCGAGGCGATCATGATGTCAATGAAGCAAAGGTCCGCGATGCCGTAGGCGTGAGCGTCGAACTGGCACCTGAGAAGCAAGCAATCGAGGCCGGTTTCATCATTGGCTATGTCTCTCCAAAGACCATCGACACCATCAAGCAAGTTCTCGTAGTCGATCCCGACGCACTCGGTGCAAACTCATGGGGAACAGGAGCCGACGAAAAAGATCATCACATCACCGGATTCAACTGGTCGCGCGATATGGCGACTCACATCGCGAGCAACTCGATCAAGGTCGCTGATATCCGCAATGCCCAAGCCGGCGATCCGTCTCCACGGGCCGACGGTGCTTTCCTTGAGGAACGCCGAGGCATCGAAGTGGGGCACATCTTCAAGCTCGGAACGAAGTATTCACAAGCTATGGGGCTGTCTGTTCTTGACAAGAACCAGAAAAAGCAAGATGTCATCATGGGATGCTACGGCATCGGGGTCTCTCGCACGCTCTCGGCATGTATCGAGATGTCCCACGATGACAACGGCATCATCTGGCCCGCGGCCATCGCGCCATACCATGTGCAGATCATCGCCCTCAAGCCAAAGGCTGAGGGTGTCATGGAAGAAGCCCACACACTCGCCAAAGAACTCAGCGTCCAAGGCATCGATGTCTTGATCGATGATCGCGACGATCGTCCTGGTTCAAAGTTCAAAGACGCAGACCTCGTCGGCATCCCCGTCCGGTTCATCATCTCGCCAAAGACCATCGAAGCCGAATCCATCGAGTTCAAAGCCCGTTCCGATGCCGATCGTGCCCAACTCATTCCACGAGACCAAGCGATCGTTTCTGCAATGTCTTCTTTGGCAAAAAACGACTAATACCGTCCAATAACAGGGCAAATAGTCAATATACCCCCTTGACAAAGTCGCCGAAATTCAGGAGAATATCGTGTCTTTTCCGCTGTCTACGCGGAAGGGTTATGTTCACCCTCCCTCGATCAATCACCAACCGGAGCTGGAATCAAATGAATTCAGGACCACGCACACGAACTTCCGTGCGCCTTGCTATCGCACTTGCTACATCAGCAGGCATGGCATCGGCGCTCAATGCACAAACCGCGATAACGCCGACAACAACCACACTCAAGTGGAGTTCTGGGCAGAATGAAATCGTTCGTTCGATGAGTGCTATCCAGCTTAACGAATCAATCGCTGAACTCTCGGCTCGCCCCAACCAATCACGCGTATTGGTCCACCTCGAATACCAGGTCACCCAAGCGCAGCGTGCACAACTCGCAGCTGCGGGTCTCCATCTCACAACCTCGCTCGGTTCAACAAGCTTCCTCGCTACCCTCGATCAAGATGCCGATGCAAAGATGCTTTCTCGTTCTGCACTCGCATCGATCAACCAAATCAATCCAACCCACAAACTCCATCGTGATCTTCAAAGCGATCTCATCCATCCTTGGATGCTCTCGCAAGATGATGTCAGAAAACATCAAGCCCTGCGCGAGCTCAGCGACGCTGGCGTCATGAGCATTGACGAACTCCAAGCCAAAGACCTCGACCCATCGGTCGCCGTCATTGTCATGTTCCATACAGATGCAGATCGCGTCGTCGAGTCCGCTCGATTGGCACAAGATTTCAACGGCCAAGTTCTTTCTCAGATCAAATCCGTCAACTCGATCGTCATCGCGATCAAAGCGGACCAAATCAAACAACTCGCAGCCGACGATGCGGTCATGTGGGTCGAGCCGCCGCTCCCAGCGATGCAAGATCTCAATAGCTCAAACCGTGCCTTGGTCGGTGCCAACACACTCAACTCGATACCTTACTCACTCGATGGTTCAGGGGTCACTGTGCTCGTCTACGACGGCGGCAAAATGTTCCAGCACAATGACTTTGGCTCACGCCTGACGATTGGTGCGACAGATACCGCAGGAATTTCTGATCACGCCACCCATGTTGGCGGCACCATCGGCGGCGATGGCACAGGCAATATCAACAACCGAGGCATGGCACCGGGCGTAGATTTCATCTCCTTTGGATTCGAACAAGATGGCGGACTCACCGAAGGCTTCCTCTACACCGATCCGGGTGATATCGAAGCGGACTACACATCTGCTATCTTGACATACAACGCCGATATCGCAAACAACTCCATCGGCACCAACACCGCGCCAAACGGATACCCCTGCGATTGGACCGGCAACTACAATGTCACCAGTGCCCTGATCGATACGATCGCCAAGGGGTCAATCAACGGCCCATTCCGTATCGTCTGGGCCAATGGCAACGAACGCCAAGTGTCGCGCTGTACAGGTGATGACAACGGCAACTTCGG
The DNA here is from genome assembly GCA_024280755.1 of Planctomycetota bacterium. Classification (GTDB taxonomy): domain Bacteria; phylum Planctomycetota; class Phycisphaerae; order Phycisphaerales; family UBA1924; genus UBA1924. The sequence goes on from JAJRPN010000019.1 coordinate 35,744, forward strand.
CGAGTTCTTCTCGACCGCACCGCCAGCATGTGCAAAGAACCATATCACTGTTGGTTCGGTTGATTCCGACACCGATTTCACCAGCTCATTCTCATCATGGGGACCAACAGATGATGGGCGAATCAAACCAGATATCTCAGCGCCCGGCTGCCAGAGTGGCGGCGATGGTGGTGTGACCTCGACGAGTTCCTCCGGCGGGTACAATGTCAAATGTGGTACATCGATGGCTGCTCCAACAGTCACCGGCGTAGCTGCACTCATCCTCGAACAATACCGCATCACCTTCCCAGATCGTGATGATCTCATGAACGCCACCCTCAAAGCATTGTTCGCCAACACGGCAGAAGACAGAGGGAACACCGGCCCAGACTACAAGTACGGCTACGGCTCAATCCGAGGAATCGCAGCGATCGACACCGTCATCGCTGAGAACATCATCGAGTCTGAAGTCTCCCAAGGCGGCACCTACGCAGGAATCATCATCGTTGGGGCTGGCGAGACAGAACTCAAAGCAACCATCGCATGGGACGACGCACCAGCTGCACCTGCGGTCACGAATGCGCTCGTCAACGACCTTGATCTCCGCATCATCGATCCCCTCGGCAATGTCGTCCTCCCTTGGACACTCGACCCAAGCAATCCAAACGGTGGGGCGGTTCAATCGGTTGCAGATCACCTCAACAACATCGAGCAAGTCTCGATCATGAACCCGATCCCGGGTGCATACACCGTTGAAGTCAGCGGGTTCAACATCCCCGTCGGCCCATCACAAACCTTCGGGCTCGTGACCTCGACCACCCTAATCAACTGCTCGTCGGCAGGCCTCGTCTCCATCGGCGGAAACATCTTCTCATGCGAAGGCGCGACAACCGTCAAGGTGGTCGATTGTGATCTGAACACTTCAGATCTGCTCATCGAAACAGTCGATGTGCTGATTGATGCAGATTCAAATCTTCTCGGCCCACTGACACTCACATTGACCGAAACCGCGGCTGAATCTGCAACATTCACCGCCTCGTTCACATTCTCAGAGTCTGATCCTGCAGCCTTCATCCATGTCAACGAGGGGGATTCACTTACCGCGACATACATCGATGCAGACAACGGCAACGGAACCACCAATGTCGTTGTGATGGCGGCCGCCACCATCGACTGCGTGGCACCAACTGTTCAAAATGTCACTGTATCAAACATTGAGCCTCGGGCTGCGACGGTCAATGTTGATCTTGATGAAGCTGCAAGCGTCATCGTGAACTATGGCACCAGCATCTTCTCGCTTAATGATTCGGTGAGTGCCAATGCACTCATGTCCACCCAAGCACTCAATATCACCGGCTTGATCGACCAGACAACCTATGTCTTCACCGTTCAAGCCCAAGATCAAGCGGGCAATATGTCCACCGACGACAACGGCGGCGTTGGCTATACCTTCACCACCCCAGATATCCCAGACTTCTTCACTGAAGAGTTTAACAGCGGGCTTGATCTCGAAGGACTCACCCTCACCCTCACACCAAGCGGCACGGCAGAAGACTACACCGCAACCATCGAACCACTCGCTGGCGGCGTGCTTCCATATGAGCCAACTGATGGTTCCATTATCTCTTTAGGCGATGATGATTCAGATTTGATCAATATCTCAGGTGGAAACACGGTCCTTATCTACGGCCAAGCATATGGATCGTTCTATGTCGGTTCCAACGGCTATGTCACTTTCGGTTCATCTGATACCGACTATACCGAATCCCTTTCCGATCACTTCGATACCGCTCGTGTATCAATCCTCTTCGATGACCTCAATCCTTCAAGTTCTGGTACCGTCTATCAACAGCAACTTGCAGATCGAATGATTATTAGTTATGACAATGTGACAGAGTATTCCAACACAAACAACAACACCATGCAGATCGAACTCCACTTCGATGGCACGATTGTTCTGTCTTGGGAAAACATTGACTCGGGCGATGCAATCTGTGGTATCTCGGCAGGCAATGGACAAGACCCAGACTTCTTCATGTCTGATTTGTCAACCTATCAGGCTCCAAGCAACTGCCCGGCGGATATCAACGGCGATGGCACACTCAACTTCTTCGATGTTTCAGCATTCCTAACTGCATTCAACGCTCAGGATCCGGCAGTGGATTTCAATAGCGATGGGCAATACAACTTCTTCGATGTCTCGGCATTCCTCAATCTTTTCGATGCAGGCTGCCCATAATCCAATAGGTTAAAAATCTATAGAACCCTATTGAGCCCGGAGAGCAATCTTCGGGCTTTTTCATGTCATTTTCAAGGTTCAATCCGCCATCGACGAGTCTATCATCGAGCATGAATATCCCAGAATCGATCAATGTACTCCTCATCGGCGGCGGCGCCCGCGAGCACGCCCTCGCGCTTGGCTTGACCGACTCCCCACGCATGGGAACCCTCTACGCAACCCACATGGAAAACCCTGGGATCGCCACGCTTGCCCAGCCCATCGATGTGCCTGCCAGCGGCAAAGAGCTCTACCGCCTTGTCCAGTTTTGTGATCGAGTAAATATTGGACTCATCGTCATCGGCCCAGAAGATCCATTGGCCCAAGGATGGGCAGATACCCTAAACAAAAAAGCCGATGGCTCACCCCGGCTCGTCTTTGGTCCAGGTGCAAAGGGCGCAATGCTCGAAGCAGACAAGGGATACGCCAAGCAGATGATGAAAGCCGCCTCCGTACCCGCAGCAGAGGGCAAAGTCTTTACCCACTTCAATCATCTCGAAGAGTACCTCAATACACGCGACGATGTATTCGTTATCAAAGCGACAGGACTCGCAAAGGGCAAAGGCGTTATCGTTCCATCAACAAACGCTGAAGGCATCAAAGCTGCCCGTGATATGATGGAAAAACGAATCTTCGGCGACGCAGGCAAGAAAGTCCTCGTCGAACAAAAACTCAACGGCACCGAGGTCTCCGTCCTCGCGCTCCTCGACGGACACAACATCCTCGTGCTTCCGCCATGCCAAGATCACAAACGATTGGCTGACGGAGATCAAGGCCCAAACACCGGCGGCATGGGCGCATTCTGCCCAGCCAACACCATCGACGACCAAACAATGCAGCAGATCGAGTCTGAAGTACTCGTCCCAATCGCAGATGTTCTTCGCCGTGACGAAATTGATTTTAAAGGCGTGCTCTACGCCGGGATCATGCTCACGGCTGCAGGACCAAAGGTTCTTGAGTTCAATGTCCGCTTTGGTGATCCAGAATGCCAACCACTCGTGACCCGCCTCGAATCGGACCTGCTCGAACTCCTCTGGGCAACCGCCCAAGGCACGCTCGATCAAGTTGATGTTAAGTTTTCACCAAAGGCATCCGTTTGTGTCGTACTCGCCTCAAGTGGATATCCCCAAAATCCTGAGTTTGGCGATGTCATCACCGGCGTAGAAGATGCCGAAGCAATCGAAGGCGTTCGTGTCTTCCATGCGGGCACTAAACTCATGGAAAACGGTTTCCTTGTGACCTCGGGCGGGCGTGTACTATCAATCACCGCACTCGCCGACACTATCGAGCAAGCCAGAGATCTCGCCTACAAAGCAGCCGACAAGATCCACTTCAAAGGCATGCAGTTCCGCAGCGACATCGCACAAAACGCACCTGTTCTCTCATAATCAGCTTTGATCGAAAAACCGATCTAAAAACTACGGGCGACGCTTGCTCGCAACCGCAGTCAGCCAAGCCCCAGTTGCAACCGCATCCTCAGTCTCAAAGACCCATACAGCCTGGTGGTCGTTGTCCAGTGCCCGCATGATCAATGATCGCATCCCAGTATCAGTAGAATCAATCGCAATATCAAACCGATCCAGAACCACACCATCAGATCCGACAAGCTCAACTGTTCCAAGAATATTCGCATCAATATTCGCATCGAATACCTGAACAATCTGAGCCTCATCACGCGTCAAAACACGAACCAACCGATCAATTGCTTCGCCATTGAGACTATCAGCCTTCGCATCCCCGATCATCCATTCCCCAACAGAACGCGTTGCACTCAATCGAGCAACTCCATCACGCCCATTGATCCGCACAGTTTCAATCGAGGCTGTCCCTTGCGGGCTCGGTGTCTTACTCATATAGGCCTGCGCAGACGATGTCAGCTTGGCGAGTTGCTCGCTCTCAAGCGTCACTACCGCGGTATCATCAGCATTGAGAATCTTCGCATACACCAACGATCCACCAACATCTGCCCGGCTCCCAATCACCAGCGTTACATATGATTCCCCAGCTCCCATTCGAACCGTCGCAATCGGCGTCTCAAACCCGCTTGTTGCCGCATCTTGATCGTCATCAATAAACGCATTTGCCTGAAGTGAGATCAACACCTTTACCAAATCTTCAATAGTCTCCCGATCACCATGAACAGCATAAGGTTCTTCGATTACCCACCCGGTTCTTGTTCGAGCAAGCACAACCTTCGCGCCGCCAGCTTCGAGTTCTACAGAGCGTACACCAGAGTTCGAGAGATTAAACAGCCGACGCGATCGCCACTTCATCATTCCGTTGTGAACAAAGGTTTCTACAATCGATCGATCAACCCGTCCAAACCAGCGTTTGGTCGCAATCCCATCTTGGCCTCGCTCTTCAACACGAACCCCAGTAAAACCGCCCGCAGATTCCGAATCAAAGACCACCCAAATCCAACTCCCATCTCCTCGGCGAATCTCAAGCTCGCCCCCTTCTGCTGAGACAAGATCAACATCCGAGAGTTGAATCTGAGCCGTCGCCAATGCCCGAATCCCACTACGAGCCTTGATCGATTCAACACCCCATGCCCGGTCCAGCCCGCCGCGAGTATAATGGATCACCCATTGATCGGGAGTCTCAGGATCTCGCTCAAGGATCTCGCGTTTCCCATCAACAATCCGAACGAGCCCATCAACATGTGCTGGATCAAAGCCAAAGGTACGCATGGTTGATACCGGAACCATTGCTGCGGTTTTCGCCTGACGAGCCCGAACTGCGATCACGCCAGCTCCAAGAATGCCAGCGACAATAATCCAAATACAAAGTGTGCGTATCGACATATCTCTATCCTATCGTCAGATGATGGACACATGCCCCAGACTATGCCGACAAAGACAAGAATCATGAACGAATCTACCTCACAATCCCGCCCGCTCATCGCCATCACTTCCGATCTCATGATCCGAAAAGATCGCCCAACCGCCTATCTCACCATGACCTACGCCCATGCCGTTCACCAAGCCGGTGGCATCCCAGTCATCCTCCCGCCAATCCCAGCCAACGCAGCAGATCTCATCACCCATTTCGACGCCTTCATCCTCTCCGGCGGCGACGATCCCAAAACCGAATCCTTCGGCCAGCCAACCCACAAAGCCTCCATCCCAGTCATCGAAGCACGCCAATCTTTCGAGACCCAGCTCATCGAGCAACTCGATCACCATCCAGATATCCCAGTCCTCGGCATCTGTCTAGGAATGCAAATGCTCGCCCTCTGCCGAGGCGGCACCCTCAACCAACACCTCCCAGACACCCTCGCAACCCATGCTTCACACTGGGATAACGAACACACGATCGAATCGAATAATGAGTCCATTCTCCCATCTGGCACCATCTGGTCAGGGCATCGACAAGCAGTCAGCGATCCGGCAAACTTCCGAGTCCTTGCCAAATCTCCCGATGGCATCATCGAAGCCTTCGATGATCCGAATCGCGCCTTCTTGTTGGCTATCCAATGGCATCCAGAGCGGACAAGCGATCCAAAGCTCGGTCAAGATCTTTTCAATCGACTCGTGCAAGCAGCATCAATCGAGCATTAGAACTCGAGCATCGATCCATTGCCCAACTGATCCGAGTTCACAGCCCCAAGTGTCTTGTATATCTCACGCGTTGCGCCAGAAGTATTGAGCGTATAAAAATGAATCCCGGCGACACGATGATCAAGCAAATCGCGAGACTGTTCGGTTGCCCAATGCGTCCCAACCCGTTGAATTGCTTCGTGCGATCCATCAGTCCGACGAACCATTCGTAACAACGGCCCAGGGAACCGCATTCCTAGGGCAAGCTCGCTCATCCGCTTCATACCTGAAATCGTCTGAATCGGCATGATCCCCGCAATAATCGGAATCCGAATCCCAGACATCTCGCATCGATCCCGAAAGTCATACAAGTCTCGATTATCAAAGAACATTTGCGTGATGATATAGTCCGCCCCAGCGTCAACCTTTGCCTTGAGATAGTCCATCTCTTCAAGCCGATTCGGCGTCCCCGGATGCCCTTCAGGAAAACCAGCAACACCAATACCAAACCCAGGAAATCCATTCTTCCCGACATACTCATCGCTCACCTTACGAATAAAGTACACCAACTCCGAAGCATTCGAAAACCGATCACTCCCCCAGTCATGGTCCTCATTCGCCGGTGCATCGCCGCGCAACGCAAGAATACTCTGTATTCCCCGCTCGGCATAACCCGCAACAATTTTACGAATCTCCTCCTCACTATGTTTCACACAAGTGAGGTGGGGGACGGTTGCAATCCCAGTTTCTTCACGCACTTTGTGGACAAGTTCACGCGTAAGTTGACGAGTCGAACCACCCGCACCATAGGTCACACTCACAAACGAGGGCCCGAGCGCTTCGAGCTTAACAATATGATCAAACAACTTCGCCGCCCCCGCAGCAGTCTTTGGTGGGAAAAACTCAAATGAGAAAGTCGTCCTTGAACTATTCAAAATGTCCCGAAAATGCTTCACGATGCTTCCCGCCTGTCTTCGCTCAAGAATCCGATCATATATCGGTTATTTACTGCTCGACAATAAGATGATACTCTGAAATGGTCATCAATAGCCGTGTAGCGATGGGTATGCAACGATTGTTCATCATTGCAGTTTTGATCGGCATCCTGCTCCCCGCACTCGTTGGAGCAAAGCAAACCGTAACATTCCTTATCTGTTCCACCCACATGCGTCAAATCGCCACAGGTTGGCAACTCTACGCCGACACAAACTGAGATGTTTCCGTCCCCGCCCAGCCCGGAAGATATACCGATGAATCCCGCAATGTCTACTCCGTGGGCAACGACTCCCAATACGGACCGCGATGGTTCGCCGTCATCGGTGCAGCAGCCGGAGGCCTGATCAACTCCCCTGTCCGCACATCTTCCATCAATGCTTCTTTCACTGTCATGCTCGCCGACTCGATGGGTACTGCTGACGGCTCGGTCCTTGCCCTCGATGACAAAGCCACCAATGCCAAGTTCACCGGCTCGCATATCAACAAACTGCCCCCAAAGCTCAACCGATAACCATTTATCGCCCCAAAGCACCAAAAGTACCCAAAGATCATCATGTGATTCAGAGTCGGTTTCTGGTACACTCACCATCAATGAGTCATCCCAAGGCTCCGATGGAGATTCCCAATGTTCGCCGATCTGTCCGCAAGAGATGTCCACCAATGCCACCAAATCGCAGGCCAATGCCGCGATCTCGGTGCGAGCGTTGACGCATGGCGAGACAATCTTCTCGCCACCCTCCGCGAGTTTGTCGGCGCGCAAGTCATCATCAACTCCGAGATCGAAAACTTCGGCATGACCGGCGACTCCGAACCAAACTTTCTCGGTATCCACCGCGCAGGATGGATCTCCGACGAGGCCGAAACCCGCTGGCGAGAATATGCCCAGTCCATCCCCGTCGAACGCACACCCGAATATCCCTACCTCTCCAAGTTCTCGGGACAAACAATGGTCCTCTCCCGCAACCAAATCTGGGGAAAAAACACCTGGTATCGCTCGCACACCTACAACGAAATCCATCGCGAGTGCGGCATCGACGACTACATCATCTCTATCTGCCCAACCAATATCCCCGGCCGATGCACAACCCTCTGGCTGCACAAAGGCGTTGGCTCGCGCGACTTCACCCCACGCGAACAAGGCATTATCTCGCTTATCCATATGACCATCAACAACGAGATCGGGACATACTTGGCTGCTGCTGATGAACCCGCACTCTCTTCGCTCACCAGCCGACGCCTGCAAGTCCTCGACCGCCTGATCGCAGGCGATTCCGAAAAACAAATCGCATTCCAACTCGAAGTCGGCAAAGCTGCAATCCACGATCATGTTCTTGCGATCTATCGCCACTATAAAGTCTCGTCGCGAGGGGAACTCCTCGCCAAGTTCATCGGGCGTGCCCGTCCCAAGTTCGACAAAAACTAATTCATCGAGAACAATCATCCGCGTACCCTCTCCGCGATAACCGCTGTCAGCTTCTGATCGATCCGGTACACCAAAACCGTCATCTGGTTATTGCTCCCCTTGCCCCGCAACGCCTTTTGTTCAACATCAGGATTGATCACCGCGCCGCGCGTTCGGACTTCAACAATCCCCCCATCAAGACTGCGAAGCGCAGCCTTCACCTTCTTCCGATTCCACTTGATCACATCATGCACCTTGTGCCACCGTACCATCGGATGCTCAACTGGTTCAATCGGTTCATCAGCCGTCACCATCCCCGTTCCCGGATGAACAAGCCTGGTCTTGGTCAGTTCTAAGAACTCCCCAACTAAATCCGCCCGCTCCAAACACGGATCAAGCGTCCCCAAATACGCCCCAATTTCATTCGATTCATCAGGTCGCCATGCCTCGCCAGCAATCGAACACACCGATCCATCAATACCCAGCTTTGTCGCACGCCGTTCACACTCGCCAGCTAGTTTTCCAACCCAAAGCACCGCCTGCGTTAGCCCACCAACCTCCGACAAAATCTCAACCTCGCCCGCGGGCAAGTCATACGCATTCACGCCCGGATTGAGCTTAATCGCACCGCCATCAAACCGCTCGATCAGCTTCTCCCAAACCTTTGGCCCCGGCATAAAATCCTCAACACTCAGTGTCCTTGTTCCCTGATCAGTCCGTCGAGCAGGATCAAGATGAAACCCGTCCCCAGCCGGGCAGTCATCAAACGCATCCCCACACACCACATCAAATTCAGTGTTATGCCCATACATCCACACCCGATTCGGATTGCTATCAACTCCGATCGGCTTCAATCCAACCTGCCCAAGCCCCCATGAATCTCCACCAATTCCACAGCACAAATCCGCGACCGTCGAACCTTGTCCAAGTACTGATGCAAACCGTTTCGCCTTATGCACACTCGAAATTGCAGAACTCGCCATCTCAATCCCAGTTATATCCGAGATCATCCGCGCTGCGAAATCAGCATTAAGCTTCTTGGCGCCCTTCACCCTCGCCCGCGTAGCGTCGCTCGTTGCTCGCACTTGCTCGGCAGACATCGTTTTACGCATCGCAACAATCTGCGCAGTCGTCGGCGACAAGGGCATCACGCAAATAGCAGCTTCACCATCAACGGTGCCGAGCCATTTCCAAATGTTGAGTTCTTCAGTCATCAAAAAGGACGGCGAACCTTCCGATACGCCGCCCTGTAGTTCGTCTCAATAAACAGCAGTCTTAGTACCGATAGTGATTCGGCTTGTATGGCCCATCAACGGGAATATCCAAGTAGGTCGACTGATCGTCAGTCAACTTGGTCAACCGAACACCCAACTGATCAAGATGCAAACGCGCAACCTGCTCATCGAGATGCTTGGGCAACACATGCACCGAGTTGTCGTACTTCTCAAGATGCTCAGCGAGCTCAATCTGTGCGATCACTTGGTTGGTGAAGCTTGCACTCATCACAAAGCTCGGATGCCCGGTCGCACAACCAAGGTTCAACAAACGACCCTCAGCAAGAACCAGAATACTCGTGCCCTTCGACTTAAACACGAACTCATCGAACTGAGGCTTGATGTTAATCCGTTCAACATCAGGATCCTTCATCAAAGGCTCCATCTGGATCTCATTGTCAAAGTGACCAATGTTCCCGATGATCGCCTTGTTCTTCATCCGCTTCATGTGATCGAGCGTGATGATGTCCTTGTTGCCGGTAGTTGTGATAAAGATATCAGCATACTCAACCGCATCTTCGAGCGTCAAGACCTGATACCCTTCCATCGCAGCCTGTAACGCACAGATCGGATCGATCTCGGTCACAATCACGCGACAGCCTTGTCCTTTGAGCGACTGGCAACATCCCTTGCCGACATCGCCGTAACCACATACAACAGCGACCTTGCCCGAAAGCATGACATCGCTCGCACGGTTCAAACCATCAATCAATGAATGACGACAACCGTATACATTGTCGAACTTTGACTTCGTAACCGAGTCATTCACATTAATCGCAGGGAACGGGAGCTTGCCCTTCGCGGCCAACTGGTACAAACGATGCACACCAGTAGTGGTTTCTTCCGAGATACCACGAAGCAAAGGCGTGTTCTTCTGGAACCAACCAGGATTCCCGTCAATCGTCGCACGAATGGTCGCAAGCACATGTTTCCACTCTTCGGCGTCACTGTCCGCATTCCATTCTGGAACCGAGCCAGCATCTTCGTAATCTTTCCCGTTGATCATAAACAATGAAGCATCGCCGCCGTCGTCCACAATCTGCTCTGGTCCCGATCCATCAGGATAAGTCAACGCCTGCTTGGTACACCACCAATATTCCTCAAGCGTTTCACCCTTCCAAGCAAACACGGGAACACCCTTCGGGTTCTCAGCTGTGCCACCATCTTCGGTTCGACCAACAACAACCGCAGCTGCTGCAAAGTCTTGTGTAGAGAAAATATTGCACGAACACCAACGCACATTGGCGCCAAGTGCCGTCAGTGTTTCGATCAACACTGCTGTCTGCACGGTCATGTGCAGCGATCCCATGATCTTGAGCCCCTTGAGCGGCTTGCTCTCGCCGTACTGTGCCCTGAGTGCCATCAAACCCGGCATCTCATGCTCAGCGAGCCGAAGCTCTTTGCGTCCATGCTCATGCTCATTCAAATCACGGACTTTAAACTGCAAGCCATTGATCTCGTCAACGCTCATCATGTTCGGTGCGGTTGTTGTTGCGGTCATTTTGGTGTTTCCCTTGTATATCTACTCGTTGTGTAACTTACTATTCAACATGGGCCACCGCTGCAAAAAGCGAAGGCCCAGACGCATCAATATCCGGGCGAAGCTTGTTCACCCGAACATTCTTGAAATCGGCTTCTTTGAACATCTCAATCCGTTCTTTTTCAGAAAAACCAAGATGAACATGCCCCATCGCATGTTTATATTCATGGCGGTCATGCGCGCACATATCAACAATCAGGAGCATCCCCCCGTTATTGGTAGTCCGAAGCACGCGCTTCATTTCTTTGAGTGCATCAATATGCTCATCCACATGGTGCAAAACAAGCACACACGCCGCAACATCAATGCTCCCGCTCTCCAATGGTAAATCAGTCAACTCACCCTGGATAAAATCAACATTCTTCGCATCATGCCCAGTCTCACGCAAGCGTTCCTTCGCCGCATCAAGCATCTCAGGCGAACGATCAATCGCACTCACACGCTCAACCCAAGGCGACATCAACTCCGTTGCATTCCCCGTCCCGCATCCCAAATCCGCAACATGCCAAGTCGGATTCAAAAAACCAAGCAAAGAGTAATCTGTAAACGCTCGCCCAAACATATCATTGCGAAGATCATCCCACTCGCCAGCTACCCGCCCAAAGAAACCAGCAGAATCGGTCATCCGTTCCGCAAGCACCGCCTGCAAACGCCGATCATCTTCGCGCAAACTCGGATCATTCCCAAGCTGATCCCGCAAAGTGACCCAAATAGATCGCAACTGAATCGGCAGATCATCAAGCACCACGCGGTAATACGCCGCAGGCCCAGATGTCCGCTTGAACAACCAACCCCCATCAGCCAACACCCGAAGATGCCGAGATCCTGAAGACTGCGGTATCTGAAGCACACGCACCAACTCGCCCACAGCGAGTTCCTGTTGTTCAAGCACCCGGAGCATCCGTAGACGCACCACATCCCCAAGCTGCGAAAGCACCTCTACGGCGGACTGACTCGTAACTGATGTTGTAATTTTAGTCATTTATCCTATCATCCAGAAATACGGATGAAAGAATACCAACTGCCGAACCATTCGTCAACCCAATCGAGCAGAATTCAATGCAATCAAGGACAAGATTCTTCAGGGCTGCACTGCCAGCGATGGTCCAGTGATCATCCCAAACGACTCAAGCCGATGAAGAATCACGGCATCAGAACGGTCAAACCAGAGCGCATAGCGGAGATACTCAATCTCCAATTGCTGATCTTCGAGCGTACCAGCAAAGTCTGCCATGGCAATATACGGATCGGCATTTCTCCCTTGCCCCTGCGAAATCGCCAACAGCAGGGCTTCGCGTGCCTCGTCCATCTGCCCAACTTGCTGAGCATATCGAGCAAGCCGCAAATACCCTGACCCATCTTCGCCTTCACGCATCGTCTCACTCAAAAGCTTCATCAACGCGTCCGTCCGGTTTCCCTGGACCAACGCATCGGCTAATCCTTCAAGATACTCAACATTCCCAGGCTTGAGATCATGAGCAATCCGAAGATGCCCCGCAGCCTGGTCATATTTCCCAAGCCGAGTCTCCACCATCCCAAGCCGATACTCCGCAAGTGCCGACTGTGGACGAATATCAACATATTCCGACCACAACGCATACGCACGCGCATCGTTCCCCTCTTCCTCAGCAACCGCAGCCTGAATATGCAGATCATTGAGCGAAAGTGTCCGCTTCACTTTGTCCACAGAAGTACATCCGACGAGGGCACTCGATGAAAAAATACCGAGCAATACAATCGTTGCGGCTTTCATACACTTCATAACTCAACTCTCCAACTGCAATGGATCTACTTAAAAAGGCCAAAGGGGCATTCCTGTTCGACATGGTAGCGTCATCCCCATCCACACACCAGCCATTGCCCACTTGATCATGCGGATACCATACAGATATGCACACATCCGTGATCCTCATCCACAATCTCCCCGATGGCTCATCCCATTTCGACTGGCTGGTCGATCGGCCAGAACTCCAATCCGAACACCGTCTCCTCGCATTCCGTTGCCAACACCGACCGGACTCGACGGATCATTCCGATTTTCAAGCCATCAAACTCCCCAACCATCGTGCCATCTACCTCACCTACGAGGGCCAAATCTCAAACAACCGAGGAACAGTCCAACGCCTCGAAGCCGGGAAAGTCGTTCATCTCGAACAAACACCCCATTCCATCAACATTCTCATCAACTGGCCAAACCAAACCATCGCCTATAGAGCAACTCTAGATCCACAAAACACAACGCTCTGGAACTTTCATCAACATGCCCCCAACTCACCACTGGACGCGTGATCCATTTTATGGTACGCTCTAGCCTTGATTCACCGCCTTGAGTTCAGGAGACTGTAGATGAGGGGACTTTATCACCATCCATTACCACCAGGGTACTCTGGTCCTATCCCAACGCCTCCCGACGGCGAGAACAAGCCCAAGCCCGTCTCCAAGCCAGTAGAGCAATCCCTCGACGACACCCTCCCGCTCGATCTTGGCCCAGAGAGCTCCGATTCAGGCACCTCTACACCCCGAAAAATCCATACCTTCGAGCAAAAACTCCGCTCAATTCGCCATGAAGATCAATGGGAGCGAACCCCAAACGCCAATGGCACCGGCGCGATCCATGTCAAAAGCTTCCACTGCAAGCTCACCGGCGATTCCCTCGAGTTCCTCGACCAACAAGTCAACGAATGGCTCGACGCACACCCCCAATACGAAGTCAAGTTCGTCACCTCATCCATAGGTATATGGACCGGCAAACTCAAAGAACCAAACATGATCATCAATGTTTGGGTCTAAGTTTGGGTCTAAGTTTGGGTCGAAGCCCACCAGATGGTCGGCTCAAACGGTTGCACACAAGGGACCGCATATGAAATCACACCAAGTGATCTACGCCATTATGTGTCTATCCCTTTGCACATTTACGAACAATCTCCATGCTGCCTATGCCCATCCTGAAAATGCACCAACAAATCGCCTCGCTGATTCCGCACCAGATATAGAACTCCCAAATCCTAACGCCCTCATCAAAGCGAAGGTCATCCGTATCTTTGATGCCGATACGGTACTCCTCCAAATCGGCACCTCAAAGCGACGCTATCAACTTCTTGGCGCAAACGCACCAGAATATCTCCCTAAAGCCAAACGCCCAGCCCCATTCTCCATCGAAGCCCGTCGATTTATCGAACAGCTCATCCTCGGCGAATCAGTCTACATCCAACACGACCCCGCCGGCGAACGCGACACATTCAACCGCAGAGCAGCCTACATCTTTCGGGCTCCCGATATGCTCTTCGTCAATCTCGAACTCGTCCGCCAAGCCTACGCCAAACACGACCCACGACACATGTCGCTCTACGCAAGCACCTTCGCCCACTACCAATCCAAAGCCCAATCCCTCAACCGAGGGCTCTGGAACCCCAACGCCCCAACTCTCGATTGGTCAGATGCATCAACCCAACCTAAAGAAGACCCAGAACCCAAAGCCGATCAACCAGCATCAGAAAACACAACAGAAAAACCCGCAGAAACAACAAAGCCCCAGCCAGAACAAACCCCCGTCCAAACAACCGACTCCACAATCTACATCACCAAGTCCGGCAAAAAATACCACTCCAAAGACTGCCCGCACCTCTCCAATACTAATAGGCCAACCACCCGCGAAAAAATCAAAGACTCCCATCAAGCCTGCAAGACATGCAAGCCAAACAAATAGCAAGGCTCACACACACCTATTGATGAATACTACCGAAAAACAGCTCGGTTTCCCGATACAAATGGCATGTGTGGAATCGCCTCAATTCTCAATCTCGATGCCCAATCACCCCATATACCTCGCGCCCTCATAGAACGAATGCGCGATCGCCTTGCCCATCGCGGCCCAGACGATGCAGGTATCTGGGAAGGGCCAATCGGCTCGATCGGGCATCGCCGCCTTGCCATCCTCGATACATCATCCGCTGGGCATCAGCCCATGCGTTCAGATGACGGCCGATACATCCTCGCGTACAACGGCGAACTCTACAACGATCACGATATCCGATCACAACTCGCAACCAAAGGCTGCACTTTCAAATCGAGCTGCGATACAGAAACACTCCTCCACGCACTCATCACCTGGGGCCCACAAGCCATCGACAAACTCCGAGGCATGTTCGCTTTCGTCTTTATCGACACACAAGCCCGCACCGCCATCCTCGCACGCGATCCAATGGGAATCAAGCCGCTCTACCACACGACTGTCGAGACCAGAACCGAAACCGGGGCCGGTCGACAACTCGTCATCGGCTCCGAAATTCCGGCCATCCTCGAACACCCAGATGTCATACGCAAGCCCGACCCAATCACAGTCTCTGCTTACCTCTCATCAATCCGCACAACCCTCGGCCAACGAACAATGTTCGAAGGCATCTCAACCCTCACCCCCGGACAATGGATCCATATCCCCCTTGATTCACCAGATCAAACAACATCGGCAAACTGGTGGGATAACGCATCACGCACCCCAACTCAAGGCGTTCGCCAAACGATCGAAGATTCCATACACCGACATCTTCGCACCGATGTTCCCATGTGTACCCTCCTCTCCGGCGGGCTCGATTCAGCAATCACCACACTCCTCGCCAAACAATCACTTGGCAGTCTCAACACATACTGCGCCGGGGCAAAGGTGGAAGGCTTCTCGGACGATTTCTCTTTTGCAGCATCGTTGGCCAAGACACTCAACACCAACCACACCGAAGTCGAAATCACCCAAGAGAGTTTCATCGAGCGTTGGCAATGGATGGTCACCCAACTCGGCGTCCCCCTCTCGACTCCAAACGAAGTGGCGATCTATGAAGTCGCATCGGCACTTCGAAAACAAGGTCATATTGTCGCCATTTCTGGCGAAGGCGCCGACGAACTCTTTGCAGGTTATGCACCAATCATGCAACAAGCGGCGGCCCATATCGCAGGGCTCAATGGCGTAGACGACACCAACGGCGGGCTCTTTCATCTCGCATCAAACGCCTGGATCTCCGAAGAACTCAAACCCGGAATCCTCCGCGAGCCCTGGTATCAAGCTGCCGACGCAGACGCCCATCTCAAAGACCACTACACCCAAGCCTTTAATCAAGTCCGCGAGCATTCACCAACAGATTCACCATTGCAGGCCCATCTCCGCTTCCAACGCCGAATGAACCTGCCCAACTTGCTCCAACGCCTCGACACATCGACGATGCTCGCCGGCGTCGAAGGCCGAACCCCCTATGCCGACATCGAAGTTGTTATCTGTGCCGAAGCCTTGCCAATGATCGAGAAGTACATCGCAGGCGAGCCAGAACGAACAAAGATCGCACTTCGTCAGGCTTTTAAAAATGATCTCCCACCAGAAATAGTCAACCGCCCCAAAGCAAGCTTTCCCCTCCCATTCCAACACTGGATGGCCCCGCTCACCGATCGCCTCTTTACATCCCCAATCGCCCGCGAGTTCTTCTCCGAGCAAGCCCTCGGCTTAGTATGTGCCCGACCAACCAACTATTGGCACATGGCATGGCCGATGATCAATCTCATGCTCTGGGGCGAAAATCAGTTTGGTGATAAACAGGATCACAAGGACGAATCGGCATGCTCTGGAAAGTATTCTTCTTCTACTACTTCGGGCTAAGCCTGCTCAGCGCTGCGCTGCATATCTGGGACAAGTCCCAAGCTGTGCGCGGGCGATGGCGCGTGAAAGAAAAAACACTCCACTCATTCGAACTCCTCGGCGGCTGGCCGGGCGCGATCCTCATCACTCGCTCCATCAACCACAAAATCTCCAAGCCAAAATACATGTGGACGCTCTACGCCATAGCGATTTCGCATGTTGTTCTCTGGCTTGGTCTCTCTTGGTTTGCTACGCGATAACTCACGGCTGATTGAGTGACCAAATAATCGCCTGCTGATACAAAGCTGTTCCAGATTTTCCGCTCGGCAACTGGTGCCCCTTCCCAGTGAGTATCCGGGTTTGAACCCGCCCGCCCGCAACAGCGAAGTCCTTTTTCGCTTGAATATAAGTCTTTTTCCAAGGATCACGGGCCCCTGAGATCAAATAGAACGGTGCTGGCGTAGCAGTTGATTCAGCATTTTGTGCTTCGTAATGCCCACAGATCGGCACAACGCCTGCAAACTTCTCAGGCTGTGTTTGCCCAAGTATCAACGCAATATTCGCACCTTGCGAAAACCCAATAAGTATCACCCGATCAGGATCAGCATCATGCTTTTTAACTGCCTGCTCAATAAGGTAGTTCACAAACCATTTCGATTCGTCCCGATAGGTCCATGAGAACCCATTGCCCGCTGGCCGAAGTGCATCGGGGGCAATCAAAATTGCCTCTTGTGCAACGCACGCCTCTTTGATCGCTTCAAACATTGATTTTCCATCCATACCCGTTCCATGCAGCGCAATCACCAAAGGCATCTTGACACCAGTTGAATCCGGGTAGTACGCCTGAGGCACATGCTTCTTCGCCTCGGCTTGAAACTCATTCATTCGTGCCTGCGCATTGATACGGACAGTTTGGATGATCGACTTAAAATCTTCCCGCTCACGAACGGAATCAAGATCCGAGTTCTGCTCGAACGATGCGATCCCCGTGTATTTCCTATCAGCACACACCTGAAGATATTCAATCGCTTCATCCCCGCGATCAAGCATGGCCAACAACGCCCCCGCAAAGAAGTGCCATATCCCAGATTGAGGATGCCGATCACAAATAGTCTCCGCTGCTTTTAGGGCAAGTTCATACTTCTGAGCAGCGTACATCCGATCATACCGATCCATCAGTTTCTGATCAGTCTGCGCCATAGTCTGTGATGAAAACATGGCCAGCAATAAGATGCCGATAACTCGTAGATTTCGAAGCTGCATTTGAACTCTCCTGTTCCATTTCATACCGCTCATACACCCACCAGTTGCCCCTTGATATCGCTTTGAGAGATATTTTGCAAGTCTATGGAACTAGGCGATTTAGAGTGCGGATAGTCTGATGAGCAGATCTGCTCGTCTATAACAGAGTGGCAGCTTGGCGTGTGTTGTGCCGTGGGCTGTGCTTGAGAAGGAGAACTGAATAATGTGTGCAAAACTACTCGCTATCGGTGCGCTCGCACTGTGTACCTCTGCCGGATTTGCCAATCCGGTGACGCTCCAAAATGTTGACCGGAGTGCATATGAAATGTACACCGCTCATTCCCAATCAGTCCGAGGCGGCGGCTTGAACTCGTTGTATTCCGATCTCGATGCAGGAGCCGGCGGCTATGTCGCATTCCCTGACACCGCGATCGAAGCAGACGGCGAACTTGAATCCGCTGGCGTTGCTGATTTTTCAACCGGATCATCTGATAAGATTTTGCTTGAGCAGTTTGTCTTTATCGGTGGTGTGAACCAAGTTGGTGGGACGGTGTTCTTTGATTTCTTTGACTCAGCAGGAACACTCATCAATGGGTTTGGGATTACGCTCCAGCAAGAAGGCAGCTTCATGTGGACGATTGATCTCAATGCTCCGTTCTCCATCTTGAGTGAAGGATTGATTCGCATGTCGGTTGATGATGAGAACCTTTCGGGGAGTGGATCGACGGCTGCTGGGCGATGGTTCCTTGGGAATGCTGGAGCAACGATTGGTGATGCTGGGGCTGCTGAGGCATCGCCTGATTTCAACTTTAACTTTGCTCTGAACAGTTCAGTTCCGGCACCAGGTTCGGTGGCATTGCTCGGTCTTGGTGGGCTGGTTGCAAGTCGACGCCGGCGGTAAAACTACGGTTGGGTTACTTTTGTTTTGACTTTCTTTCTACACCCCTGCCAGAAATGGCGGGGGTGTTTTTTTATGCGTTGGTGGATAGCAGACTTGGGAGGATGGTTGAGATTGAAGTCGCGAGGTTGGTGAGAGCGAGGTCGAAGTTATTGAGGAACTGGTTTTCGGGGGTGGGGTGATCGTAAAAATCGGTGATGGAGCGGATGGCCATTGTTTTGGTGCTGTGGAGGGAGGCGGTCCAGGTAATGCTCGCGGTCTCCATATCTTTGACGGTGATGTTGTGGTGTTTGAAGAAGTCGAGTTCGTGGTCGAGGGTGTCGAGGGCGTTGCCGGTGGAGATGGTGGCGCGGGGGAGATTGATGTTTGTCGGTGCGTGTAATGTTTCTGGGCCGTGGGCGTAGTGAGTGAACTCGGGGAGGGGGATTCGGCGGTCGTGGTGGTAGGCTTTCTCGATGAGGAAAGTTTGGCCGATGGATGTGGCTTGTGAGCAGCCGCCCGCTGCGCCTGCAATGAGGATGAGCTTTGGATTGAGGTGGTTGATGAGGAGCTGGGTTGCGAAGGTGGCGGGGGTGGTGCCGATGAGGTTGGCGTTGGTGCGTGGGTCGAATCCATTGGTGACGAGGGTGAGAGATTGATCACTGTTTGACCAGAGATTCGGCGGGAGGGTGGTTGGCCAGGGTGTTGGGGCTGGCGTGAGATCGAGGGCGGTGATGATGGCGTCGGCTTCGGGTTGCATGGCGCAGAGGATGGTGAGCATGGTTTGAGTTTTGGGAGTGAAGTTTGAGAAGACCCCCTCCGTCTCGCTTTGCGAGCCACCTCCCCCGGAAGCCCGGGGGAGGAGAGTTGGGAGAGGAGTTTTGAGGCGGCTTTGCGGGTGGACTCGGATTGTTGTTGGGATTCGATGGGTTGTTTGACGATGTCGGCGAGGCGGGCGGGTGCGTGGTAGGTGGCCTCGGCGGTGACGAGCTGGGCTCGTTCGTTGTTGATGTGTTCGATGGCTTGTTTGGTGGATTGGAAGGAATCGGAGGCAAGGATGGCTGAGATTTGGGAGAGGGTGAGGGCGTGGTAGTTGCACAGGTCGAGGGTGGAGACGGTGGGGTCGAGGAGATCAGCCAACAAGGCGTCGGTGAGGGTTGGTTGTGGTTGGTCGATCTTTTGTGTGTTCATCTGCATGGAGGGATTGTTGCAGATCGGCTGGGCGGCACAAGGGGGAAGTGGTGGAGCGCAGGGATTTTGCGCACAGGGGTGGTCGGTAGGAGTGATATTTCTTGGTTTATCTTGCTTGGTGCCCGCCTTCGCCCGTCTTCGGCGAAGGAGGTTCTTGGGTGGTTGTTGAAGGTTGGGATAAGACCTCCTTTACCCTTCGGGGTAAAGGAGGGCACCGAAGAAAGAGGAATCAGTGTAGAATGGGGTGATGAGTGTGAAGAGATTTGATAGTGTGGGGCAGGCTCGGTTCTTGACATTCTCGTGTTATCGCAGGGTTGGGCTGTTGAGTGATCCGCTTACACGGGATGCGTTTGTAGAAGATCTTGAGGCCCAGCGGGTTCGGTTGGGGTTTGATGTGATTGCTTGGGTGGTGATGCCTGAGCATGTGCATGTGGTGGTTGTGCCAAGGGATGGCGAACTTGGGGCGGTCATGCGCGGGGTGAAGCAGGGGTTTGGGAAGAGGATGATTCGACGGTGGCGCGAGCGGGATGAGCCTGTGATTGGATCGTTGACGGACTCGGATGGGATCGTGAGATTTTGGCAGCGCGGTGGTGGGTATGACCGGAATGTTCGGGATCTTGATGAGCTGCGCGAGAAGGTGAACTACATCCACCAGAACCCGGTGAAACGGGGATTGGTTGAACGGGGTGAAGATTGGGTGTGGTCGTCGGCGAGGGATTATCTGGGGGAATCGGGGGTGATTGAGATTCGGAAGAGGTGGTGATGGAGTTCTTTTTTATCTCGGAGGGTATGGGATGTTTTTTGATTGTTTAAGAACCTCCTTCGCCGAAGACGGACGAAGGAGGGCACCGAAGAGGGGGAGGCGGGCACCCGGCACCAAATTGTCAATCTATATTATTCGAAGCAACCCAAGTTATCGATTCTTGATTCAGAAAATCAATCCATTTCAAATGCATATCTGCAGGAATTGATTCTGTTACTAAAAATCCCCTTGTCTCAACATGACGACTTGCTGCAATATTATCTACTTCAACTCGCTTTAAATAATCACCAGCAAGCTGGGCAATTCCCTCTGCAAGGGTTGCTAGTGGCTCTACCTCGATAATAGATAAGCTACCACTTGCATGTTCAAAAATGACATCTGGTCGGTATTGTGTTCGCAAGCATCGCCAAAATCTAGTACCATCGTTTGATACGAGGTTGTCGTGCCAAACCCGCTCGATTGGATCGTTTGAAAAATCAACCCCTAGCATCTGTGGATATGTGGCCACAAGGCTAACCGTTGCTGAATGCCATTCTGATTCTGGCCCACCCCATCCTTGCCTATTAGGGCTTCCTTCAGAAACTGATTGATCGGATTGTGTGGGCATCTCAAATGTCATTGCCACTTGTTGCCCCTCTATGGTTTCGAGCCAAAGGGGAAATACTAAATGTTCTCTGGCCACGACTAGGTCGTGGATTCAAGTGTGCAATTGCAGATTGAAGTTGATTAAATGGAACACGAATAATTGGCCCTTCTTTAAGCAAGAGGCGAGCATATTCTAAATTATTGGATTCAAAAACACTGGGATAAATATCGCATCGCCATATATTACCTGTATTCCATTGGACATTGCGTTCCCAGTATAGGTTTCCATTGTTCGATGTAAATATTTTTGCTTGTGCCATATAATTTTCCATACACTAGATTTGAGATTCTTTGTTTACCACTCCGGGCCGCCGGTGTAGCGGCCGTAGATATCGGCCATGGCTTGGACCATTTCGCCGAGGGTGCAGTTGGCTAATGCGCCTTCGATGAGGGTTGGCATGACATTTTGGTTGTTTCTCGCAGCTTCGCGGATGGCTTCGAGGGCGGCGGTTGTTGCGGCTGCATCTCGTTTGGCCTTGAACTCTTGGAGGGTTTGGACTTGGACGGTTTCTACTTCTTCGGAGATGGTGAGGATGTCGATTTGGCGGTCTTCGTTTTTGTCGATGTATTCGTTGACGCCGACGATGACGCGGTCGCCGGCTTCGCATTCTTCGGAGAAGCGGTAGCTCGCTTCGGCGATTTTGCGTCGGAAGTAGCCTTTGTGGATTCCTTGGACGCAGCCGCCGTCGTCGATGGTGGAGGTTTTTGCGAACTCTGGTTTCCATGGGCCTCTGCCCATGTTGTCGATTTCTTCGATGAATGCGAGTGCTTCGGCTTCGACTTTGTCGGTGAGTGCTTCGATGAAGTATGAGCCGCCGAGGGGGTCGGTGGTTCTGGTGACTCCTGTTTCGTGTGCGAGGATTTGTTGGGTGCGCAGTGCGATGGTGACGGCTTGTTCTGTTGGGAGCCCGAGGGTTTCGTCCATGGAGTCTGTGTGGAGTGATTGGCACCCGCCGAGGACGCCGGCCATGGCTTGGTAGGCGACGCGGACGATGTTGTTGTAGGGTTGTTGCTCGGTGAGTGAGCAGCCTGCGGTTTGGACATGGGTTTTCATGAACCATGATCGTTTGTTTTTTGCGCCGTAGCGGTCCTTCATCATGCGTGCCCAGATTCGGCGTGCTGCGCGGAGCTTGGCGATCTCTTCGAAGAACTCGTTGTGTGCGTTGAAGAAGAAGGAGAGGCGTGGGGCGAAGTCTTCGATGTCAAGCCCGCGGATGAGGCAGGCTTCGACATATTCCATGCCGTCGCGGAGGGTGAAGGCGAGTTCTTGGGTTGCCGATGAACCGGCTTCGCGGATGTGGTACCCGGAGATAGAAACGGAGTTCCACTTGGGGACATGCTGTGATTGGAACTCGATGGTGTCGACGACGAGTTTGGTGGAGGCTTCTGGGGGGTAGATGAACTCGTTTTGTGCGTGGAACTCTTTGAGGATGTCGTTTTGGAGAGTGCCTCCGAGTTGGTCCCATGAGATGTTTCGTTGCTTGGCCATCGCGAGGTACATCGCCCAAATGACGCAGGCGGGGGCGTTGATGGTCTGGGAGACGGTGACCTTATCGATGGGGATGTCTTTGTAGAGACGGTGCATGTCTTCGATGGTGTCGATTGCTACGCCGCACTTGCCAACTTCGCCGAGCGAGAGGGTGTCGTCTGAGTCACGCCCCATGAGTGTTGGGAGATCGAAGGCGGTGGAGAGCCCGGTGTTGGCGGCGGTCTTTGTTTTGGTCTGTGCGAGGATGTATTTGAAGCGTTCGTTGGTGTCGTCTGCTGAGCCGAAGCCTGCGAACTGTCGCATGGTCCAGAGGCGTGTGCGGTAGCCTTGGGGGAATAAGCCTCGGGTGTAGGGGAACTCGCCGGGGTTGTTGATGTCACGGTCGAAGTGCTTGAGTGATTCGGCGAGGTCGTTGGGTGTGTAGGCCGCGTCGAGTGCGAGTCCTGAGATGGTGACTGCGTGTGGATCGATCTTGCCGGTCGCCGGGTCGATTCCTGGGCCTGAGATTGAGGTGTTGGATGCGGGTGTGTTTGTGGCTGTCATGGCAAATGGCTCCCGGGAATGGGCTTAGGGGGAATATTTTCTCGGTTGATTATATCGCGGTGGGTTGGGATAGCAAAGTGTGGATATTGGGGATGATACGGGGGATTTGAAGAGCGAGTTGGCCAGGCGGTTTTGTTATATATAACACTCGGTGATTTATGTTGTATTTTTTGTGAAACCAGTTTCCTTCTTGTGCGGATAGTCCTTGTCCCTCTCGGGATATCCAATTCGGTAGCTGCTTTTCGGCGGCGTAGATGTAAAGGAAATGACGATGACAAGTACAGGAAGAAATCGGAATAGAACTGCATTTTTGGCATTGAGTGTGTGCGCTGGCGGTGTATGCGGTCTTGTCGGTGCGGCGGAACCACCAACTTCGCTCGATGCAAATCGTGGGCGTGTTGTTGATGTGGCGCATATCTACTACAACATTGTGAGCGGCGAGAAAGTGATTACACTTCTTGACGATGGACAAACTGCGGGGGCAGTGGGGAATACAAGCGCGCCGATTTGGTCTTCGCTTGATGGCTGGTGTAATGGTGTGCACCCGGGCGTGTCTACTGCTTTTTTCTTTGTTGTTGATGACAACTCGGTAAGCACTGAGTTTGCCACTGGTGTGACCGCATTGGACTTTGGGGATATCGCGGTTGATACACTTGTTGACTGTGTGCGGATTAATTGGATCACTGACCATAGCGATACTGATGATGACAGCGATGGTATTGGCGATGGGGTGATTGGACTTGCTGGGGAGTGGAGTTGGTACGATGCGGATGATGGGCGGGCGCTGAATATATCGACTCGGTTGCCGATTATTTCGATCCGATTCACTGATTTGCCTGGTGATATTTCTGGGACAAACCCTGGTGATCCAGGCAACACATTGGCTGGGTATTCGTTTGATCTAGATCTGAATGCTTCATCATTAACCAGTTCTTTGATGTTTGAGATTGGTGATTCTGATGGCGATCTTCAGGGTGCTGCGTTTGGGAATAATGATGTGGACATCAACTCGGATGGCATTGGTGATGGGTTTTCGATTGCAGACACATCGATTGATCCGAATACTGGGATTCCATTTGTAGATCGTGACTTCGATGGACTGCCCGATGCGGATCTTGATGGGGATGGACTCTTTGACTGGTCGTATGGTGTGCGGTTCTTCCAGCCGGGCACTGGAGATAGTAATGATGATGGTGTGATCGATGCGCTTGATGGCGACATTGCCGATTCGATGCGTGCGATTGGGGTTGAGATTGGATCGCCGCCGTTCATACTCACTGATAATGGAGATGGCACATTCAACTGGTCACTTGATTTTTCTGCCCCTGACGCGGGGTTTGGATCTATTGACGCGTTCGCTTTGTATGACGGCGGGACTTACCTTGGTCGATTCAATTTGGGAGGTTTCTTGTGTACTGCTGAGGAGCAGCGACCTCGGGCAGATTTGGCGACTCAGTTGTTTAGTCCTGGGGCATATGAATGCTGCCCTGCGGATACGAACTGCGATGGAGTGATCAACTTCTTTGATATTTCGATATTCTTGGCTGAGTTCAATGGTCCTGATTGTGATTACAACGGTGATGGAGAATGCAATTTTTTTGATATTTCTGCATTCCTTGCCGATTTCGCTGCTGGTTGCCCATAAAAATGGTTTTTTGTTGAAAGACGCCTTGATTTTATGTGTTCTCTCACAGCGGCACCCGGGCTTTGGCTTTGGGTGTCGCTGTCCTTGGCGGATATAGAGTTGTATTGGTCGAGTATTTCGTGTAGTTTAGTAGAAGTTGAGTTGCCTACGCAAAGGAGACGAAAATGGGGTTCATGAAGATCAATACTTTGACAGTGTGCCTGTGTGCGGGGAGTGTAGTTGGGGCCGAAGAGCCGACTCGGTTGTCTCCGAGTGTTGGGCATGTGGAGACTGTGGCGCATATTTATTATAATGTGGCGAGTGGGGAGAAGGTGGTGACGCTGTTTGGTGAAGATCAGACGGCACCGGCTATTGGAAACGGTTTGCCTGTTTGGTCTACCGTGGTGAGTAATCCGTGTGCGGAGCAGGGGTATACGACTTCGTATTTCTTTGGGATTGACGATAACACGCCTTCAACTTCAAATGGGTTTGCACAGACTGGATTTACGCTTTTGGATTATGGCGATATTCAGACAGACACACTCGTTGATTGCATCCATGTTAGCTGGGTGACTGATCATGCGGATGTGGATGCGGACGGCGATGGGGTTGGTGATGGGGTTGTTGGGCTCTCTGGCGAGTGGATCATTTGGGATGCGGACAATGGGCGCGAGATTGATCATGAGACTCGGCTTCCGATTGTTTCAATTCTGTTGACGAATCTGCCTGCGGATATCTCAGGAACGAATGATCCAAGTGATCCGAGCAACACCTTCGCGCGATATACGATGGATCTTGATCTGAATGCGTCGTCATTGGCGAGTAGTTTGGTGTTTGAGATCGGGGACTCGGATGGGGATCTTCAAGGGGCAGCATTTGGAAACAACAATGTAGATATTAACAGCGATGGTATAGGCGATGGGTTTTCAGTCGCTGATCCTTCGGTTGATCCCGCAACTGGTTTTCCCTTTGTAGATCGTAATTTTGATGGTTTGCCAGACAACGACCTCGATGGCGACGGCTTGTTTGACTGGGCGTGGAGTGTTCGGTTTTATCAGCCTGGGCTTTGGGACAGCAATGCGGATGGGGTGATCGATGCACTTGATGGTGACATTGCTGATTCGATGCGGCTAATCGGTGTGAACTTTGGAGCGCCGCAAGGAACTGTGATTGATCTGGGTGATGAGACTTGGGAATGGGAGATTGATACATCGGCCCAAGGTGCGGGTACTGGCTCAGAGGATCGGTTCGCCTTTTATCTGCCGCCGAACGGTGGTCATATCGCGTATGAGGGCGGGTATTTCTTTGGGGGATTTGCCTGTTCTGGGATCAACTACAATCCATATGCTTCGTTTGAGTTTCAGCTTTATTCACGGGGGCGTGTGTTCGATTGTGGAGATGTTAATGGTGATGGTGTGCTGAACTTTTTCGATATTTCAGCGTATCTCGTTCTGTATAACGAAGGAAGCCCGCATGCGGATCTTAATGGTGATGGTGCGTTGAATTTCTTTGATATTTCCGCGTTCTTGGGTATTTATAGTGCCGGATGTCCGTGAGTTGATCGGATATGATTTGTTTGTAGACATGAAAAAAGCCGCGGGTTGAACCTTCGGCTTTTTCTTAATTGTCCCCTAGTGGGTTAAATGGGCATACGCGGACTTGAACATACCGCATTGGCGCGTATAGAAACGCCGATTTCGGGGAGTGGGGGCGCAGAATCGAGCGCACTTTTGGACGATTCCCGCTCAACGGCCCAATCTGACCCCGCGCTCGATGAGTTGATCCGGGTTTGGCCGACGCTCCATGAGTGGACGAGATGGCAGATTCGAGAGTTGATTGAAAAACAGAATCAGCCAGAGTGATTCATGGCACGGCGGTTGCATCGCGCACGCGCGTGCGCGCGTAGTGGTCTCATTGGGCTGAGAAGCCGTGCCTTTAGATATTCAGGCCCGTTCTTGATTCATTCGTAGCAGATTGCCGAGGATCAACTGTTCTACCTCTTCGCGGCGTTCGATCAGGTCATGCCCTTCGGATAAGGGTTGACCAGCTCCGGTCTCCTCAAACACCTCGGCCCATGCCGTATCCCAATCCCCATCAGGATCGATAGTGGCATACGCGGCGAGCACGGCTTCGTCGAGGGCTTTGTGGGCGAGCCTCAACCATGTTGGGCGTTCGTTGTAGAGGTTCGTCAGGGTTCGCTTCTTGAGCTTTGCATCCTTGGCACACGCGGCATCAATCGCACTCTGGCGGATCAATCGCTGGGCCTCCTCGCCACTGACGGCGAGCACATCGGCAAAGTCGTCCTCGGCATCAATCCGATCGGCGATGGGCTCCACCCACTCGGGCGGGTTGAGCCAGCGTTCGCGTTGTTCGTTGAGGGTTGCGGCACACTCGCCAATCGCATCGTGGAGCGGGCGTTGGGGATCACCCTCGCCCGGCTCATGCCCCGGCGACCACGGGAGCGGGAAGGTCTCGAAACATGTGGTGGGCGTGTAGCGGGGACGGTCTTCGAGTTGTGTGCCTTGACGGAGTGCCCAGAGTTCGTGGATGGTGCTGTGGAGGGTGCCGAAGAAGTAGTCGTCGGAACGGGCGAAGATGAATAGTCCGTCTGCCGGCACTATCGCACTATCAATCCAACTGAATAATCTGTGCTTGGTGACATATGCAGTTGCTAGACATTTTTGATTTGTGCTTTGAGCCTGTCGCATTGCCGGTCTAGTTTCGGCATACAACCACCATCGTTCACGATAAATCTTCCTCTTGTTTTTGTCTCTTGCAGGCTTCACCATAGTCAAAGCATGATCGAATGGTGATTCATATTGGGACGCGTCACCAATGGTGTCCAAATCGCTAAAATCGATAATCCATCGCCCAGGGTTTCGCGTTGTCGTCGCTCTTCCATTCATTGTTGGTCGCATGACATCAATATTTGCTTGACCATTTGGATTTCCAGCTTTCGACAAAAACTCCCTTGATACTGGCCAGTCAAAGTCGAAAGAGCCTGATTTCTTCACACCGATAAGGCATATGTCAATGTTTGATCCCAACTGAGTAGAAAGAGTCAGATTCACACCACTGGTTAAATCGCTATTTATGAAACCAGTTGGCAAGCCATCCAAGTAGACGGCTTCTTCAGTCTTCGCAAAGCAAACGATAGATACATGTACCGATGCACCATCGAGATTCCAATCTTTGTCTGCCCAAGCGTCGAAGATATTATGCGATTCAGAGAGCTTTGATAAAACTGAACGATTGGCTCCTCCCCGAATACCTTGTGTTGCCAATAAGCCAACTCGTGATTTTTCGCCAAACTTATGGGCAAGTACAAACCAGTAGCAACAAAGATCACTGAAGTTTGGAATCTTGAAGTTGCTCCACATTGAATCTCTGTACTCAGTACCAAGTGATTCCCAAATCACTGAACCACCAAGGAACGGTGGATTCCCCACGATGAAATCGGCCTCGGGCCATTTGGCTTGTCCCAAGCACTTCGCGCCCTCGCGCCACACGCTGATCCGTTCGCCATCCTCATCGGCCCATGCCAGAATCGCGTCTCGGTTTTCGATGGTGTCGATGGGTTCGAGGATGGGGTCTCTGGGGGCGTTGAAGCCATTGTCTCGCATCCATTGGAGGTAGCCGATCCAAATGGCGACCTGCGCGAGTTCGGAGGCGTAGGGATTGATTTCGATGCCGAGGAGTTGGGTTGGGCGGACGCGCGGGAGCAACCCGGCACCGATTTCGACGCGTGATGCGTAGAGGATGACTTCTTTTTCGAGGAAGAGGAGTTGCTGGATGGCGACATAGAGGAAGTTGCCCGAGCCACAGGCGGGATCGAGTACGCGGACAGACGAGAGCTTGGCTTGGAAGCCATCGAGGAGGTTGGCGATTTCGGCATCGGCACTTGCTTTGGTTTTCTTGGTGGTCGATTTACGGCGGCGTTCGAGCTGGGTGTCGATTTGTTCTTTGGTTTCATCCCATTGCGCGCGGAGTGGCCGCACAATGACTGGCTCGATGACGAGCATAATGTCTTCGCGGCTGGTGTAGTGCGCCCCGATCTGTGATCGTTTGGATGGATCAAGCGAGCGTTCAAAGAGCGTGCCGAGGATCGAGGGTTCGATTACGGCCCAGTCTTGGATGGCCGCGCTGATTAGGATTTCGATTTCGTCGGTGGTGAGTTCGATGGATTCTGCACTGTCGAAAAGCCCGCCATTGAAGTAGTTGATTTCATCAACGCCAAAGTCCCCGCCGGTGCGCATGGCCTCGAAGAGTTGATCCATCTGCTTCTTGAGCCGAGCGGGGTCATCTTTGGATTTGGTCAACACACGCTCGAAGAGTCCTTTGGGGAGGAGTTCCACATCCTCAGCGAAGAGGCAGAACATCACCTTCATCAAGAAATGGGCGGCATCATGCGGCTCATGCCCCCGATTACGCAATGCCTGGGCGATGGTGCCGATCTTGGAAGCGATCTTCTCGGTGATTGCGGCGACGGTTTCGGAGGGTTTGAAGGATTCGGGATCGGTGAAGACCCGTTTGAGGAGGGTGAGTGTGCCGGGATCGGAGAGTTCATCGAGGGTAAAGGTGAAGACCTCGGGTTTGTAGCCGGTGAAGTTGGTATGGATTTCGTAGTTGGCAATATCACAGACAATCATCAGCGGCGGGTTCTCTAACCCTTCGCGGTATTGCTGGAGTTGTTGATATGCGGCTGCAAGGTCTTTGTATTTCCCCTTGCGTTTGTACTCCCACGCAAAGCGGCCTTTGTACCAGACATCCGCGCGGCCATAGGCACCCTTGGAACCAATCGAAGCGGGCCCAGAAACCTTCGCGCCCTTCTCGAATGTGAAGGTGTCCCCAACGGGATCAAGCTCGGCAGGAGTCTTGACACCGAGCAGGCGGCAGAGGTCAATAAAATGTTCTTGTGATGCGGCTTGCTCTGAGAGCTGTGCCTTTGACCACTTGGCGATAAATGTGGGTGTATCCATGTGCCTAGATCATCGTGTATCTGGACGGATTTGTCCATTCTTCGCATCGAGAGATTTTCATCGTATGGGCAGATATGTTGCATTCCATCGCGCACGCGCGCGTAGTTGCGTGGAAACTCCCCCATGCGTAGTGGTCGAAAACTCTTCAATCGTTGCTAAACAGCGAAAGAACAGCGATAAATGGCGATTTCAATGGAATCTCTGCCCTGGCTTACCCGGTGGTTTGTCGTTGCTTTGTTTGGTGTGGTATGATCTATGTCAAATACGGGTTTGTCGGGTTGCTCCGACGATCAAGCCAACGCGGCTGGGCGTTTCACCTTCCAGCCTAGCCGCGTTTGCTTGGCCCGAGGAAGGTGAAAAGATGAACTCAAATGAATATTCAATCTGGATAGATTCTCTTTTTCAGCGAGGCAGGAAGCTGATTCTCAATGATCTAACATCATTTCAAATCGCTGGCGCATTGATCTCAACCACTTTTTCAAATGACTTTGCAAGAAACCCAAACCATGATGAGGACTTGATAGACCTTCCACGGCAAAGCTTCTCCAATGAGCAGCTTTTATTGCCCCGATTGTGTTTGGCTAAATCAGCAGCACTAAATCCAAGCTCATCACCTACATCATCAAATCTTTTTTTTGGCCCTTCTGAAACGATGAACAATCGCTTACTTGCTGCTAGACAAGTGGTAATTATTCTTCTCCTAGCAGCTGACCCTGACGCAAACGAATACATCAGTCCACAAATGTGTGAACTTGCTGAGTTGCCGTTTGAACTCCAGATATTCAATCAAAAAGAAGATGATGAGAGTTTTTTACTCGGCAGGGGGACTCTATGTTGGGATTGGGCAGGGGAAGATGAAAATATGTGTCCCCAAGGTGTATCTACACACAGTTTTCCAACTCCAAAATCAATGGAGATTTTAAGAACAGCAATCGAGTTAATTGATTCAGGACGAGCCCAAGAGGCTCATTCCCGTAAAAAAAAACCTGGCCGTGTTGTATTGGATTTGGACTGCACTCTGCGTGGAAAAAACAAACTCGATGAGTTATACCGGGCTTTGCGAGATGTATTGAGAATTGTCGGTATTTTCAAGATGAATGCTGATGACTGGTGTGAGCGTCTACAGTTGTTTGGTGATGAACGAAACGAGAAACAAGAAGAGATTCTTGTATTCAATCGGCAATGTTGGACAGATTGGGATTTGGCAATCGCCCGTGCGCGCGATGCTTTGCTTGAAGCCAAGCTTCAACAATACGGTATCGAAGCAGAACCTGTATTGGGTGCCTTGGGAGTGTTGAGAAGTATATTTTCACCCCCAATTATTATTTCAGGCCATGAAGAACTCGGAGACCATTTAATAATTCGTGGTGCTGCTCCTCTTGCGTGCAATCGTAAAGGAGAATCTAATTTTCCTGACGAACGGGTCAACGATGCCTTCCGTCCTATCAATCAAGTTCTTGGAACGCTCAATCTCTTTGTGCTTGATCTATCACCGGCACCTACATGTTCGATTCAAATGGATATGAAACCAGCCCGTTGGTATACAAAGACAACCCGAGGAGCATTATCAGGTGATACTCTGCGAAAAGCTGTCCAACGCAAAGCATTGACCCGTTCCGTACAACCAAATCCGGGAAAAGAGTGGTGCCATTTGGTCACGGAAGTATGCGATGTATATGCCGAGTATGCGCCGAAGATACGCAGTGCCCTAGCAAATGAACAGGAATGACCCCGCCCCAAACCCCGCCCGTACCCCGCCCAAGTACGGAACACCCCGCCCATTCACAAAGTAAGACTTTGCTTATTTCTTGAGCATTGAAATAGTTTGGGCATGAACTATCAACATAAACAATCAACCTTTGTACCCATTCTCCAAGCATCACATGAACTCGGGGTGCCTTCTGCATGGCTAAGGCGTGAAGCCCAATCCGGTCGCATCCCTGCTATCAAAGCTGGAAGACGGTGGCTGGTTCACCTTGAACGCGCCCGCATCAAACTCGCTGAATATGCAGAGCGTGAAGGGGGTGCCGAGTGAACAACTGGCAACCTTCGACATCGACTTCCAATCCCTCCTCAGAGCCTCGGCTAACACTCCGCAAGCAGGAAGCCGCCAAAGCACTTGGAATATCTGAACGGACTCTCCATGCACTTCTCAAATCTGGGCAGATCGGATCATTCAAACTTAATCGAGCCGTGTTGATCCCGGTTGCCGAGCTTGAGGCGTTTATCGCGCGGAAGGGAGGGCTGGATTAATGGAACCCAATCTATTCGACCAAAGCAATACCCCGCTGGCAGGCAAGGGGAATGCGAAAAACTCTGAGCAACATCATACACGATCATCTTCCAGTATGCGTCCGCTATTCCGACGCAACGCGCCAAAAGGCACCTCGGAAGTAGCTGCCCAAATGATCGCTTCACGCACGCCCAATCAACGGGCACGAATCTATCGAGCGATTCTGGCGAGCGGGGCGCACGGTCTCACCGACGATGAAGGCGAGATTCAACTCGATATATTTGCAGCCAGTTATTCAGCCCGACGCGGCGAGCTTGTGAATCTGGGTTTGATCCGAGATACAGAGAATCGGCGACTGACCCAACGCGGATGCCCCGCAGCCGTGTGGGTAGCGATTGCCCAGTGGGATGGGGGTGAAGCATGAGTATTTCACCTGTAGTGCAGAGTGTTCTTGATGAACTAAAGGCACAAGGATTTGAACCAAAGAAATCGGGGAGAGAATGGAAGTGCAAATGTCCGGTTCATCTGGGAGACAAAGCGGATTTACGGATCGGTGTTGGGCCGGATGGTCTCGTATCGTTTCATTGTCGGCACCAATGCTCGGCACTGTCAGTTATTGAAGCGATCGGATTGGATCGTGAGTTATTGTCAAGTATATTTCAGCAAGAGTTATCGCAGGCAGTTGCAGTTTGTGGCAACCCGGTTCTCTTGTGCGCAGCTGATGTGCAGGCGCAAGAAGTGAGTTGGCTATGGGCAGGCCGACTCCCATTAGGACGGCTGAGTTTGTTGGTGGGTCGCCCCGGTGAGGGTAAATCATTCGCCACACTCGATTGGGCTGCAAGGGTAAGCACCGGGCGTGATTGGCCCGATGGATCATCGTGTGAAGCGGGAAGCGTGTTGTTGGTATCGGCAGAGGACGATCCCGGCGATACCATCCGCCCTCGGCTGGATGCCCATGAAGCTGATCCTCTCCGAATCCACATGCTCACGGGTATTTACGCACAAGACAAGCATGGAAAACTGATCGAAGGGGCATTTACACTGGCCAATATTGAGACGCTGAGGCACGCGCTCAAAACCATCGGAAATGTTCGGTTGATTGTGATTGATCCAATCGGCTCATACATGGGCGGGAAGGTTGATGCACATCGAGATAATGAAGTACGCGGAGTGTTAGCACCATTGGCTGCACTTGCAAAGGAATCAAACGCAGCGGTGGTATTGGTTGCCCACCAGCGCAAGGGCAAAGCAGTAAATCCGGACGATATGACTCTGGGATCAACGGGATTCGTAGGGCTTGCCCGTTCGGTGCTGCACCTGATGCGTGATCCTGATGATGAGGATCGGCGGTTGTTGTTGCCTGGCAAAATGAATCTGGCTGTTCCCGCGCCCGGGTTGGCATTCACGATCGAGGGTGAACCTGCTCGGGTGCAATGGGCATCCGACCCGGTCAGTATCACAGCCGCCGAAGTGCTCGCTAAGAGCGGCAGGGGGAACAGCGCGGCATGTGAAGCAGAGGAATGGCTCTGCGATGTGCTCAGTAATGGCCCAGTGGAATCGAGCAAAGTCAAAGATATGGCAAATACGGACGGTTTGGCATGGCGAACTGTTGAGCGAGCCAAGGAAAAAATCGGAGCCAAATCTACACGGGAAGGGTACTCAAATGATGGGCGTTGGATGATGGTAATACCCACCATAGACCGCCATGCTGAATCAAAGGCCGCCGACCCCGCCATAGAGGGAGATGTGGCGGACTATGGCGGTGTATGTGATTCTGAGCAATCGAATGGGATGCCCTAGTTGATTTTTACGGCCCCAATCTGAGCAATGACACTCGCATCGTCGATACGAATACGGTAGAATTAATTACGGAAGGCGAAAAATAATGGCATCACTCACACGCGACAAAGGCGGCTCCAAGCGCATCCTGTTCATGTTTGCCAAAGGCGATCGGCGCACGATTCGGCTGGGCAAGATCAATGTTAAGTCAGCCGAGGCGTTCAAGGTTCGAGTGGAGCCGTTGATCGCAGCGATGCAGACAAATACTTCGATTGCTCCAGAGACCACGCAATGGCTTCTAGGACTTCCAGACGACACATATGCCAAACTGGTGTTGGTCGGGCTAGCCGAGGCAAGAGAGCGAACACAAACGCACACTCTGGGAATGATGCTTGATGAGTATTTCGCGACGATGAGTGTGAAGGAATCTACTCGTATTCGATATGCCCAGACCAAGCGGCTGCTCATTGACTACTTCGGGAAGGATCGCCCGGTTGACTCAATCAGCACGCTTGATGGTGACAAATGGCGGGCGTGGTTGTGTGAGAAGGGATACGCCGAAGCCAAGATTGGGCGTGATGTTCGTGGGGCGCGGATGTACTTCAAGAAGGCTATGAAGTGGGGAATGATTCCTAGTAATCCGTTTGAGGATGTGAAAGCGGGGCGGATAACGAACCGGACAAAAGCGTTCTTTGTGACTCCCGAAGCCACATTCAAGATCACCGAAGCGTGCCCTGATGCTGATTGGCGGTGCATTGTGGCACTGGCTCGGTTTGGTGGGTTGCGTTGCCCGTCGGAAGTGTTGGGGGTTCGCTGGGCAGATGTTGACTGGTCGAGCAATCGGTTCAGGGTGCGATCGCCAAAGACTGAGCATCACCAAGGCAAGGCCGAGCGGATGGTGCCGCTGTTTCCTGAGCTTCGGACTGTGCTCATGCAGGCCTTTGAGTGTGCCCCCGATGGTGCTGAGTTTGTTGTGGGGCGGTATCGAGACATAGGGGCGAATCTGGGTACGCATATGCGTCGGATCATCGAACGGGCGGGTTTGCAAGCATGGCCTAAGCTGTTCAATAACATGCGAGCAAGCCGAGCGACTGAGTTGGCACTTGAATATCCGGCTGCTCAATGCACTGCATGGATGGGGCATTCACAGGCCATTGCTGAGGCTCATTACCACATGGTTCGGGATGAGGATTATGAGCGTGCAGCATCGACACCGATACCGATCAAGCAACCCGAAAAGAGTGGCGCAGAATCGAGCGCACTTGGGGCGCAAATGGCAGCGCAGCAGCAATCCGCAACAACCGGCAAAGAGAATCAAAATAGTGCGCAAACTAAAAAGGAACCAGCACTTATGCTGATTCCTTCTGGTCTTTGCAGTTCTTTGCAGAACCAATCAATGGGCATACGCGGACTTGAACCACGGACACCGGCATTTTCAATGCCGTGCTCTACCAACTGAGCTATATGCCCGACTGCTCCTTGCGGTGCATTTCGGAAGAGGACGAGCCTCTTGGGGGTAAGGATACGCATGAAAGTGGTCGCGTCAACTTATTTTGATGTCAAAGTAGGCGATTCATTCTCGGGGGAGGGCTTTCGGACGGTGAATGGATCGGCTAAGATGGTTGCATGAGTGATACCAACGATGCTGTACAAACTGGTGCTGATTCTACGACCGAGAAGCCTTTGCTTGTGGTTGATAATCTGAAGACCTATTTCCCAATCCGCAGCGGGCTGTTGCAGCGGGTGACGAGCCACTTTAAGGCGGTCGATGGCGTGTCGTTCCATATTAAGCCGGGCGAGACACTCGGGCTTGTGGGGGAGTCTGGGTGTGGCAAGACGACGATTGGTCGAACGATTCTTCGGCTTCAGGCAAACTCTGGCGGGCGGGTAATCTTTGATGGGCATGATGTGTTCGCAGCATCGGGTAAAGAACTTCAGAATCTTCGTCGAGATATGCAGATTGTTTTTCAGGACCCTGCGGGCTCTTTGAACCCTCGGATGCGGATCGCGGCGATTGTTGGCGAGCCTTTGGTGATTCATGGGATGGTCTCGTCCAAGGCCGAACTGCGTGAACGGGTTGAGAATATTCTTGAGCGATGTGGGATGCCAAAGGCTGCGGCAGATCGGTATCCGCATGAGTTCTCTGGTGGTCAGCGCCAGCGGATTGGGATAGCTCGGGCGTTGGCATTGGAGCCAAAGTTTATTGTGTGCGACGAACCAACGAGTGCGTTGGATGTTTCGATTCAGGCGCAGGTGATTAACCTGCTGATGGATTTGCAGGAAGAGTTCAAGCTGAGCTACTTGTTTATCTCGCATGACATGGCCGTGATTCAGCATGTGTGCGAGCGGATCGCGGTAATGTACAAAGGGAAGATTGTTGAGGAAGGATCTCGCGATGAGATCATTGATAATCCTCAGCATTTGTATACGCAGTCGTTGTTGTCTGCGGTGCCTGAGCCTGATCCGCATCGGAAGATTGAGCGGGTTGTGTTTGATGGTGGGGCGATGTAGGGATGAACTCGATTCCAGGAATGAGCCCGCCGCGCCCGGAAGAACCTCGGGCGCGTTTTTTAATAGAACTCGCACGGGTGCTGGGTACCTATGGAACCTCTTCGCATCGACTTGAGGAGGTTGTTGCGGTATGCGCCGATGAGCTGGGCTTGCGTGCGCAGACTTTTAGTACGCCGACTTCGGTGTTTGTTTCTGTAGAGTGTGACGAAGGGCTTTCAACTTATTTGGCACGGGTTGTACCCGGTGAGGTCAATATCTCGAAGATGATGGAGATCGATCGGCTTTTTAATCGGGTGATTGAGAATGAGTTGAGTGCCACCGAGGGAATAGCGGAGATTAAGCGGATTGTGAAGCTGCCGGGGTTGTATCCGGCATGGATGATTGTGATGTCGTTTGGGATTGTCTCTGGGTGTGTTGGGAACTTTCTTGGTGGCGGGATCAAGGAGATGTTCGCTTCGAGCATTGTGGGCTTGATGGTTGGCATTTTGGTTTTGTTTGCGGGAAAGAAGCGTGAGTTTTCTCGGCTGATCGAGTTTTTGTCGGGGTTGGTTGCCGCGTTGATCTCTGGAGCGTTGGTTGCACCATTGGGTGGGTATATGCCCACAGTTGCAGCGATCGCAGGGTTAATCATTTTATTGCCCGGGCTGACCTTTACGATCGCTATGGTTGAACTTGCGACGAAGCATGTGGTGTCGGGGACTGCAAGGCTTGCGGGTGCGATGATGGTGATGTTGGTGATCGGGTTTGGATTTATTATTGGGCAGCGTGGTGCGGAGGTGTTGGTTGGGCCGACGGATGTTGTGGTGGCTGGGCCGATGGCTTGGTATGTGGATGTGCTTTCAATTTTGGTATCGACTGTTTGTATGGCGGTGTTGTTTCAGGCACGGATGCGGCATGCTTGGGTGATGGTTGTTGCGGGGTTCTTGTCGTTTTACTCAGCAAGATATGGCGCGATGTATCTCGGGCCCGAGGCTGGTGGGCTTGGGGCGGCATTGGTTGTTGGGTGCGCGAGCAACTTGTATGCACGAGTCTTTGATCGCCCTGCGATGACGATGATGTTACCCGGGTTGTTGATGTTGGTCCCCGGAGCGTTAGGGCTACGGAGTTTGCAGCTCTTTATGAAAAACGATACTGTTGATGGCGTGCAGTCTGTATTTACGGTGTTGGTCGTTGGTGTAGCGTTGGTGGTGGGGTTGTTGTTGTCGAATGTGATCATGCCGCCGCGGAAGGTTTTGTAAGGGGAGTACGACACGGCTTGCCGAAGACGGTCAAGCCGTGGCACCCTTTATTATCCTCACTACTTTGATTGTTGATCTTCTACGAGCCCTTTGTGCTGGGCGAGCAAGTCCGAGTAGGAGGTTGCGATTGGCTCACCGAGTGCTGGGAGAAAGGTCGCTTTGAGTTGGGCGGCTTGCTCGTGGGCTTTTTCCATATCTGTGTTTTCGTTGATGAGTATCTCGAACTCGAAGTACCAACCAAGATCGATCACATCGTCGATATGGATGCGAACAGAATCGAGAAGGAAAAGTTCTCGGTTTTTTTCAACGGTGAGCCATTCGGGGAGCGGGGCTTGGCCGAAGCGTTCTTGGACTTGGGCGTGGGTGTAGATGTGGTAGTCGGAGACCTTTGGGTCGGTCCGGTTTTCGCGATCATAGAAGATGTATTCGATGGGTTCGGGTGAGCCCACGGCGCGATCGATGGCGATGGATGTTCGTTTTTTGAGTCGGCCTCGGGTGACATTGTAGTAGACATCGGTTTGGCGAAGTTTGACGACTTGGGACGCGCCGATCTTTTTACAGATCAGGCGGGCAAGGTTTGGGTCGCGGAGTTCGGCTTTGAGTTCGAGGTTTTTCATTGCTTTATGTATCGGTCATTTTCACGATAAATCGTTGATTGAATCGAGGGTTTGGCGGACTTTCGCTTCATCCCAGATTTCGACGCCGAGGGATTGTGCTTTGGTGAGCTTTGAGCCTGCTTTTTCGCCTGCGATGAGGATGTCGGTGTTCTTGGAGACTGAGCCGGAGCATTTGGCGCCGAGGGCTTCGAGAATGTCGGAGAGCTCTGGGCGGGTGTAGTGTTCGAGTGAGCCGGTGAGGACGATTGTTTTGCCGGCGAAGGGGTTGTCGAGTTGTTGATTTGGATCAACATAGTCGTGGGAGGTGAGATCAATGCCGAGGGCTTTGAGGTGGGCGAAGGTTTCGATGGCGGCGGGGGAGTGGAGGTAGGCGTGGAACAATGGGGCGGTGTCTGCGCCGAGTCCGGTTTCGTATTCGGTTTCGAGCTTGTCCTTTGAGCCGGTATAGTCTTCGCGTTTCTTTTGGCTCAGGCGATTGACGGCCATCGGCATGAGCTGCCAGATTTCGGCAGCGAAGAGTTCGTCGTAGTCTTTGAACACTTTGGCGAGGGACTTGGCGGTGGAGGTGCCGACATGGCGAATACCCATGCCGGCGAGGAGTTTGGAGAGCCCACGCGATTTGGAGGCTTCGATTGAGGCAAGCAAGTTCTCGACCTTCTTTTCGCCCATGCGGTCGAGCCCGAGGAGTGCTTCGCGGTGGTCTTTGAGGGTGAAGATGTCGGCGAAGTGGTTGAGGGGGATATTGCTTGCTCGGATGATGTCGATGGTGGATTCGCCGAGGGTGTCGATGTCCATCTGGCGACGACCAACAAACCAGACGAGCTTCTCACGAATCTGGGCGGGGCACTCTGGGTTCATACATCGGCGGGTGGTTTCGAGCGTTGGGTCTTCGAGGGCTTGGGGTGGGTCTATCTCTAATGGCGATTTGCAGTTTGGGCAGTGGGCTGGAGGGAGGACTGGCTGTGCGTCGGCGGGGCGTTTTTCGAGAAGTACACCTACAAGTTGTGGGATGATTTCGCCGGCCTTTTCGACTTCGACGGTGTCGCCAAGGTGGAGGTCGCGTTGGCGGATCATGCCGTAGTTGTGGAGGGTGGCGTGTTGGACTTCGGTGCCGGCGAGGAGGATGGGTTCGAAGGTGGCGCGGGGAGTGATCTTGCCGGTCTTGCCGACTTGGTGATCGACCGCGAGGAGTTTGGTGGTCTTACGCTCGGCGGGGAATTTGTAGGCGATGATCCAGCGGGGGGATTTGGAGGTATTGCCGAGGGCTGTTTGTTGGGCGAAGGAGTCAACGCGGATGACGACGCCGTCGGTTGCGTAGTCGAGGTTGTGGCGGAGTTGGTCGATGTGGTGGATGGCTTGAACGATTTGGTCGGGGGTAGTTGCTGTGGAGCGATGATCGGTCGTTGGGAATCCGAGTGATTTGAGTTTGGTGCAGAAGGTTGAGAATGACGGGGCGTAATCGTCATCTGAGATCTTCCCAATGCCGTGGGCGATGAAACCGAGGTTGCGGGCGGCGGCGACCTTTGGATCGAGTTGTTTGATCGTGCCGGCGCAGGCATTACGGGGGTTCATGAAGAGATCATCGCCAGCTTTTTCGCGTTCTTTGTTGATGCGTTCGAACTCGGGGAGTGGGATGTAAACCTCGCCTCGGACTTCGAGGATTTCGGGGACTTGGTCGGCGGGGAGCCTTAAGGGGAGTGATTTGATGGTGCGGATGGCATGGGAGACATCGTCGCCGTGTGTGCCGTCGCCACGGGTGAGGGCGCGGATGAAGATGCCTTTTTCGTAGCGGATGGAGAGGGCGACGCCGTCGATTTTGGGTTCGCAGATGAAGGTGATTTCTGGAGATTGGAAGAGATCGGAATCTGAAGATGATCCGAGTGCTTTTTGGGTTTTAGTGATCCAGTCTCTGATTTCTTGCTCGTTGTAGGTGTTGTCGATGGAAAGCATCGGGATGCTGTGGGGGAGGGTGGTGAAGCCGGGGATGGGGGAGCCGCCGACGCGGGCGGTGGGGGAGTTGGGGTCGGCGAGGTCTGGGTTGGCTTGTTCGAGGGTGGCGAGTTCGGCGAGGAGGGTGTCGAACTCGGTGTCGGCCATGAATGGGGCTGCATCGGTGTAGTAGGCAGCGTTGGCGCGTTCGAGAAGGGCGCGGAGTTCTTGGATGTGGGCTTTAGCTGACATTATGGGAATGATATAGGCAATGATCGTTGGGTGCCACTGCTTGACCGTCTTCGGCAAGCAGTGGCTTCCAAGTTTCTCGCAATCAACAAGACACGCCTTGCCGAAGACGCTCAAGGCGTGGCACCCGGATTGTGGCGGCTATGATGAGTTATGAGTGCAAAGATTATTGATGGGAAGGCGTTGGCATTGGCTTTTCGGGAGCAAATCGCTCAGCGGGCGGGGGCTTTGCGCGATGGTGGGAAGCCGGCGAAGCTTGATGCGTTGTTGGTGGAGTCTGGGGATAATGGGGCGCGGGTGTATGCCCAGAATCAGGCTCGGACATGTGAAGCCTTGGGGATTGAGTATGAGCTTCACTTACTGACGGTTGGATCTGATCAGGAAGCGATCGAGGCAAAGATTGATGAGTTGAACAGCGATCAATCTGTGCATGCGATCATGGTGCATCTGCCTTTGCCTGATGGGGTGGACACTTATCACATTCAGGAGCAGATTGACCCGGATAAGGATGTCGAGGGTGTGAACCCGGCGAATATTGGCAATGTGGTGTATGGGCGGTCGATGCGGGCACCTTGTACTGCGTTGGCGACGCTCAAACTGATTGATTCGACGGATATAGAACTCAAAGGCAAGCGATGTGTTGTTGTTGGGGCGTCGGCGGTGGTTGGGAGGCCGATCGCGGTACTTTTGATGAATCGTGAAGCGACGGTTATTAGCTGCAATAAGTTTACTGTGGGGCTTAAAGAGCTCTGTTTGTCGGCGGATGTGTTGATCCCGGCGGCGGGTGTCGCCGGGTTGATCACTGGTGATATGGTGCGCGATGGGGCTTTGGTGGTTGATGTTGGGGTGAATCGGATCAAAGACGAGGACGGAAAATCGCATACAGTGGGAGATGTTGATTTTAAGGGTGTTGAACCGATTGCAGGGTGGTTAAGCCCGGTGCCAGGCGGAGTTGGCCCGATGACGGTGGCTGTGCTGTTGCACAATGTCGTTGAGTTGGCTGAGGAGCGTGGATAAAAGGGTGAGAAAATGGAATATGAGGGTGGTTAAAGCGTTGACTCTTGGGAGGATGCACCATTGAATCATGCTATGGAACACACACTTGCGCTCATTGGGCCTTTGGGTACGACTGAGACGATCGTTATTGGGATCATTCTTTTGCTTTTATTCGGGCGCCGGTTGCCTGAGGTTGGGCGGAGTTTGGGGCAGGGGATCGTTGAGTTTAAGAAGGGGCTCAAGGATGTGACGGACGATATCAAGAACGAGACTTCTGAAGCAGGCAATGGTGGAGCAAAGTTTGACTCGGCCAAGCCACCAAAGAACCCGGATATGATTAACTCCGCTCACACAACCTCGACGCCGGTGGCTGAGAAGGTTGAAGTCAAAGAATCGCCTGCTGGGGAATGATTCAGCGATTGAGAGTCGGTTTTTCTCGATTTATCGAGATCAACGGCTATGATTGTTGCCTATTTTGGCGAGGTAGCTCAGTCGGTCAGAGCGATGGATTCATAACCCATAGGTCGAGAGTTCAAGTCTCTCTCTCGCCACTTATTGAAAAAGGAACGCGTGAACTGATAACAATCGGTTAACGCGTTGTTTTTTTGTGGGTTCTCTGTCATACTGGGCAATCTGATGCGTTGTGCTTTGCACACAGGGAGATTTTTGCGATGCAATCCAAGCCGATGACGATTGGGGTACTTGTTGTGAGCGCGACTGCGCTTGGTGGGGTGTATCTTTGGACGGCTGGAAATGATGACGCTCCGAGTGACCCTCAGGTGGCAGCGTTGTATGCCAAAGCTCAAAAGCAGGATTTTCGTACGCCTGCGTATGAGCCCATTGAGGTTGAGGAGATTAAACAACGGGCACCGAGTTCGTCGCTTCAGGGTGGGGTTCGGAACGGGCGGTTTGATTTTGCTGCTCGGATGACTGAGTTTGATCTCGATGGTGATGGGGTTTTATCGAAGGAAGAACGCGATGCGATGAGGCAGGCGTTTCGGGCAGATCGGATAGCTCGGTTTGATCTCGATGGAGACGGCGAACTCTCACGCGAAGAACGACAGGCTGCACGAATGGCGCGGTTTGAGAACTCTGATCGTGGGCAAGCGTTGATGCGTCAGTTTGATGCTGATGGGGATGGGGAACTCAATGCGGATGAGCAGGCCGCGATGGATGCGTATCTCGAAGAGCAGGGGCAAGAGCGCAGGGCTGCGGAGATCGCGAAGTATGATCTCGATGGCGATGGTGAACTCTCGCAAGATGAGCGGGCGTATCAGCAGGAAGAACGCCAAGCCCAGCGTGAGAACTTCATGCAGGATATGACACAAGAGTTTGATCTTGATGGAGACGGGCAGCTGAGCATCGAAGAGCAGCAGGATGCGTTTAATACGATGCGTGAACGCCGCGAGATTGATCGGTTTATCCAACAGTTTGATTTTGATGGAAATGGGCAGATGGGAGCTGGCGACTACAGCTCATTTGCAACTGATTACGGCAATGGTGATCTTGGCGCCGATGTGAATGGCGACGGGGTTGTTAACACGCAAGATTTGGCGGATTATCGCGATATGGTCACGAGATCTGGGAATCGTCCTTAGTGGGTTGATCGATCTTCAATATTCAAAGTCACTCCCAGACATCTCCGCTTCATACGCTCCGGCATAGAGAAAAGTCGGGGCATTCTTTGCGGGGAGGTTCCAGTAGTCACCCGCATCTGCACACTGCCATGCGAGCCAGTCGCCAGCAATCAGTTGTGGGCCGAGCGGGGAGGATGATTGTACGGAAACGGACTCGAACTCATGGAGCGAGAGTTCAGAAAGGACATCCAAGCCCTCATCATCAATAGTTGTATTCAGGATCGTTGCACCAGAGCTTTCGACAACCAGATGTTGAGTTGAGCAGCTACTCATCAACAGGCATGGGAGGGCGAGTAAAAACGTGCGAAGTGGGTATGGACTGATTGAGAGCATGCCTATAAAGTCGGTTTGTTTTCTCATGGTGGTGATGGAGAAGAGCAATCGGCGGTGTATTT
The DNA here is from genome assembly GCA_024280755.1 of Planctomycetota bacterium. Taxonomy (GTDB): domain Bacteria; phylum Planctomycetota; class Phycisphaerae; order Phycisphaerales; family UBA1924; genus UBA1924. The sequence continues at coordinate 79,306 of JAJRPN010000019.1, forward strand.
ATGTTTTTGAGCGCAAGATAATCGGGAGAGATTGATCAAAATCAACCCTACTTTGGTTGTTCTCGGACGAAGAGTTGGGCAATTTTCCCGCCTTGTGATACAGTAGTGGTGGGGTAGTAGGTGTGCAATGTGCCGAGAAGAGGGGACTCTTTGAGGCGATAGAGTTTGAAAGCAGAATCGATGGTTGTGAATCGACTCATTCTCAAGGCCAAGTTGCTTGTGTGTGGTTGTGTATTCATGCTTGGATACGATGGCGTTGCGCAAGAGATGAGAGCTGAACCAGTCGCTCCCGTAGTAGAGCTTGCTCAAGTGACACCCCAACGAGATGGCTTTGGCTATTGGGTTGAAGATTTGGTGTATGAATATCCATTTGCGCACCCCGATTTGCCTGAGCTTGTAGTTCTTGACAACCTTGTTGTATTGTTGAGTCCCGTTGAAGACGGTTGGGTGTTGCCTGTCGAAGGCAAGGATATACAAGCGATCAGGCTTGGTGAGTTGGGATCGCACGGCGGCACAATGGTCTATGGCAGTGCGTTGGCGGTGATCAATCAGGCGATTCGGGACTATCTCGAAGCTGAGCATGGATTGATTGGGCACTTGGTGACGCCCAATGCTTCGGAGATTGCGTATAGAACGACTCGTCAAGATTTACGAGAAAAGGGGGATGGGACACTCACTATTCTCGTCTGGCGTGCTGTTGTTGGTGAAGTGCGGACGGTGGCGCATGGGGATCGGCTTGCAGAAAAAGATGAGCTTGATGTTGAGGAGGACCCAAAGTCGAATATCAATCGCACAGAGCATCAACGGCTTCGAGATCGGTTGCGGGTGGAGCCTGGGACGCTGTTGACTCGTAAAGAGATTGACGAAGAGGTGCACCGACTCAACAGGCATCCAGGTCGGCGGGTTGATGTGGCGATTGCCCCAACAAGTGAGCCCGGCGAGGTGATTGTTGATTATTTGGTGACCGAGCCGAAGTCTTGGAATGCGTATGTGCAGACGAGTAATACGGGGACGCAGAGCACGAATGTTTGGCAGCAACGATTTGGATATATCAATCGCCAACTCACCGGGCGGGACGATGTGCTGTCGTTGGATTACATCACGACGGAGTTCGATGCCACGCATGCGGTGCTCGGGTCGTATGTGTTTGACTTTGGGCCTCGGACAAGAATGAAGCTGTTTGGGCGGTGGAATGAATATACGGCGAAGGATGTCGGGCTTGGGTTTGAGAACTTTAAGGGCGATGGATATAGCTTGGGAGCCGAGGCAGCGATCAATGTCTGGCAAGATGGGCCCAAGTTTGTCGATGTTATTGTTGGGGCAAAGGTCGAGCGCATTCATGTTGAGAATCGGTTGTTTTTGATTGAAGGCGAGGATGATTTCTTGTTGCCCTATGTTGGTGTGCGCTATCAGAAGAGCACGCCGGTGCATTCGGTGTATGGGCAGTTGATTATTGAAAGCAACTGGGGATCGATCGTTGGAACAAGCAAGGAGGAGGTACAAAGGCTCGGTCGATTTGGGGCTGATGACGATTTTACGATTCTGCGTGGGCAGCTCTCGCATTCGTTTTATCTCGAACCAATTTTCATGAAGGAACGGTTTCGTGGCGGAAACGGGACTGATGGAATGACGCTTGCGCATGAAATGGTGCTGAGCTTGCGTGGGCAGTACAGTTTTCAGAGCCGATTGGTCCCTAACTTTGAGTTCGTCGCGGGCGGTTTTCATACGGTGCGTGGGTATGAGGAATCGGCAGCGGTTGGGGATGATGGGATTTTGGGTTCGGCAGAGTATCGGTTCCATCTGGGAAGATCGTTGCCTGCACGGGCGCAGACGGGGTCGTTGTTTGGCAAGCCGTTTCGGACAGCCCGGACAAGGCCTTATGGAAGTGCGGACTGGGATGTGATTTTTAAGGGGTTTGTCGATGTTGCTCGGCTGGGCGTGAATGATGCACCGTTCTTTGAGACTGCGGAGACACTTGTTGGCGCTGGTGTAGGGATCGAGACACAGTTGAAGTCCAACATCACGCTTCGGCTTGATTATGGGATGGCGTTTACGAATATTGGCGAAGGGGCCGGGCGGACGACGAGCGTTGGGGATACGCGATTGCATTTTTCGGCACAGTTTCTTTTCTAGAGGATCTACAGCACACGCGTTTGGAATCTATTTAGGAGTTTGATATGACCACTCAAGACACGAAATACATGATGAAGAGTCCTCGGAAGCTTTTATTGGCAGCACTACTTACCGCTGGGATTATGGGTGGAAATGTGTACGCTACTCCCGAAGGCGGCGAGGTGATCGAAGGCGATGCGGATATTGATTATGGTGATTGGACACGGGTGGTTACTGGTGAGATTACGATAATTCAATGGCTCTCGTTCCAGATCGCAGCTGGCGAGACGGTTGAGTTTATCATGCCGAGCGAGACATCGCGGGTGTTGAACTTGATCGCTTCTGGCGTGCCTACTGAAATCATGGGATCGTTGATAGGCAACGGGCAGATTTTCTTAGTGAATCCATCTGGCGTAATTTTTGGTCAAGGCGCGGTGGTGAATGTCGGTGCTTTGTATGCCGCAGCCGGAAATCTCTCGAAGCATGATTTTATGAACGGTGTGTATCGGTTTACTGATGCGCGTGGGGTTGTTGAAAATCGTGGGTTGTTGCAGGGTGATTTGATCGCTCTTGTTGGTGGGCGCGTTGCGAATCATGGGACGATCTCTGCGCCTGGTGGCACGGTGATTATGGCGGCTGGTGAGCAGGTGCTGATTGGTGAGCATCTTGGGCATGTGTTTGTGCAGCTTGAGCGCCCTACTGATTTGGCAAATGCAGATCAGTTGAGTGATCCTGGGTACGAGGGATTGGACCTTGCTGCGGGTGATGTGTTTTCGCTCGCTGCATGGAACACGGGGACGATTGAAGCGAGTCATGCGACTGTTGCTGTGAGCGCGGGGCATATGGCGATTGATAACTCGATTGTTGCGGGTGATATTACGCTCGATGCAATTGATGCTTCGCATATTGAACTGGGGGCGGATCTGACTTCGGATGGTGATGGAATTTTCATTCTTGGCGATCTTGTGCTTACCGACGATGTGCAGATGACGATGAGCGGGGATCACGGGGCGGTCGCTTTTAAGGGGGCTGTCGATTCTGCTGATGGCGCCGAGAATGATTTGCGGATTGATGCGGGCAATGGGCTGGTGACATTTCTGGATTCAGTTGGGCAGGGTTCCCGATTAGGTGTGCTTGATGTAACAGGTGGGAGAGTCCAGCTCTTTGATGATGTCGCAGTCAATCAGGAAATGAACTTTTATGCTCCTGTCGAGATCATGCGTGATTCGACAACCTTTGATGTTGGGTTTGGCACGGCGTTGTTTGGGGATATTTTGTATTCGCATCGGGATGGTGCGAGTGATGTCGCGTTTGTGTATGATGGCCAGGCTTGGGTTGGCGAGGGTGAAGCGCGGACGCCGTTCCAGTTCCGCAACGGGATTGGGGTTGCTCCGACAGTATCGACTGGCCCTGCAAACGGGGCATTTGGCAATATTCTCTTTGGTGGCGATCTGAGTGATCCATCACGGGTGAGTGCGTTTATGTTTGGGACTGGTGCGATGGCTGGGTTGGAGTTGATGAACTCGGGTTCGGTCGATCTTGGACATCATTTTCAAGTGATTGCTCGTGAATCGATTGTTATGGGGCAAGGGCAGAAGATGCTCTCGTTTGGATCGCTTTCATTGAGTGCCAAGGGTCGCGGATCGACATTGATCGAGATTGGTGATTTGAATGTGCTTGGTGATTTGCGGGTGATCTCGCAAGGGCGTGAGGGCGGTTTTATTCGGTTAAATGGGCGATCAGCTGGCGAAGTCGATTTTACGGGGAATGAAGAGGATCGTGATCTTGACGGGTTGTTCGACGAGGGGATGGAGTTGATTGCTTCTGGTTCGATCACGCTTGATGGCGAGCTGTTTTATGATGGCGATGTGACGCTCGGAGGGAGCAGCGTGTTGTTGCTCAATAACACCGGGGCAGGCGATGCAGGCAGTTTGGATATTGGGTTGTTCCCTGGGGGCGTGTCGTTGGATTTGTTCCGTGGGCAGCTCTCGGGAACGGGAGATTTGTTGTATCCGTATGACTTGACGCTGCCTTTGAGTATTGTTGATCCTATTCCATCTGCAAACTTGGCAACCTCGTTTGTCGATGAGGGGCCAGTGCAGCTTCGGACCGATGCTCCGTATCTTGCTGGGCGTCAGATCTTGGGTGAGTTGGGGTTAACTCCGATTGATCCATTGGATGTTCTCGATCGTCGAGGGCAGCAAGACGGTGTATATCTGTTTGATTCACTTGGAGCATCGAGGTTTGGCGTGACGATTGATCGATTGACGCGATCAAGCGTTCGCCGTCTTGGAAAGGCATATATTGGGTTGTTGGGCGAACGACTATCCAAGGATTTGCCTGAGCGAAGTCATGATGCAAGCGTGCGGCAAGCAATCGGTTGGCTTTGGATGCAGACCAATGGGCAAGAGATTGACGATGTCTTTGCCTATGCCCGTGATCATGATGGCAGCGGTTTGCATGTTTTACACCGTGTTCAAGCAGTGATTAATGCGATTGAGTTGCTTGAGTTGACACCCTTGGAAGTTGAACGGGCGAAAGCTGTGTTCTTTGAACGGATCACGCCAGCCGAGATGACGAGTGGGCTGATTCGTGGGTGGTTTGTGTCCAAGAGTGAGCAAGTCGTGAGTCGATGAGCGTATTATACGAACATGCCTATTCTTGACGCTGTTGCTTTACCTGATTATCTTGTAGCCGATCAACTCTGTGGGAAAATCGCGGTGGTGATTGATGTGCTGCGTGCAACTACAACGATCGTTGAGGCGTTGGGCAACGGTGCGCGTTGTGTGGTGCCTGTGGCCAGTGTTGATGGGGCACGGGTGATTGCGCATGATCGGCCAGGTTCGATATTGTGTGGCGAGCGAGGCGGGCTCAAGCCTGATGGGTTTGAGCTCGGAAATAGTCCGCTTGAGTATTCGGCTGATTTGGTTGGCGGAGTTGATTGTGTATTGACGACGACCAATGGGACCCGGGCGTTGCATATGGCGACGGCTGCTGACGAGGTATTGGTTGGGGCGATTATCAATGTGGATGCGTTGTGTGATTGGATACAACGCGATGGGCGTGATGTTATTTTGGTGTGTTCGGGGACGGACGGACGGGTGTCGCTTGAGGATTGCCTTGGTGCAGGATTATTTGTCGATCGTCTTGGATATGTAGCGACTGACAATGCAGGAATGATGTTTCATGCGATGAATGGGGCTGTAGAACAGTTTGGCGGATTGCGGTATGCGGTGGAGTCGAGCTTTCATGCCAAGCGGTTGATTAGCATGGGGTTTGGGGACGATGTTGCCTTTGCATGTGAAGCAGGGAAGAGTTCTGTAATCCCTGTTTTTGATTCGGGGGTTGGGGAGATTGTTGTGGACTAGGCCGTGCCTGACGGTTTGGTTTTTAACCCAAAGATGCCCTCTTTTCGCCTCCCCCGGGCCTCCGGGGGAGGTGGCTGCGCAGCAGACGGAGGGGGGCTTTGGAGTTGTGTGTACGCTTGAAATATGAGAAAAATAGAGCAAGATAAAACCCCCTCCGCCTCACTTCGTTCGACACCTCCCCCGGAAGCCCGGGGGAGGCGAAAGAAGAAGACACGACTGGGCCGGAGACGACACCAGCATGGCACCCAGAGAAGATTTACGCGATACAATATGACTCAGAACACTTTTTGAAGGAGCGCATTGTGTACACACTTGTATTGATCCGTCATGGCGAGAGCACTTGGAACAAAGAGAACCGTTTTACGGGATGGACGGATGTGCCTTTGTCTCCCAAAGGGCGTGAAGAGGCAGCCGCGGCTGGTGAACTACTCAAGGCTGAGGGCTTTGAGTTTGATGTGGCGTATACCTCGGTGCTCAAGCGGGCGATCCGCACGCTTTGGTATGTGATGGAAGAGATGGATCTGATGTGGATCCCGGTGGTTCGGTCTTGGAAGCTTAATGAGCGGCATTATGGTGCGCTTCAGGGTCTCAACAAGGCGGAGACCGCTGCTGAGCATGGTGAGGATCAGGTTTTGGTCTGGCGTCGGAGCTATGACACGCCGCCGCCAGCGTTAGAGCTTGATGATGATCGGCATCCACGCAATGATGCCCGGTATGCAGGACTTGATGTGCCGGGTGCAGAGTGCCTGAAGGATACAGTTGAACGGGTGATTCCGTATTGGGATGCTGAGATTGTGCCTGCGATTAAGTCGGGCAAGAAGGTATTGATCGCTGCGCATGGCAACTCGTTGCGTGCGATGGTGAAGTATCTTGATGGGATCAGCGATGAGGACATCGTCGGGGTGAACATTCCGACTGGGATGCCTTTGGTGTATGAACTCGACGCAGACATGAAGCCAATTTCGAAGCGATACCTTGGCGATTCGGCTGCGGTTGAGAAGGCGATGGCAGCGGTGGCGAATCAGGGGAAAGCCAAATAAGACACGGCTTGCCGGGGACGGTCAAGCCGTGGCACCCTGATTAGTGAAGAGAAGGCACAGGCGGGACGCCTGTGCTACCAGTGCAGTCCTGTGGGGAGGGTGTTGAAGTTTTCGTAGCCGGTTTCGGTGACGGCGACCATGTCTTCTATGCGCAGGCCGCCGATGGATTTGGAGTAGAGCCCGGGTTCGATGGTGAGGACATCGCCGACGATGAGTTGGGGTGCGTTGTAGTCGAGTAGTGGGGGTTCGTGGACATCGAGCCCGATGCCGTGCCCTGTGCCGTGGGTCATGGTGGTGTGTGTGTCTGGATCGGAGTCTTTGGCGACGCCGAAGGAGTAGCCGTGGGCTGTGATGACTTTGATGGCTGCTTTGTGGACATCTTCGCCGGTCGCGCCGGGTTTGGTAGCCTCTTGAGCAGCGGCTTTGGCTTCATAGACGGCGGCGTGCATCTTGGCGAGTTGGTCGGGGATGTCTCCGTGGCAGATGGTGCGGGTGCAGTCGCCGTTGTAGCCGGTGGCGCGGATGTGTGGGAAGATATCGATGATGATGGGTTGGGAGGTGTGGAGGATGCCGGTGCCTCGGTGGTGGCAGTCTGCGCCGATTGGGCCGCCCGCGACGATTGAGCCGTGAGGGGTCGACGCTCCGCGTTGGAGGAAAGCGATGTCGATCAGGGAGATCATGTGCTCGGAGGTGAGCGGGGCGCCTTCGTGGATGAGTTGGCCGGCTTTGTCAGCCGTTGTATTGAAGACGAGTTCGCAAGCGTAGCGCATGACTTCTTCGGTGGTGGCTTGGGCGTTGCGGAGGTGGGTAAGTTCGGATTCGTCCTTGGCCCGGCGTTCCATCACACCGAGATCGATATCGCAGGTGAGGGAGATGCCGGCTTGCTCGATCATGTGGGCGTATACCAATGGCAAGGTTCGATCGGAAGTGACAGATGTGATGTTGTTCTGCTTGAGGCACTGAGCAAGTGCTTGAGCGGTGGCGATTTCACGGTCGCCGGAGAGGCCGATGTCGGGGGTGAAGTCGGCATTGCAATAGAACTCGTCGGCATGGGCGGATTGTCTGGCGCGGGCGATTTCGATATCGCGGAGGATGAGTATTCGCTTGCCTGTGGGGAGTTGGATGTAGGCAGTAGGATCGCCGACGGAGAAGCGGATTGTGTGGAAGAGGGAGAGGTTGGTTTGTGGGATGCCGGCGAGGACGATGGCGTGGTGTTCGTTGGTCATGGGGAAGGATAGGGGAGATGGGGAGGAAGATCATGCAGGAGCCGAAGACGGCACCAGCATGGCACCCAGAGAAGAGAAGGAAAAGCAGCTACGATGTATACATGAGAATAGCGACTTGGAATGTGAATGGGTTACGGGCTGCGATTCGTAAGGGGTATGGCGAACATATCGAACGGGTTGGAGCGGATGTGATGTTGCTTCAGGAGGTGCGTGCGCTCCAAGAGCAGTTGCCTGCGGATTGGCAAGAGCCGAGTGGGTGGGATGTGCTTTGGCATCCGGCGGAGAAGAAGGGGTATTCGGGGACTGCTGTTTGGAGCAAAGATGATTTGAGCAAAAAGCTCAAGGAAGAAGAGCGGGGGGCAGGAGAGGCTGATCCTGAGGGGCGGGTTGTGGTCGCCAAGGTCAATGGGGTGCGGGTGGTGAGTGTGTATCTGCCTTCGGGTTCGTCGGGGGATCACCGTCAGGCGGAGAAGGATCGGTGGTTGGGTTTTTTCGCGGAGTGGTCGGCAAAGTTTTTACGATCAACAATTCCAACGGTTTTAGGTGGGGATTTCAATATTGCGCATGAAGCCCGAGATTTGTATTACCCGAAGAGCAACGCGAAGAGTTCAGGGTTCTTGCCTCACGAACGGGAATGGATGGGCGATTTGCTCGACATGGGTTGGAGCGATGTGATCCGTGAGAAGTATGGCGAGGTTGATGGGCCATACTCTTGGTGGTCGAATCGCGGACAGGCTCGGGTGTTGGACAGGGGGTGGCGGATTGATTACATGCTGCTAAACAAGGCGGCGAAGAAGGTAATGACGGACTGTCATATTGATCGACAGAGTGGGCTTGAGGTTTCGGATCATGCGATGGTGGTGGTGGATTTGGATATTTGACAGTGAATAACCGTCTGTAATTGGGTAAAACCCAATATTCTTGGATGTTTTGAGGGATATTGATGTCGGCTCTGGCCAGATTTTGTTATGATGGGGTCATGTTCCGTTCGGGTCTACAGCTGCGCCGAGGGTTTACGCTCATTGAGTTGATGGTGGTTATCGCCATCATCGCGGTACTCATTGGGATCATTGTCCCCACTGTTGGGTCAGCTGTTGCGACTGCGCGAGGTTTCTCGTGCCAGATGTCACAGCGATCTGTAGCCTTTGATTTTCAGATCTTTGCTGATAAGCAGTTGCATGGCGATCGTGGTGATGATGAGGGGCGGCATTCGTTCCGTATCGAAACTTTTCAAGAGAGCCAATATGGCGTTGATGAGTTCTGGATGTGGGGCGAAGAGGTTGGTGTGATTGAGTTGCCGGATTCGCAGGGGAATGATCCGATGCGGTGTCCGAGTGTTCGTCCGCCGATGACGCTGCGGAATAATATTGCGTGTAGCAGCGGGGCTGTTGGACCCAGCGAGAGTATCTCGTATGGTTTCAATGGGCGATTGAATCGTATCGAACAGATTGACGAACGGGGTCGGCCTCGAGCGGTGAGTGTGCGGTTGCGTCCTGATATTTTGTCCTATTCTGATGTTCCTTTGTTGATGGATATTGATGGGCAGCGGGCGGACATGCTTGGTGTGAATCCGATCTATATTGCGCCATCACTTGATTCTCAAGGGGCGTATGCGAATGACCGGGTTTGGTTCCCTGGGCTTCGTCATGGCGGGAAGGCGAATGTCGCTTTTATTGATGGGCATGTGGAGAGTTCGAGCACGCCTTCGGCTGAGCAGGGATGGCGATGGTCGTATCGCCCGAGCCGATGATGGTTTGTTGAGTACTTATGTCTCTTCGTTCTAAGTTTACGATTGTGCTTACGCTTTTGGGTTTGACATTGGTGATCAATGTTGTGCTCAGTGTGTGGAGTATTCGATTTCTTGAACGGGAGCTTGCTTGGCCATTGCGATCGGCACAGCCTGTGCTTTCTGGATTTCACGAAATCAAGTTGTTTGGCGAGCAGGAAGCGAAGCTTCTTGAGAATGCTCAGCATGATGCCGATCGTGGAGCCCTTGGCTTGGAGTTGATTGCTCTTGAAGACGAGATAGCGGCGGTGCTTAAAGAACTTGATGCGTTGCCTACGGTTTTGATCCGGTCTGGCGCGACAACTACAAGGAACTTAGCTGATCGGTCTGGAGTTATTGTTGGGTTGATGAATCGTTGGGTGGATGATGGATCATTTGATGCCTTCGAGGATCTGACAGGGCAAGTTGAGTTTCGGCACGAGTTGATCGAGCGGGTTGAGGCACGGTTTCTTCAGGATGCTGGACTTGCAGCCCATTATGGCGAGAAGTTGGCCTTTGTGATACTGAGTATCATTGGGGTTTCTGTTGGCGGGGCGATTGTGAGCGGGTTGTATGCTGCGATTTTGCTTCGGCGGTGGATTATTGAGCCGGTGGGGTTGTTGCGTGTTGGTGCCCAGAAGCTTGGGCGAGGGGAGTTTGATCATCGGATCGAGCTGCAAGCGGGCGATGAGCTTGGGCAGCTTGGCGATGAGTTTAACCGGATGGCCTCTTTGATTAAGGCGATGCAGGATGAACGGGTGGAACGCGAGCGTTTAGCAGCGATGGGGGAGATGGCCCAGCGGACTGTGCATAACTTACGGACGCCTTTAGCGGGGATTCGTGCGCTTGCGGAAACGACGAAGAGCGAGCTTGAGGAAGGATCTGAGTTGGGTGAGATGCAGGATCGGATCATGGCATCTGTTGATCGGTTTGAGATATGGTTGCAAGGGATGTTGCGGGTTTCATCGCCTATGGCTCTCGATTTAGCATTGTTCCAGCCTGCAAAGCTTGTGGAAGATGTGATTGGTTCGTTGAATGATGCTGCGAGTGGGCGGTCTATTTTATTCGAGATGATCGATAAAGGATTACCTGAATCTGCAACTGGTGATTCGTATCATTTGGATCAAGCGTTGACAGCGATTTTGAGTAATGCGATTGATTTCGCACCTGCTGACACCGTGATCGAGGTCCGATGTTCACATGAAGATCGTTATTGGACTGTTTGTGTGATCGATCATGGGCCAGGGATTGAATCGGGCTTGCATGCAGCGATATTTCGGCCATACTTTACTACGAGGAAGAGTGGGACTGGCATTGGTCTTGCAATGGTAAAGAGGATCATCGAGCAACATCACGGCATTGTTGGTGTTGAATCTCCGATTGATCCTGTTTCGGCATCGGGAACCATGTTTATGATCAAGGTTCCCGTTGATGCGAAGACCCGCCCGTAGTATTAAATGGCCAGTGCTGGCCAAATGAGGTAGTAGATGGCCAATATTCTGCTCATCGAAGATGATGAAACTTTACGGTTTACGATTTCGCGTGCGCTGCGAAAAGCAGAGCATGATGTGGAATCTGTTGAATCGATCTCGCAGGCTCGCCAGTGTATTCAATCCGCTCCCTTTGATCTTGTTCTGACAGATGTTCATCTGGTTGGTGATGAGTCGGGGATTGATTTTATTGAGGAGTTACGAGCGGGTGGTTTTCGTGGCGGGGTTATTGTGATGACCGCGTTTGCCAATGTGGATGATGCTGTTCGTGCGATGAAGCTGGGCGCTGATGACTATTTATCCAAACCGGTTCGGCTTGAGGAACTGGGTTTGATTACCGAACGGCTGCTCGAGCAGTATCGCCAATCAAAGCAGCTTCGGTTGTATCAACGGATTCACAAGGCTGGGCAGAAAGAGAAACGGCCAATTGGTCGATCTGATATATGGATGAGAACGCTTCAGCTCGCAGAACGGTTAGCTCAGATTCCAGTTGCGAATCGAACGGTTGATCATGGGAGTTCGAATGGTGGGGCGGTGACTACTGTGCTCATTTCTGGTGAAACAGGTTCGGGAAAGGGCGTGGTTGCTCGGCATATCCATGCTTCTGGCAAGGACCCTGATCAGCCGTTTGTGCATGTGAACTGTACGGCGTTGCCTGGATCGTTGATCGAGAGCGAGCTCTTTGGGCATGAGAAGGGTGCGTTTACTGATGCAAAGGAGGCTCGGGAAGGTCTCTTTGAGATGGCTGATGGCGGGACAATATTCTTGGATGAGATCGGCGATTTGCCTATTGAGTTTCAAGCCAAGTTGCTGACAGTTTTGGAAGAAGGAAAGATTCGGCGGGTTGGATCGGGTAAAGAACAAACGATTCGAGTTCGTGTTCTTGCCGCGACAAACCGGGATTTGGAGAAGAAGGTTCGTGAAGGAACTTTTCGCGAAGATTTATTGTTTCGGATTAATGCGTTCACCCTGACACTGCCGAGTTTGCGTGGGCGGGGTGATGACGCTGTTGAAATTGCGGGGCATTTACTTGCCAAACTTCGCAAGGAGTATGGATTGTCTCAGATTGATTTCAGTGTGGAGTCAATCGAGCGTATTCGGGAACACAAGTGGCCGGGGAATGTGCGTGAGTTGTTTAATATGACACAGCGGGCAGCGATGCTGTGCGATGGCAAAGAGATTATCGTTTCTGACCTTGGACTTGATCAGCGGGGAAGTGCATCAGATGCTGCTGAGCAATGTACAGCACAGGCACCGGGCGAACTTCGATTGAATTTTGAGGATGGGCCTCATTCTGCCGAGGAGATTGAAAAGATATTGATGATTCAAGCATTGGAGTTTACGAGGGGGAATGTTTCGAAGGCTGCTCGGTTGATTGGGATGCAGCGATCGAGTTTTCGGTATCGCATTGAGCGGTATGACATCGATGAGATTGTGCAGGAAATAGTTGGACGATGAAGAGCTTTGTGTTCAATCTTGGTTTGGTGTGTGCTTGTTGCCCGTTGATGGCATATGAGCCTGGGGTTTGGATTGATCCAGAAGGCGATGCGGTTATTCGGCGGACAGATGTTGGCAATGATGCTGCTTTGCAGGCAGGCTTTGAGCCAATTGATTTGCTTGAGATTCGACTCGATGGTTGGATGCCTGATTTACCGACTTTGAACGCGTATGTCGGGAAGACGGTTGTTGGTGATGCTGATTTGATGCGGATGCGATTGGTGTTTGATGGGCTGGTATCGCCGCCGGGACCTTTGGCTATTGACGGGACAAGCTATCAGCCTGCACAGTTTGGTGATCGTCCGGCGTATGGATATATCGAGTTGGATGTCGATCATGAGAGTGACACGGGCGGCGAGTTTATGCCTTTGGCTCGGAATCGGTATCTTGCCAATGTTGGTCGGTTCTCAATGAATCCTTCCGGCTCGATATCGAGCCGAATGGTTCGCGATGCAGGTGATGTGGATTCAGATTTTAACACTGAGCCGACCTTTGAACGAAGCGGTGGCGAGTTTACACTCATCTTGTGCGGGTGCTTTGAGCCGACAATTGTTTATCAAGATGGAAACGAAGATTCGATCTTTGATCCTGGCGAGTTGTGGGTTGTCAATGGTCGGTTCTTTGAACGCTTCGAGGCCTATCAAGATGAGAGTGCGTTCTTTGGTGGATCAGACTTTGGCTTGTTTGACCCTGAGGTTGACCTCTTGTACACACATGACTCTGATGCTGATCAAACAACGATTACCCTTGTATTCCCGATCACACAGCTCGGGGCATCAATTCTTGATGGGACGAGTGAGCAAGGGATTGATTTTAGTTTGTCGAACCATACATCAATCGAAGAGGCGTTAGATGACTTGATCGATGGAGTGCCGTTTACCAATGGTGATCTTCGACAGTTAATTGAGGGCTGGGATGGTCAAGAAGTTTCTAATTTTCGTGATCCAACGGAATGGATCGTCAGGGCGTTGGTGGGAACTGCTCCGATAGTGTTTGATCCGAGTGCATTGTTTGTTTGGACAGATACGGGATTTGGGGAAGTGTTCGGCGACCTCAATGATGATGAGATTTCGGATATATTGGATGTCGAAATAATTGAAGAGGCTATCGCCGATCGCGATGGTACATCAAAGGACGCTGACGGAACGGTCAACGGTCAAGTTGCGATATCGAACTTTGGATTCTCCTTTGATATCAATGATCTCAATGGCGATGGGGTAATTTCATTTGCAGATACTTCATTGATTCCATGCCTTGCGGATCTGAACGGTGATGGGCTATTGAACTTCTTTGATGTGTCTGCGTTTTTAAGTTTTTACGGTGCAAACAACCTCGCCGCTGATTTGAACAACGACGGGGTTCTGAATTTTTTCGATATTTCTCGATTCTTGTTGCTGTTTGCAGCCGGGTGTTAGCGGTAATATTTTCCGCCGTGCTTGGCTTTCCAAGTAGCATCGGTTTTCTCGATTGTGAGGAGCGTTTTTTTCCAAACTGCGGGATGCACATTGACAACAGAACTTGACGAGTCGTCCTTGATAAGCGACTTGGATCGGATTTAGTTCCTAGCCTGAGATAGGGCCGGTGTTGAATGGGTGGACAACTGCAATAGCCGCTTGTTATTCAACCAGATCGACTGATCCGTTTGTATTACGAGTTGGGGAAGCTCAACGATTGATCAATCGTGAGATGTGTTGGTCATCGGACTCATTCAAGAGAACTCGTACTTCAGTTGATAGTGGTAGTGTGGGAGTAGGGAGAGGATTAAGATTGTCTATCCAATTTGCCCCTCAACTTTTCATTCAGGCGCGGATTCTTCGAAGCCGAAGCCTTTGACTGGGAATGCGCCTTGCTTGGCGACGAGGGTGGCCAGTTTGTTGAATGCTTCTTCACGCGACTCGGTTTCACCCTCTTTGGAAGCTGTTTTGCTCAATCGCTTGCCATTGATTTCGCAAGTTGCGATTGCTTTGAAGAGTTGTTTTTTGGCAGGGCGATATGGCTGACCTGGAGGTGTTGAGACGGATTGTGGGCGTTCAACAATGCGTACACCGATTTTGATTGCTTGCTTGCTCATTGGTTGCCTTTGGCTTCTCTTGATCGAGACACAGTTTACTCAGTCATCATTTTGGCGTATTGTAGCGAGATGTTGGGCAGCGGCCTTGGCAGTGCTTGCATTGGGGAGGTCAATTGGGATGAACTTCTGGAGCGTTCCTGCGACATCGTCTGCGAGAATCGCCCGGTTGGCTCCGAGGGTTGACGCGATTGAGGAATCAACGAGGGCTGCGGAATCTGAGGCACTCATTTGCATCAAGGCTCGAAGCCCAAACTCGCGAACGGTTGATCGTTCCATGGCCCGTTCAACATTCGTCAGGGTGTCGCACCATGCGAGTGTCCATACGCCGACGGCTGGGCCTTCACGGAGAATATTGGCGAGAGATTTATCGGAGCTTTGTGCTTCGCTAGAGTCATCCCTCGAGAATGAGTAGTCGTCACTCTTGCGTAGCGAGCGTAAGCGGTGAATCCCGGCAAGGACAAGGATGATGGGATCGCCGGCGTGTTCGCCCCGCTCGATGATTGTTTGGTTGATCTCGGAAACGATTTCGTCTGCCTTGTGATGCGTGACGAGTTGTGCATTGATATCGGATGCGGTGATGGCGGCTGAAATGCGTCCATACATCGCGTCATCATCGGGTGTTGGATCGATCACGAATACGCGTGTCTTGGGCGTTGCTCCGGCGGTGATGGTTGATGCCATGAGCATGCCTAAGGCGGGTTCTGGCTGCGGGCCGATGATGAGCAAGTTTGCGCCAGATCGTTTTTGGAGCGAGACAGATGTTGGTGGTGCGATGGCAACCGCATCACCAAGGAGTATGCGTGGTGATTTACTTATTGGGAATGCTTGGCTTAAGGCAGCTGCGGACTTGTCGAACTGGGCAGGAAGATTGCCTTCGAATACAACTGTTGGAGGGTACTCCTTCAACTGTTTCGGAAGCTGTGAAAGACAAGAATCTCTTTGGGCGTCGGGGAGCCACGCGGTTTGGAATGGGCTGTTGCCTTCGACGAGTCCGCCGGCGTTGTTGTAGATCGCTTCGCCTGGTCGTTCGAGTAGTCTTGCAGCGTTATTGTCTTCGCCGAGGATGAGATAGGAATCTGCTTCTGAGCATTGCAATGCGATACGCACGCCAATTTGCCCGAGTGTTGAACGGGCGAGGGAATACGCTCCTGCGAGTGTTTGTGATCCAAGGACAACATGCACACCAAAGGCTCGGCCTTGACGGACGAGTCGATCGAGCAGGAGTGTTGCTTCTGAAGAAACCTCGTCGTCCTCGGTGAAAAACTCCTGGAACTCATCGATCAAGAGCAAGACGCGTGGGAGTGATTCTTGGGGAGCCAACGAACGGGCGGCTGCGAGATCTTGAGCGCCGAGTTTGCGGAAGAGCTCGCCTCGGGTTGTGAGTTCATCATCAAGACGCTTCAGAACCGAGAGTCCAAACTCACGATCGGATTCGATGGCGACCGCTCGGATATGGGGGGCCGTGCCCTTTGTGTATGCTTTGAACTCAACTCCCTTTTTAAAGTCAATAAGATAGAGTTCGAGCTCGTCGGGTGAATGCCAAAGGGCGGCTGCGGTGATGATCACATGGAGCAATGTCGATTTACCAGAACCCGTTCGCCCTGCGATCAATGCGTGCTGACGCGTACCCATGCCAAGGCGGAGTTCTTGATTTTTTTGTGCCCCTGATCGCCCGATTGGGATTACAAGCTCGTGATCGCACGAGCGAGTCCACTGCGAACTTTCTTCTGGAGCCAAGCGATCGAATGGGACCTCGACTCGGCCGGCTTGTGTTCCAGCTTGTGCAACACGCTCAAGAACATCTGAAACGATTGAGTCTTCTGGTTCGACTATGGGTGAGATGACAGTTTCCTCAAATCGATCATCAATGATCTGAGGCACACCTTGCTCAAACTGCATCGTAAGCGTTGTCGAGTTGAGGGTTTCAGCGGTGAGTGGGGGGGGGAACGATTCAGCGATGTCGGTAGAAAGGATGGCGTATACGCCGCACCGAGGTCCTGTTTCCAAAATGCTTTTTAATCGAGCAGCACCATTTTCTGTCAGAGCTGCGGGGAGATCTGCGATCACTACAAACCGATAGGGCTCAGAGATTTCTCCTGCGGCTCGGTTGTAATCTTCGATTGTTTCGTAATCCGCTCTGAGGTATTTTTGAATCACCGTCTGCATGTGCTCGGTTATATCAGCGAGTTGGCGTTCGATTTTCTGTGGATCTGACCAGATACGATTGCCTACGGGCGAAGGTTCTTGATCTGACAGCGGCATAAATCCTGCGAATGATTGTCCGATCTCAACCGGATCTGCCATCATGAAACGGACCTTGCCAGCAGGGAATGATGCGAGGATGCGAAGCATGACCGATCGCATAGTCGAGAATGCACTCGATCGGCTTTGTGCATCGTGGCGAATCAGCAAAGAATGTGAACCCGGAAGCGAATACACAATCGGAGTTTGTATCTGACCTGGTAGTGCGAGTGTACTTTGAAGATCTGGATCAAGTTGATCAACTCTTGATTGAATGTTCAAGCACGCATTCGCAAGAGTGATGACCTGAGGAACAGCCTGCGGCTGAGGCATAGCGGCGGTTGTGGCCCATGATGGATTTGAGTATTTTTCTTGATCCTGAGTTATTTGTATTCTTTGTTTTGCGATAGAAACAGCTTCGATAAGTTGGTGTCGAGCCTGTGCACCAAGCGTATCGTACTTTTCTTGAGCATCCCGAGTCAACTTTGTACAAAGGCTGTTGGCTGATGCGATTTCGGCTTCATGCTTTTGGTGTGCTGCTGATATCAACCTCGTTTCGAGAACCTTGAGTGCTTCAAGGTCTTTGTTTCGGCGGGTAGAAAGCTCGTCAGAAATTTCCTCATAATTCTCATGTGCTTGACGCACCACAGAACCAGTTTTTCGCTCGCTGTTTTGTGCGATCACCTGATATGCCTTCGTTGCAAAGCCAATCTCTCGCTTGTTCTTGGCTTGTATCTCAGCGGTACGAGAATTGTGCTGGATGGAATAAATCGCTGAGAGCGATTCAATTTCAGACTTTGCTTGCAAAATCAGGCAGTAGATTTCTTTGCCAAGCTCAACCGATTTCTTTCGGCTACGGAAGAGTTTGAGGAGCGGGTTGTCTGCGGCATTTTCGATAGCCAACTCAATCTCATCCATCAAGTTATTCAAACTCTGAGCATTTGGTTGCTCCTGCGACACTGGCGGATCAATTGATTCGCTCATGAGCATTGTAGTGACCGTCTGGCCGAGTTCTTGAGCAAGGCGTGACTGTGACTCTTCTAAACGCTCAGATAAGTTCTTGATTGTTTTTTCATTGAGTAGGCATTCAGATTGAGCTTTATGGAGTGAAGATTCGAGTTGAGCGTCCTCAAGCCATACTGTTTCTTCGTACACTTTTTTGGCTTTTTTCAGATGGTTATTGTGTATGCCCTTGGCTTCTCCCTCTTCTTTGGATCGTTCAGCAGCAGCCTTCTTGAGTAATGCAGATTGTTTTTCATCTATTTCAAAGCGTGTTTTCTTGGCTTTCTGCTCGGTAATAGCCAGTGTTTGCTCGAGTTCCTCGTTCGCTACATTGACTTTGTAGTCGCAGCTTTGAGAAGCAGATGAAGCGACTTTTTCAAAGCTTGCTTTCGCAGATGCGATTGTGTGGAGATAGTGATCAAGTTCAACTCTTATCGCAGCAAAGCCATCGGCCTGGGTGTCGAAGCTTGGCGAATAGTTTTCTGTACTCATTTGGTTACTCGCATAGAGTTATTCGCACGCACGCTTGGCCTCATCACATACAGATTGTAACCGATCCATCGCGTCACCGGCTTGGCGGGCGGCTGTTTCGATCGGCGAAATAAACTCTTCTTCAAACTGAGCTGCGGTTGCATCATTCCAGGCACTATGACACCTGCGCCAAGCATGGTGCAAGACACCTACGGCATCTGCAAGTATTCCTTTTCCAGCGGCTTGGCTCATGAAGACTCCTCAGATGCTTGATCAGAATCAGGCGTGCTCGGGATTGTATCTATCTTTGGTTTCGTTTCGCTCGGTGCTGCCAGTGATGTATAGTTATCGAGTGCATTGGCGAGTGAGTCGAGCCGTGATATAGCCGTGGTGAGACTGATGCGGGCAAGGGTTGCCATTGGCTGAATAGACGCTCGATAACGGACTGTTTCTTTTTCAAGCATCCTGATCCAGTACCGTGTTCGTTCATACTTCTCCTCGGCCTCGCGCACTTGTCGCTTGGCGTGCTCGAATGCCTTTCTCGCATCGACTGAAGGTCGAGGATTATCTCCTGTGGTTTGTTGCACAAGCTTTGTATTTGCTCGAACAGCATGTTCAGAACGAATACGGATCTGGCGTTTCCAATGAGGTAGTTTTTCGCGTTGCAACATCCCGAGCACTTTCGACGCTTCGCTCTCGGTGCTCCGTAGTGCAACTTGTGAGTTTTCGCCAAAGCGGATAAGTGCGGGGCGCAAATCTCTGAGCGACTCAATATTGGTGACATGTGCAGAAGAGCCCATGTTTATCGCTGCCTCAGATATTCTTCGAGGCGATCTGCCTTACGAAGCAAAAACGGAATCTGCTCATCAATTGCTTCTTGAAACTTGGCGAGTTGACGCATGGTTTGTTCAAACTCGTTCTGGAACTTTGCGTGTTCTTGATCGCGCCAAGATTGGCTTAGATTGGCCATCTGCCCGTTCATCTGGGAGAGCTGTTGATCCATGCTGGATCCAAAACGCTTGAGTAACTGAGCGAATCGGCGTATTTCTTCAGGATCTGCAACTGCTTTGGCCATAGGTTATTGTACGCTCTCCACAGATCTCTATTCGTGTCTTGATCGAATCAGTTGCGATCAATTATTGAATATTGTACCGTGAAGATAAAAATAGCCCCGCCCGGATTCGAACCGGGGACCGAGCGATTATGAGTCGCGAGCTCTAACCGCTGAGCTACGGGGCCGAAGTTTCGTGTTATCACGATGATTGTACGCCAAGAGTTGGGCGGATGCTAGAACTGATCCATCGATACAAGCCCGGTTGCGAGTTCAGTCACGGCGAGTTCTGCCTCTACAACATAATCTTGATTGGCTTTGTGGGCGTTGATGAGCCGGCGAACGAGTGCGCTGCCCACGATTGCACCGTCGGCGTGTTGAACGATCTTGCCGACATGTTCTGGGGTTGAGATCCCGAAGCCGCAGGCGATCGGGGTGCTGGATTTTTTTCTGATGTTCCGAACGCGTTCAGAGATATCTGGCACATCGTTGGATTCGCCTGTGATTCCTGATCGAGCGATGAGGTAAGTGAATCCTGTCGATGCGTTTGCGATTTCAACGGCACGCTCGTCGGGGGTAGTGGGGGAGATGAGCAAGATCATCGAGAGCCCATTGGCTTTGCAGGCCTTGAGATAGCCATCAGATTCGGCTAATGGAAGATCAGGGAAGATGCAGCCATCAAAGCCCGCGTCGGCTGCTTGCTTTGTGAACGAAGCTGGGCCACCCAATGCGATCACAATGCTTACTGAGACCATCGCGACGAGCCCGATAGTCAGATCATTGCGTACCGAATGCACCTGCTCAAAGATAGTTTCGGGCGTGATGCCTTTTTCAAGCGCAGTGTGCATTGCAGCAGCTATGGTCGGCCCATCGGCGACGGGGTCCGAGTATGGGAATCCAATCTCGACAACCGCCGCCCCAGCAGCTTGCATTGCGGGCAGTAGCTTGGGTAACGAATCGATCTGAGGCGAGCCTGCGCAAAGAAAAGGTAACAAGGCTGGATGCCCAGATTCCTTTGCGTTGGCGAATGCTGTGGTGATTCTGTTCATCGTGTGATTACATCCGTAACATTCTGGAGTCCATCGGTCAGGATTCGTGGGCCGTCGGTGGTGACAAGGACATCGTGTTCGTAATGGACAGAAAGTGAATGGTCTGCGGTATATATAGGCCATTGCTTATGGCCTTGCTCGATCATGCCGGTCCCGATTCCGATCATGGGTTCGACAGCGACCAGTGTCCCAGCTTCAATTGTTTTCTCGCCATCTGGCCATTCGTGAGGATGATCGGGGACCACATTTGAGATCCAAGGCGGGGTATGAAGTTTTCTTCCATAGCCATGCCCACCGAGTCCGCGAATGAGATGGAATCCATATTCATCTTCAACAATTCGTTGTACTGTTTGTGCCCAATCCATCCAAGTATTACCGGGGCGGATTTGTTCGATGCCTTTGGCGAGCGATTCTTTTCCCGAATCTGTCAACTTCTTGACCTGAGGCGTCATCTCTCCAAATACATAGGTCCATGCTGCGTCACCCATCCAGCCTCGATATTTCACACCGATATCAATCGAGAGCACATCGCCCTCTTTGAGCGGCTCAAGGTAATACGCTGCGGTGCCGTGAACAACACAGTCGTTGAGGCTCAAGCATGCTTGGGATGGGAAGGGGGGGAGCCCGCCGGTGCGGTATTTATGAAAGCACGACTTGCACTTGAGGCTTTCGAGTGTCTCAAGCACAAAGCGATCGACCTGCGCAAGCGTGACGCCTACATGGAGGAAGTCGGCGATCCGGTGGTGGGTTTCAACGACTTTTTGTGCAGCGGTATACGCGGCATCGACATCGGCATGAGATTTGACAACTGTTTGCATAAGAACGGATTGTAGGTGGGGGAGTTGGACAGTTCTAAACGCTACCGCTCAGAGAGCCAATAATCCGATAGACTGATACCACCATGAACATCGCAATTATTGTTAATCCTAGATCTGGACGCGGAAAAAGCGTCAATGGTGCCCGAGCGATCGAGTCGATTCTCCGCGAGCGTGGGTATCGCTACCAAACACTTGAGACGGGTACAGACCGGCAGGAACTTCATGATGTGATCAAGGACTCCGATCGTGTACTGGTTCTTGGCGGCGACGGAACAGTTCATCATCTTTTACCCGTGTTAGAACAAACCCAGACGCCGATGTATCACTTTGGGATGGGGACTGCGAACCTAATCTCGAAGGAGTTTGGGATGTCAAAAACACCTAGAACAGTGGTGGAGCATCTTGAGCGTGATGTTGAGCCTTTGTTTGTAGACCTTCCAACATGCAACGGAACTCCGTTTATGATCATGCTCTCCATCGGGATAGATGCGTCAGTAATCCATCGGTTTCAAGAAGCGAGATCTCAAAAAGGCGGGTACAGAGCCTATATTCAGCCGATATTTCGTGAACTGTTTTCGCCTCGCCCAGCGTCGTTCTTGGTTGAAACCGATACGAATCCCCCCTATTCACAAGCTGGGATTTTGATCATTTCAAATCTTCGATCCTACGGCGGCGGATTGAATCCATGCCCTCAAGCAAACCCGTGCGATGGGCAACTCGATGCTGTTGTTCTGCCATGCGGCTCATCTTTGAACGCTGGCGTTCAGTATTGCTTTCTCAAGATGCGGAGATCAATGCCGAATACAAAGCGAATGATTGGCGAGCGGTTTCGTATTCAGTGCTCTGGATCATCAGCCTATGTGCAAGTAGATGGGGAGAAGGCTGATCGGATTGATGGATTGGTCGATGGGAAACTTCAAAGAGATCAATATCTTGATATTGCTCTAGATGGTTCTCAAATCCTGATCCATAGCCCAGAATCACACAATAGCTGCAATGTCCGATAATGTATCTTCTGTTAAATACGCATTGAGGTCTCTGGTGTGGCTGTTGATAGGAATGGCCGTCAGAAAATAGAGAGTTGGAAGAAGTTCGGGTCGGGTCGCATAAATCGGCTTCGGGTGGTGTTGGATCGGCATAGAGTGCGGGCTGGCCGAGGATGAAAGATTCAAAATCAATGAGCGATACACCACCAATAGAACCTGACGATTTGAAAGCGACGCAATCGGAATTTCCTATTCATGATTGTGACCAAGAAGACATGGTCATATCGCCATCATTTGCCCAGCCTGTACATGAACTCGCCGGCAACAAGGAACCCCCATTTGATGATGGTCGATTTCGGACAGGCAAGCTCAAGGGTTTGACGATGGGCGCAGCCATCTTTGCACTCGCCTGGCCGGTGGTTCTTGAATCATTTTTAAACTCGCTCGTTGGGCTTGTTGACACGATGCTGGCGACTTCGTTGCCCAATGGGAAAGCCGCGACCGATGCAATTGGGGGGGCGAGCTATATCATGTGGCTCATCGGGCTTGTCATTATGGCCATAGGGGTTGGGGCAACGGCACTCATCGCAAGATCGGTCGGCAAAGGCCGCCTTGGGGTTGCTAATGTCGTGCTTGGGCAGGCTCTGACGCTTGCGTTGATCTCTGGATCTCTTATCGGGATACTGATCTATTTCTTTGCCCATTCAATTGTTGGGCTGTTGAGCATGACACCCGAAGCAGCGACTTATTTCAATGACTACATGAAGATTATTGCCTTTGGGGTCCCCGCTGCTTCGACGCTTTTTGCATTGATCGCATGTTCTCGCGGCGCGGGCGATTCCATGTCGCCGTTGTTGGCGATGATTGCCAGAAACGCTGTAAACATAGTAGTAAGCTGGCTTTTTTCAGGTGTGACGATCGCAGGGTTCACGAGCCCGCTCGGGCTTGACTGGGGCGTCAAAGGGATCGCCTTTGGCACTGTTATTGGTGATATTGTGGGTGCGGGCGTGATCTTGTCAATGGCTATCTCTGGGCGATGGTCGATTCGCCTTCAACTCCGCAGAATGAAGATCCATTCCATCATGGCATGGAGGCTTGTACGCTTGGGTGTACCCAACTTCATCGAGACCTTTGGGATGTGGATCGGCAACTTCTTCATCATCGCATTCGTTGGGCTGCTCGCACGCCAGACAGCGACCGATGGTCTTCTTGGAGCGCACATTATTGGAATACGGATCGAGGCATTTAGCTTTATGCCTGGTTTTGGGATGGGGATCGCTGCGGCTTCGCTTGCGGGGCAATACCTCGGTATGGGACGACCAGATCTCGCCAAGAAAGTGGTATTCCGATGCGCTTTGATCGCAGCAGCGATTATGGGAGCGATGGGCATTGCCTTTATTGTCTTTGCATATCCGATTACCGCAGCACTCTCACAAGAAGAATCTCATCGAGAGATGGTCCCCCCACTCTTGATCATCTGTGGAATCGTTCAAGTCCCATTCGCAATCGGGATCGTATTTCGCACCGCGATGCGTGGGGCTGGTGATGTGCGATGGGTCATGGGGATGACCTGGTTCTCGACCTATGCCCTCCGGCTGCCTTTGGCGTATTTGATCTCTGGCGTTGATATTCCAATTCCGGAACTACTCGGCGGCGGTATCATCACAAATCCACGCTTGATCGAATCGTGGTTTGGGTTAGCTCCTGGGCTGACCGCTCTGTGGATTGCCTTGTGCTCCGAGATGGTCCTTCGAGGCGTGCTCTTTGCTGTGCGGTTCTATCAGGGCGGATGGCTCAAGGCCAAAGTCTGATTCCCAACCGCCATCATCACCACAACCAATGCGGTTCATGAAGAAAAGGCTGATGTCTGATACCCAGATTCTGGCCTAGGCCCTGTCTGACAGATCATGTCTGATAGATCATGTTTTTTCAACTATTCGCCTCCCCCGGGCTTCCGGGGGAGGTGGCTGCGCAGCAGACGGAGGGGGTCTTTCTTAAAGAAGGCAATGGGCAATAGGGAAGAGGCAATGGGGAAGAGAAGAAGAGAAGACCCCCTCCGCCTCACTTCGATCGGCACCTCCCCCGAAGCCCGGGGGAGGCGAAAAGAGAGCGTCCTTATGTGGGAAACGAGTCGTCAGACACGCCCGAGCCGACGGAACTCGATCAGTGCAAAAAAGAAGACACCCGGAACAGAAGCTCCGGGTGTCTTTGAGTCTTTGTATGATTGATCTAAAATCAGATCATTCAATCATCAACTTCGATTATGGACATCCAGCAGCGAAGAGGCCGAGGAATGCCGAGATATCGAAGAAGTTGAGCACGCCATCACCATTGATGTCTGCGGTCAGGTCGCCAGCACTGAAGAAGCCGAGGAATGCCGAGATATCAAAGAAGTTGAGCACGCCGTCGAGGTTCATGTCAGCAACACATATAGGTGTGCCGCCTGGGCCATACAGACCGAACTCGAATGATGAGTAAGGTGTGTAGTTTACACCAGCACATGCGAATCCGCCGAAGAAGTAACCACCTTCGTAGATGATGTCACCAGCAAGGTTTGGTGGGAAGTACTGAGCGAAACGGTCTTCTGAACCGAAGCCAGCACCGACAGCCATTGTGTCGATTTCCCATGTCCATGTTACACCCATGTCAGGTGTAGTGGCTGTACCTTCTGGAGCACCGAAGCCTACACCGATGAGACGATGTGAGTCAGCGATGTCGCCGTCGAGTGCGTCGATGACGCCGTCGCCGTTGCTATCACCAGTACCTGGCTGATAGAAACGAAGACCCCATGACCAGTCGAAGAGGCCGTCACCATCGATATCGGCATCTGGGAGGCCGTCGAAGTTACGGTCAACGAATGGGAAGCCAGTCATTGGATCGATTGATGAGTCAGCGATGGAGAAGCCGTCGCCGATGCCGTCGGAGTTGATATCCACATCGTTGTTACCGAATGCCGCACCCTGGAGGTCGCCATCGGAATCGCCGATTTCGAACATGAGGTTACTGGTCAATGATGTCGCAACAAGATCAAGATCGAGTGTGTAACCAGCAAAGGTGTTTGCTGGATCGTCTGGATCGTTGGTGCCCGAAATATCACCTGGAAGATCTGTGACGAGGATCGAGATGATTGGGAGGCGTGATGAACGATCCAACTCGCGGCCGTTGTCAGCATCAAAGATGGTCCACTCGCCTGAGAGACCAACAACGCCGTCGCCGATACCATCGGTATCTGCATCAACATCAATGTGATCTGTTACCCAGCTGAAGTGGAGACAGTCAACGAGTGTATCGATTGCGATATCACCGTAATCAAGGTTGGTGATCTGAGTCGACAATGAAGTCGCTGGACCACCAAGTGATGTATCGGAGTTATCGTCAATACCGAAGAAGTAGCTTGTTGTGTAGCCTTCTTCTGAACATGGGTTGCCATCAACGGCAGCCCAAAGAGCAACTCTGTCTGCTGCTTGTGCTGCTGCTGTTTGGCTATCACCGATCAGGGTGATAACTTTTTCGCCTGATGCAACATTGTAGTAAATGTGTGCAACTTGAACGACCTTGCCGTTGTTTGGTGACAGGGTAGTTGGCGTGTTGGAAGCGGCCGCGGTGCTGGCGATACCAGCTGCCAGGGCGACGGTCAATGCACTCTTCGCTTTCATGGAAAAGCTCCTCTTTTTGAATTAAAAACGTTTAAAAACCACAACTCGACACTGATGCCAGAATGGCACCAAGGAACGAACGAAATCAGACATAATCAGGCGAGCCCGAAAAGTCTTCAACAAATATTGATACCGCGTTGAGGTTCTCTCTCCCCAAGTGATTCACAGTATCGACACAAGATCGAAATGATGTAAACCAGCGGCACTCTCCAAACGGAGAGTTCTGACCATGCACGCATGATCAGTCCCGTATCACTACGGTACATGTACGAATATACCTCATTGACGATCCCATGCAAGGGGTTATCTCGGGAATATGGTGAGAATTTCATTCTTTGCACCGAATACCCAATATTCAGGAGGCTAAATGTACGGGTAACGCTCGGTGTATTCAGTGTTTAAACGGAAGCAGCGTCTTTAAGCGATGCTTTTATCCGGGCGAAGAACTCAGTAAAAAATATGCCTGCATCGTGTGGGCCCGGCGAAGATTCTGGATGAAACTGCACCGCAGCGATTGGTTTTGATGCATGGCGGAACCCGGCGACTGTTCCATCGTTGAGGTGAAGATGGGTAATCACACCACCAACTGCACGCATTGAAGCCTCATCGACGGCAAAACCGTGGTTCTGGCTCGTGATCTGGATTCGGCCATTTTCGAGATCATGGACTGGGTGGTTCGCGCCACGATGCCCAAAGGGCAGCTTAAAAGTCTTTGCTCCCATGGCGAGCGACAAGAGCTGATGCCCGAGACAGATACCATATATAGGGATGTTTGAGAGTGATTCGTCGGCAAAGAGCGCTTTGAGCATCTCCACTGCTTCCTGGACAGCTTCTGGATCGCCAGGGCCATTGGAAAGGAACAGCCCGTGTGCCTTGCCAGCGTTGATGCGGTCCTTGATTTGGTCAGCCGTTGTGGATTGCGGGATCAGCTCGACCCGGCACCCCAGTTGAACGAGATTGCGGGCGATGTTGGATTTGATCCCGAAATCCATCAGGAGAACGGTTGGCTGGTTTGATTCAGATTCTGAATTTGAATCCCTCCCCCACTCACCGAGGTTCTCGGTCCATTGCATTGGCTGATCACAACCGGCGACCTTGGCAAGGTTCTGACCAGCCATAGACTGGACTTGGCTCGCCATCTCAACGAGTTGGGCATCGCTCAGATCTGTACGATCTGTAAGGACTGCCTGAACTGAACCCTGGGCACGAAGCACTTTGGTGAGTGCTCGTGTATCAAGCCCAGCGATCCCAAGCACGCCTGCTTCTTTGAGATAGGCATCGAGCGATTGATTCGCCCGGTAGTTCGACCACGCAGTTGTGTATTCATGAACCCCGACCCCAGCGACTTGGACCTTTGATGATTCGGTGTCTTGGGGGTTGGTCCCGGTGTTGCCGATCATGGGCTGGGTCTGGATGAGGATTTGCCCCATATAGGATGGATCAGTCAGGGATTCCTGATAGCCGGTCATAGCGGTATTGAAGACAAGCTCGCCGGTGGATGTGATCCCTTGCCCGAGAGCACCGAATCCTGCACCAGAGAAGACCTGCCCTGTAGAAAGAGCAAGTCGGACGGCTGATTTGTCGCTTTGTGTGCTCATCATGGTTTACAGTATAGAACGCGATGGATCTGTTTCCCGACCATACTGAACCACCCATGCAGATTCCTGTAGATGGTGTCTATGCGCGGGTGGCGATCGAGCGCGGAATCGACCGAATGGGCGGGTTGACCTATCTGGCCAATGACGATGTACAGGTCGGGCAGCGGGTGTCGGTTCCGGTCGGGCGAGGGAACACAGCCACCGGCGGGATCGTCATCGAAACCGGAGGCATCGAACTGCTCGAAGGCTTTGACCCTCGAAAGGTCAAGGCTGTACTTGATATGTCAAGCACGGTGTTGCCCGAGCCTTTGGTCGAGCTTGGGCGATGGATGTCAACCTATTACATGTGCCCATTGGGGATGGTGTTTGCGTCAATTGTGCCCGCAGCGGTCAAAGCCCAGACCGGGCGACGAAAGCGGAGTATGGTCGAACGGACAGGAATGGTCGAGACCGACGAGTTTATCAAATCCCTCACCCCCAAAGCCCGTGATGCCTGGGAGAAGATTAGCCAACTCGATCGTTCGAGCTTTCCGATTGAACCCCGGCTACTCTGTGCGAGGATCGAACACAAATCAGTCGCAGCGATCAACAAGTTGATTGATGCAGGGATGATTCAACGCGTTGAGAAAGAGATCATCGTCGCGCCCAAAGCATTTGAGCTGCTCGATGCTGGCGATTCAGGCACGCATACGCTGACGGATGACCAATCAAAGGTGGTCCAAGGGATATCTGAATCTCTCGGCACATTCTCAACCCATTTGCTCCATGGCGTCACAGGCTCGGGCAAAACCGAGGTCTATATCAAACTGATTGAACGGGTGCTCGCAAGCGGGAAGCAGGCGATTGTATTGGTGCCTGAGATCGCGTTGACTCCACAGACTGCGGGGCGGTTTGTTAAATGCTTTGAGTCCGTCGGTGTTGCGATCTTGCATTCTGGATTGACACGATCGGCACGGAACCAGCAATGGGCCGCTGCAGCCAGCGGCGATGCCAAAGTCGTCGTCGGCGCACGCTCTGCGGTGTTCGCACCGTTTGCAAACACCGGAATCATCATCGTCGATGAAGAACACGACGGTTCGTATAAGCAGGATCAGTTGCCCAGATACAACGCACGCGACGCTGCGGTCAAACGCGGGCACATCGAAGGCTGCCCGGTGGTGCTTGGGTCGGCAACGCCATCGCTCGAGAGCTGGGCCAATGCTCGGGCAGGACGATATTCGCTCTGGTCGTTGCCCAATCGCGTCGGCGTTGGACGAATGCCCAAGGTGCAGATTGTGAACATGGCACTCGATGATGAGCGCGTGAAGGCATCGACAAAGCAAGGGCCAAAGCAGGACCTTGCAATCGGCCGAACACTCGCTCATGAAATGGCCACAGCAATCCAAGCGGGCGGCCAAGTCATCTTGCTGCTCAATCGGCGCGGATTTGCATCGGTCGTGGTGAGCACAGATAAAAAATGCGGGTGGAAACTCGAATGCGATCAATGCGATTCAACAATGGTCGTGCATCGTGGATGCGTTCGTCAGCAAGGCGGGCGACGATTCGTGCGATGCCATCACTGCCAAAGCGAACAGGTGATCCCCAAGCAATGCCCGATGACCGGCAAGCCTGTAATCGAACTCGGGATCGGCACGCAACAAGTCGAAGAAGAGATTGTCAATCGGTTTGGCGAACGACTCGGGCTTGTGCTCGGCGAAACATTCGAGCGTGTCGATGCCGACACGATGAAACACGCGAAAGATTACTTTGATGTGCTCGATCGCTTTGGCAAAGGCGAACTCAAGCTCTTGCTGGGCACACAAATGATTGCGAAGGGCTTAGATTTCCCAAATGTCTCGCTCGTTGGTGTACTGAGTGCAGACACCGCATTGTACTTGCCTGATTTCCGGGCTGAAGAACGAACCTATCAGCTTGTGTCACAGGTGGCCGGGCGAGCCGGGCGAGGGAGCGTCCCCGGCAGGGTGATTGTGCAGACATTGAATCCTGGCTCCGCCGCGATCACCCGGGCAGCCAAGCATGACTATGTTGGGTTTGCCAATGACGAACTCAACGCAAGACGGATGGCCAACCTCCCCCCCACTTCGCGCATGGTGAGGATCGTGGTGCGCGACGAACGCAACGACGAGGCGCACCAACGGGCACTAAAGATCGCAGAGCTTCTCCGCGAAGTTGGAGACCCTCGCATCTTTGTTGTTGGGCCGATGCCGTGTTCCATCACACGAATTGCCAACCGATATCGGTGGGCGATCGAGATGACATGCCCATCACCAAAGCCCATGCAAGATGCAATGGGTCATCTTCGCAAGCAGGGATTGCTCAAGAGCGATTCACATGTTGCCATCGATGTCGACCCGATCTGGCTCATGTGACTTGATCTCTTCCTGGATAATCTCGATGCGTATACGGATCGGCGTGCCCCGCTTGGGAACAAGTTCTCGATTGGCGATCCAGACAGGTTCGTCAACATCCGCCTGATTTGAGAGTGTCCATGTGGGCGCAATGACTTCATCGCCAAAGGAGGTCAAAGAGACAAGCGTGCCCGCTCGATCAGCAGCATACCCAACCTTGTCTAGACGCGAGCCTGCAAAGACAAACCCCGTCCAAGCAAGATCTGCATCGAGCGTTTCATCAGTATCTCTATGGATGACCCATGATTCGATTGGAATGAAATCATCCGGCTGTTCTTCATCAAGAGTGGTTATAAAAATTTGTACACGATCGCCATGTGCAGCCACTTGCTTTCCCTCACGCAGAGCGATCGGCGAGCCCGGTTCTGCACCAGCAGCGAGCAGTGCGGCATGAAGAAGTGAAGGCTTGATAGACGCTACAACAATGGATTCATGCTCGCGAGAATCTGGAGCAGTCACGAACATTTCGAGATACACATCGGGCGTATCAGGATGATGGCAGTCGATCGCGATGGTGCCTTCAAACTCGACAATGCTTTCGCCTACCCACAAACCTGGGAGGAGTTCCGTAAGTTCATCATCGGGCGACCCAAAGATGAACATCGAGATGACGATTATGATTTGCATGAGCATATTGTGCTTTGGGCGAGTTGTTTGGCGAGCACTACGAAACGATCACCGCGTTGTTCGTAGTTGGTGAACTGATCCCACGAAGCACACCCCGGCGAGAGAAGAATAACATCGCCCGGATTAGCAGCTTTGATCGCACGCATCATTGCATTTTCAAGTGTTTGGCAATCGTTGGCAATCGGCCCTTGTGCAAGCGAATGCCCAGTTTTGCCGATGGTGTAGAGCCCGGCAAGCTGATCGTGCAGTGCAGCAATCGAAGAAAGATCCGACCCTTTCTCTGCACCCCCAACAATCAAGTGAATCCGTTTGCGTGGTACATGCTCAGCGATCGCATCGACAGCTAAAAGTGTTGCTTGAGGCACCGTCGATTTTGAGTCGTTGTAAAACTTGATGTCATTGGCACAATGACAAAGATTCAAACGATGAGGCAAGCCTGCAAACTCCTGGATTGCCTCTACAACTATTTTTTGATCTTCTATTTGCGTGCATGAAAAAACCCCTAGGACTGCCATCGCGGCATTGATTGCGTTGTGTTTTCCGGGTGTTGCACAATCAGGGACAAGTTCTTGACTGAGTTGAACGGTTGCTTTGGTCAACGAAGCCCAGCTTCGGAGTGATGAGTCAAGAATCGCGACGCTGTCGGCCGGGAGGATCGATATCAGTTGTTTTTTAGAATCTTGATAATGTGTTTCACAGCCGTGCCAGTCGAGATGGTTGGGCATGTAGTTGGTGATGCAAGCAACCTGTGGTCCTTGCAATGTCGGCAAAGCTGAACCACGCTCCCAGAGCCAGTAGATCATTGCGCTCGATAGTTCGAGTACAACTGTTGTTTCATCGTCTATCTCTTCGAGTTGGCTGAGAAGAGAACCACCAATATTGCCGGCGAGAATCGTTTTTCGCCCTATTGTTTTCAGTGCGTGATGGATCATTGCGCTCGTCGTGCTTTTTCCTGCCGAACCAGTGACCGCAATGATATTGAGTGGATCAAGCTGCCTATAGGCGATTTCGATTTCGGTGGTAACCAATACACCAATCGCTCGCGCATGGTTAATGAACGGATTTTTCCAAGGCATAGACACAGCAGGGTTCACAATTAACACTTCTGCCCGTTCGAGCAAGGCGTTTGTGTGCGAGCCATGAACAACTTCTAAGCGTTGGGTGGAGAACAGATCGGCGAGTTGTTCAATACTTGAAGCGAGTGTATCCGCATCGGCTTGGTCGGTTACGAGTACATTGGCACCTTGATTTATCAGCCAGCGAGTAACGCCAACTCCGCCTCCGAATCTGCCCAGCCCCATGACGATTACTCGTTTGTTCGCAAAGCTGTATTCTGTATTGATCGTGTTCATACCAATGGCCTACCACTCAAGGCGGAGCGAGATCGTTCTTGTTGAGCCATCTAAACCAAGGACAGTGAACTCGATCCGATAGCCGGTTAATATGCCTTCATTCGCGATGAGAACAAAGAAATGGTAATAATCTTCAAAGCCTAATCCATTGACCCGAGTGACGATATCGCCCTGACGAAAACCGGCATTGGCGCCGGGGTATCCAGGGTATGTTCTGTACACTTCAATGCCATTGTTCGCTGGTTGAAAAGTCATACCCAGCTGCATCATGATCGGTTCATTGATTCGCCGAGCAAGCACCTCGTTCTTCATTTTTCCGAGCGTAATGTGCAAGTTCACAAACTCATTGCTCCGGTAGACGCGGACTTCAATCGTCTCGCCGGGCCTTGATGAACTGATCAATGATGAGAGCGATTCGGCATTGAGAATCGGCGAGCCCTGCACGGCGACAATGACATCATCTTGCAATAGGCCACCAAGATCTGACGGGCCATCGCGTTCGATGTTGGTCACTTGAATTCCTGAAATCATCGAGCCATCAGCAAGAGGGATATTCACACGCTCGGCAGGATTGCTGTTGTACCGAATGCCCAGATAGCCTCGCGAGACTTTGCCATATTTGATGATCTGATGAACAATCGGCTCGATGGTTCCTAGCGGTATCGCAAACGAGATTCCGGCTGAATCACTCCCCGAAGCTTCTGGAGACTCGCCAATAGACTTTGCAGTAGCGATGGCGACATTCATGCCGATCACATGCCCGTCCGCGTTGACCAAAGGCCCGCCCGAGTTCCCTGGATTGACCGCAGCATCTGTTTGAATGTAGTTGGTGTAGCCGCCAGGAACATTTGATCCCGCAGCCTCGCGCCCGAGCCCTGAAACAATGCCCTCGGACATCGAAAACTTGAATCCGAACGGCGAACCAAAGGCATAGACCCTTTCGCCAATTCTGGGCAAGCGTTCTGTTGCTCGGCGGGTTGGAAAATAGACCGCGCTGGGATCAGCACGGATTACCGCGATATCGGTATATGGATCAAGCCCGATGACTTCGCCTCTCACAACGCGACCGTCGAAGAACTCGATCGAGACGACAGTTGCGGATTGAACCACATGGGCATTGGTAATCACATGCCCAAACTTGTCGTAGACCCACCCAGCACCCGTTGAATATGTTCGCCGGGTGGAATCTCCGTTCTCAAAGAGCGAAGACGAGTATTGAGTTTCAATATGAACTACACTCGGCTCGGTCGCATCGGCAATCGCAGAGGTCGCACGATCGATTCGGCGGAGAATGTCATCTTGAGCAAGCACCGATCGTGCAAGCGTGATCTTGGCGTGCTGTTGTGCGTAGGCATATTTCTGAACAAGGTTCGGCACAATGAACATCGCGACAAGAACACAGATCAATACAACAAATGCAGGGCCATACGAAGCAAACTTTTTCATCTTTCGCTCCTACTCACGACCCTTGGCCGATTGAACACACAAAGAAGATCATGCTATCATCATCGGTTATTGTGCGGTGTGGATTGCATCTTTTCTTGCTCGCCATCTCGCATTGTGTAGAGTTGGCCGCCAATTGATCCATCCCGAACACGCTCGACCCAGAGCTGCCCAGCCGCTTTGAGCCTCAATCCGAACGAATCGACTGCTTGCGCAAAGCGTGGAGGTTGATCGGTCAGCCCGAGTAGATCGTTGACCACAAGAATCTGCCCATCGCAAGCTGTCCCCGCACCGATTCCGATCACCGGAACAGAAACTTCTTGCATCACGGCTTTGGTGACCTCTTGAGGAACTGCCTCGACGAGAATTAGCACTGCCCCTGCTGCTTCGAGCACTTTGGCGTCGCGCACAACTTGTTCAAGTTGTGATACAGTGCGTCCGGCAGCCATCGGCCCGCCGGTCACTGAACTTGCCTGAGGCTTACAACCCACATGAGCGCAAATTGGGATGCCCGCTCGCGTCATACGATCGACCAAGGGCGCAAAGGTCTCATCGGCTTCGAGCTTAATGACATCAGCACACCCTTGGGTCATAAACTTGGCGGCATTCTGCATCGCCGACTCGACAGAAGTGTGGTAACTCATAAATGGCATGTCAGCCATGACCAGCGTGCGCGGTGCCCCCCGCTTGATGGCAGCCGTGATCTCGATTGCAAAATCGATCGGCATATCAATCGTCCGATCATGCCCAAGAATTACCTGAGCGGCCGAATCACCTGCAAGAAATACATGAACACCCGCCCGCTCGAGCCAACGAGCAGTGGTCGCGTCATAACATGCCAAACACGCGAACGGCTCGCCCTTGCGTTTCATACGCTTGAGTGTTTTGAGTGTGACAGGACCGACGGGATGCGTTTCGGAAGTGCTGACAGCACCGGGATTTGTGGGGGATATGCTCACGAACAGAGTATAGGTCGACGAGTTGCCCAGTAGTGTTTGAGTCAAAATTTCACTGAATCTGGAGTCTCAAGTCATCAATCAAGCAACTTGAGTCTACGGTTTCATTCGGAGCAGCGAATGAAGACCTCAATCCACCGATATCCAACACCAAACCTGAGCGACGATCAGTTTCTCCGCGCGGTTTGTGGGCTTCGTCCATGTCGGCATGGCGGATTACGACTCGATCGTGAACAACTCGGTTCCAAGTCCATTATCCACAACTACGGGCATGGCGGGTGCGGGGTGACGATCTCGTTTGGAACAGCCGATCTGGCTGCAAACCTTGTTGATCAAGCTGCCCAAAATGGTGATTCAGTTGCGGTCCTCGGCGCCGGTGTCGTCGGGCTCACCACCGCCCGTGAACTGCTCAATCGAGGCTATCGCGTCACGATCTATGCCGACAAATCTGTCCATGAAACAACCAGCAGCCTCGCCGGCGCGTTATGGCTCCCTGTCGGAATCGACTTTGGAGACACCCCGGCCAAAATCCAACGAATGCTCGAAGTGTTAAAACAATCCCAAGCCGTCTTCTGTTCGCTCGATTCACAACGGTATGGCATCGAGAAAATTCCAATCTACGAGCCGGAACAAAGCGCCACCGAGGCACACCTCTTTGAGAATGGAACCATCGATCCCCCTACCCCGATCGACTCGTTCCCATTCCAATGCCAAGCCAAGCCCGGACGGATGTTCCAGACCCAGTTTATTCACAACAACCGTTTCCTCAGCGCACTCCAAGAAGATGCACTCGCTCTGGGTGGCGAGATTTGTCAACGAAAATTTACAACTCAAGATCAACTTATAGGACTCAATGAACAGGTTCTTGTGAACTGCATGGCGCTCGGATCACGGGCTCTATTTGGAGATAAACAGGTCTATGCCGCAAGGGGTGTGCTTGTGCATATGAAGCCTCAGGATCTTGGATATGGGATCCATGATGGGTTCAAATACATGTTCCCCCGCAACGATGCCTTGATTCTTGGTGGCTGCTTTCATGAGTACGACTGGGATGACCAGCCAGACCAAGCAATGGTTGATTAAATATTGAACCATCATCGACGATTCTTCGGCCAAATCTGACCGACTATTCGACCAACAGTGCGTACACTCGCTGTCCATGCCTGTACTCACCGGAACCAACCTAACCCTTTCCTACGGCGAAGTCGAGATCCTCAAAGGGATGTCGATCGCTGTCGAACCCAATGAGAAAATTGGCTTGGTCGGCCGTAACGGCTCCGGAAAAAGCACGCTGCTCAAAGTGCTGATGGGAATGCTCAAGCATGACACCGGGACAGTTGTTGTCCAGCAAGGCGTTCGTGTTGGCTATTTGCATCAGAACCACGATCTTCAGGCTGAGGACACGCTTCATCAGGCTGCCGGGCGAGCATTTGAGATGGTGGAAAAACTCCATACAGAACTCGAAATCGTCTATGAAGAAATGGCTGATGCCCAAGGCGACACACTCGACAAACTGCTCAAAGAACAAGAGCGGCTCGACAAAGCGATCGAATCTGCGGGCGGCTATGCAAACGATCACAAGATCGATCAGATCCTACACGGGCTCGGGTTTACTGATGAACAGTTTCAAATTCAAGTCAAAGATCTTTCGGGCGGGCAATGTGCCCGCGTAGCACTCGCCAAACTTCTCCTTGAAAGCCCAACAGTTCTGCTGCTCGACGAACCCACCAACCACCTCGATGTTGACGGGCGAGAATGGCTCGAAAACTTCCTGCGTGACGAATATCGTGGAGCGGTCATCTTGATTTCGCATGATCGCTACTTGCTCGACCAGGTTGTGTCGAGAATCGTCGAGGTTGAAGATGGTCGCCTTGTTGAATATCCGGGCAACTACGCCGCGTTTAGAAAACAACGCGTTGAACGCCGAATGGTGATGCTTCGGGCCTATGAAAAACAACAGGCCGTATTCAAAAAAGAAGAAGCGTTCATACGCCAGTTCAAAGCCGGGCAGCGTGCCAAGCAAGCGAAGGGACGCGAATCTCGCCTCGATCGAGAAAAACTCAGCGCGCTCGAACGCCCGATCGAACTCGACGATATGAAACTCAACTTGCCAAAGGCCGAGCGAACAGGCGATATTGTTGTTGCTGCGAGGGATATCTGCAAGTCATACCCAAACGATGACGGCTCAACAAAGGTGCTATTCAAAGATCTGACCTTTCATATCGAACGCGGGCAACGATGGGGAGTCATCGGCCCGAACGGAGCAGGCAAATCAACACTCATCCGGTGCCTCTTGACCGAACAAGATATTGATTCAGGAACAATCAAACTCGGTTCAAAGCTCGCCGTCGGACACTTCACGCAGACCCACGAAGATCTTGATCCTGAAAAAACGGTCTATCGCCATATCCAAGACACCATCAAACGAGAAACAGAAGAACGCGTAATGATGAGCGAGCAAGATGCTCGGAACCTCGCGGGTGCGTTTATGTTCTCCGGCAAAGACCAGGAAAAACAGATCGGCGTGATGTCTGGCGGCGAACAGGCCCGTGCGGTGCTTGCTGCACTGTTGGCGAGCGCAAAGAATGTCTTGGTGCTTGACGAGCCGACGAATCACCTTGATATCCAAGCTGCCGAACGGCTTGAAGGCGCGATCGCCCGAACATACGAAAACCCAAAGACCGGCGAAGTCACCGAAGGCGACTATGAAGGCACGATCATGCTTATCTCTCATGACCGAGCCTTGATTGACGCGGTATGCGATCACATGTTGATCCTCGATGGAAATGGTGGATGTGAAATATTCGCCGGCACCTATACCGAATGGAAACTCTCTAAAGCAATCGTTCGAGACAAGCCAAAGTTTGCAAAGCAACGAACTCCCGCGATTATCAAAGCGGCCCCCAAGCCCACAAAGAAAACCCAGGGCGAACAAAAAAACAAGTTCTCGTGGATGCAGATCGGGAAGATCGAAGAACGGATGACCGAAATCGAGATCGAACTCAAACGCACCGATGCCGAACTCGGCGATGCGGATGTATGGACCGACTACGAACGAGCCAATGGGCTCACCGATAAACGAGACGCACTCAAAGTAGAACTCGAAGAACTCGAAGCCGAGTGGATCACCAAATCAAACTGATTTGATAGAGTTCAATGCCTTGCCAATTTTCTCAATGGTTTCGATCGCAGATTCATGCGCACTCGCCTCCGATTTCTGAAGCGAACTCTTCCACATAAACGGTGCGGGCAATATGGTCATCGGCAGGTACCAATACATCGTTTTGATTCCTGTTTTGGCTACAAAGTCACTATACCAAGTAAACGAATCGAGGAACCCCTCCGTCAATGGCAAGCCTGGCCAGATCGTAATGATGATCAGGAGTGCAAACAACCTGGGCATCATTGGAATCATTTCGAGTCTAAATGATATCTGGCTATCTTGATGGTTCGCAATGAGTTTGGAATCAAACGGTGCCCCGTGCGCAGCAACACTCAGCAATCCACTCGCACAATCGCCCTCATACCCAGGAAGCTTTCCACGCTTGGACATCTTGAGCAATCTACCTTTGATTTCTTGAGCGTCGAGGTTTGTTGAGATGGTCGGTAGCTCTTGATCCAAGTGTGACTCCTGCTCAGTTATCTGATCGTTATAACCCGCACTCATCGTAGGTCGGTCCGATTAGACACGCAACTTGACCCATACTCGGCACACCATCTGCACACTCTTAGATATGCAAACAAATACAATGAGAATGTCAACAAGCGTCCCGAATCAGTTGCGCCTCGTCAACACGCAGCACAGCGTGTTGCACACAGACCACACCCAAACCGAGGGCAATCAGTTCTCGGACGCGATCGCCTGCGATGACCCGAGATGGCTGTTTGCGACCCGTGTACAGATGGTGTTCAGTTGCTCGAATCGCATCCAATCACTCGGACAGTATAACGACTTGCTCGAAACCGCCATAGGCATGGGCTTCTCGGATATGCACGCCCGTGCCATGGTCGGCATCGTCGAAGAAGCCCAACTCCGAGGCGGGCTCGACCCAGTAGCCATGAACGAACTCATGGACATCCCAACCCCAGCAACCGATCATAACTTGTCGAATCGTGGGCGATGGATCTGCTTTGGTGTGTTGTTCACCTGGTCGTTCGCGATCGCGGGCTTGATGCAGTTGGTATAAAAAACGCCGCCCATAAACAATGAGCGGCGTTATGATATTCAATATACTCTGCTACTTACTCGACTTATTCAACATCCTTGCCTTCGACGACATCGGTAATCGATGGTGCGTCGTGAGGCGCGTCATGGCTGCCACCTATTCGGCTGAAGTACTCGTGATACGCCTTCATTGATTTGGCAGCAAAGATCCACATGATCGGGATATTGGCGACAAGCATGACACCAAGCCCGAGCGTTGTCCACATATCGAGTTCGTGATCGGTCGCGATAAACGCTTTCTTATCTGGCCCAAACAACGGCATCGCGAGCATGGTGGTCAACAGAATCAACAGGGCATAGATGATCTTGTAAATGAATGCCACATTTTTGGCAAATTTGTCACCCATATTCCCCACGAAGTAATAGATGCCCTGTTCGCCATAATATGACCACGAGATCATGGTGGAGAGCGCAAAGAGCCAGGCTGCAATTGATACAAGCCACTTGCCTAAACCCGGGAACTGGCGATCGAATGCGTAGGCAGTCATCGAGGCACCGGCATAGTCGCCATAGATACCAAGATCTACAGTGCCATCATCTTTCTGCCTGAACGCTGGCACAAGAAGTGAATCGAGTGTATCCCAATTGGCACTCCAGACATCAGCATCGTCGCGACTGACAATGCCAGATATCTTGCGAAGATTTCGCCCGGTATTGGAATCTTCATCAGCAGCGACAATAAAGAAGACAACCTCGCCATCTCGCCATCCAGCAGTGTTCTCAGTACTCCTCCGAATGCGACGAGCGTCCGCCGACATGACCGGCAATGCAGGTGTTTCCAAGGTCCAAGATGGACTCTCAGCTGTCGATCCTTCTGCTTCAACGATACTGACTGTGCTCGCATCAAGAAACTCAGACTCGGCGTCACGGTTGTACGCACCGGTCGAAAGAATCACGAGTGCGGTCAGTGTACACACAACAATGGTGTCGATGAATGGCTCGAGCCCCGCAACGACGCCTTCGCGTACAGGTTCATTTGTTTTCGCTGCAGAGTGAGCAATCGGCGATGAGCCTTGCCCGGCTTCTGACGAGAAGAGAGCACGCTTGACGCCCCACATCGCTGCATAACCAAATGTGCCGCCAAGGAATGCGCCGGATGCATCTGCGCTTGAGCCGCCAAGCATATCTGGCAGCCCGCTCTTGACGATTAGCCCAAGCATTGCCGGGATTTCACCGATGTTCATGCTCAAGACAAGCAGTGCCGAGATGACATAGATCGCACACATGAATGGTACAATGCGTCCGGCGACCGCACCGATTCGCTTAATACCGCCAAGGATGACCATGCCGACGAGCACCGTGAGAATAATACCGGTGACAATCTGAGGCACCTGGAAGTAGGTAAAGGTGATGTCCGCAACATTCCAAGCCTGGAACATGTTGCCGCCGGTGATCGCAGAGATGACAAGCGTGACGACGAAAATGCCGCCAATCACATGCCCTGAAATGTTCGTGAATGCGAGTCCGACAAACATCACAGCGAGTGCAATGCCGATATAGAGTGGTATCGAAGAACCAAACGCATCATTGCCCAGCCAACCCAGTGCAATCGAAACAAGTGCGAATGCGATGCCTGCTGGCAATCGAAGCGACTTTGATTCTGCCAGCCCTTTCTTGACCACAAACATCGGCCCCCCGTGTGGGTTGTCTGGATCGTCAGTGTTTCTGTACAGCATGGATTGGGTGACTTCAGTCATCTTGAGCGACATGCCCAGAATCCCGATGACCCACATCCAGAAGATTGCACCGGGCCCACCAAGTGCGACCGCAAGCGCAACGCCGGCAATATTGCCCAGCCCCACCGTCGCAGATAGTGCTGCCGAGAGGGCTTGGAAATGATTGATCGCTCCGGGGGCATTCTTATCGTCGTATTTACCGCGTACGACCTGCACGCCATGCGTGAGTGCACGGTACTGACCAAACATGGACCAGAAGGTAAAAACAAAGCCTGTGATAAGCAATGCGTAGACCGTGTAATCAGAGAACAACACGCCGTTGATTGAGTTGATAAAATCGTTCAGTGCCATCTGGCCCTCGTTTATATTTGTGCAAAGCTGGATTGATTCGAGTTGAGCGGTATTTTCCCATATCAGTGAGCAGAATGCAAGTACATGGCAACTGGGCTATTGTGGGATGTGTGGAATTCTCACGAGATAGTCCTGATGATGAGCGAGCATCTTCAATCAATTGAAACCGCTCTGTGCGCCCAAAATGCGTATAAAGGCCTTGATTCCAACTCTGAAGTACAGCTCCATCCTATGCTCTGCCAAGCGTTTACGAACTCTGCACTCGGCATACACAGAGAGGTTGGCTACCCATCATCACCCAAATCTCGCCCCAACGAAGCCCAACGCCAACGCTGCGACCTAGTCCTGACATCATCGAAGAATCAAGATCTTTTTGATCCGATTGATGAACAACGCGAGCAAGATCGGGCTGTAGGCACCCTGTTTGAGTCGTTCGCACAACTCCACGAACAAAATCCTGATGATGCCCTCCCCGAAGATGCCTATTGGATAGAGGTCAAATCTGTAGGGCAGTTCAGCTATGTTGATGGCGTGCCTGGGCCGAATCCCAAATACGCCGCCGAACTTCTCGCAGGCCCAAAGGCGGATGTCATCAAGCTGGCATCAGAGCCAGTCATCCGCAATGGCGGATCGCTGATTGTACTTTTTTCCGAACACCAAAGCACCGGCATCCACGATATCACCGCCTGCGCAAACGCGATGATTGAACAAGATTTACCAATCTCTATTCCTGAGTTCGAAGCGTTCCCAATAACGAACCACGCAGGAAACGAATGGTGCACGCTCGGTTTAATCCCAATTCGGTTTTAACACAATCTCAATCGAGATCAACAACATCAACGCCGACATAGCGTGCGATGATCTTCGCAGCATTGTGTGAAGCGTTCTCAGATTCGAACACCTTACCAATATCTTCCAGTTCTTGAACCTGTTTGGCAAACGCGTCTTGATCTTCGAGCAGCTCAACCACACGATCGGCGATCGGTTCTGAGCCTCCAAAGTGCGGAACGAGTTCTGGGGTAATCTCTCGCCCAGCGATCAGATTGGGGAGCGTGATAAACTTGGTTTGGATCAGCCATTGAGCGATCAAGGTCCAGAGCAGCTTGGGCAGCTTATACACGATCACCATCGGCCGCTTCTGCTTGGCAATTTGAAGCGTCACCGTCCCAGAAACAACAATCGCCAGATCACACCATCGAATCACCGCATCTGTATTCGAGTGGGTCATTTCGAGGGACTCAGGCCAATCCAATATTGCCTCGCGAGCGATCTTTCGAAGCTCGGGTTCGATCTCTTTGCGTGTCGCAGCGACCAAACCACGCATCTCTGGATGCTCGTTTGCTAACTTGATATAGGCACCGAGCAAGAGCGGAAAATTTTTCCGCATCTCACCTGGGCGTGAGCCGGGCATTAATGCGATGTTCTGTTTTCCCCGAGCCCAATCTTTGATCTGATCATCAAGCAAAGCTGTATCCAAAGGCTCATCAAACAACTGATGCCCAATAA
Organism: Planctomycetota bacterium; assembly: GCA_024280755.1. Taxonomy (GTDB): domain Bacteria; phylum Planctomycetota; class Phycisphaerae; order Phycisphaerales; family UBA1924; genus UBA1924. The sequence continues at coordinate 121,291 of JAJRPN010000019.1, forward strand.
ATGTCGCATCGACCCGCCTGGCTTTGAACCACTCTTCCTCGAATGGAAGCACGCACATGACATGATCTGTAAGCCGGCGCAGCTTGCGAATCCGCCAAGGTGCCCAAGCCCAAAGCTGAGGCGCGACCATATGGACCACCTTTGAGCCTGCTGCTTTGGTCAGTTTACAGACCGGAAAGTTTGCTGCGGGCGAATCCACCGGAATATGCACGATGATCTTATGATCAACAAGCCATTGCTCGATCGAGGCATTGATTCGTTTGTGTTCTTTGATTTTTTTGAGCCCAGGAACACCCATCACCGCATCGTCGCCGGTGAACTCAATGACCTGCGCCCCCGCTGCTTCCATCTTTTTTCCGCCCCATCCATAGATCGTCAAATCTGGGCAAATTTTGCGAAGCACTGTGATCACAGCCGCTGCATGATCATCGCCCGAAGGCTCAAATGCAGTAAACAATACAGCAGGTTGGTTGGACGAACTTGGCACTTGACAACAGTAGGCTTTTGCTCACACCAGAACCGTAATCCTTGAGCGTAAGTTGAGGGACTTTGAACACACACTCAAAATCCGGCAGATCCAAACCATGCGCTGGGTGTCGCACCCAATGCGCCAGAAATGGCAATGAGCGATTCAACGCTCGGCAAGTGTGTCCCACGCTCGATCGAACTAAGCTGCGATACCGAAACAGAACTTACTTCTGAGAGTTCCCGAAGCGTCCACCCGCGTTCAGTGCGAGCAAGACGGATCTGACGCCCAAGTACCGAGCGGAGACGATCCATCGGGCGCTGTCCAAGCCCGAATGTGATCGCCGCTTGCGATAATGCCTTGCGAAGATCATCGAGACTAAAAGGCTTGGAGATATAGTCAAATACATCCTGCTTGAATGTCTCACGCATTGAATCGAGCGATGGATATCCAGTCACCACAATCACACACTGCTTTGGCCATCGGCTTCGGATCTCAGCGAGAACTTGCTCACCTGAGTTTATACCCATTTTGATATCGAGTAAGATAACATCTGGTCGATGCTGCTCCGCCTCATTATAAAGCCCAGCAGGCGTAGAAACCGTGCGGACCGTGTGCCCGTCTTGACTCAGTATGCCTTCAATATACTCGCGAAAATCCTGATCATCGTCCAATGCCAAAATAGACAAAGGCACCTCTGGATATGACTCTGACTGATTGGTTGATTCGGGCATAATGGGCATCATAGGCAAAAGGACAGATTTTAACCAGACACTATTGTCCGTTTATATTGACTCGACAGATCGAATCATAGGAAGCACCACCTCGAAGAGTGCGCCAGTGTGCATATCTTCCGCTGGGCGATTGGTTGCAATAAGCACCCCCCCATGCTCACGAATTATCCCATTGGCCACCGCCAATCCAAGCCCTGTGCCGTGAGAATCGAGCCGAGAAGAAACAAATGGCTCGAAGAGGCGATCAATCAAAGCAGAATCAATCCCAGGCCCGTTGTCTTCCACTCGAATAATCGCCCAAGGCACGCCATCACGCGATTCTATGTTCGCAAAGAGCTCGATCTTTGAATCGACCGCTGACTCAGTATTGATCAACGCATCAACACCATTTCGAATCAGATTGACAAACACCTGAACCAAGCGGTCTGGATCGCATGCTATTTGGATATTGGGCTCGATGTGATTCACGATCTCGATTCCTGAATGTTCAAGTTGTTCAAATCGATCGAGCTTAACAAGTGTGCGTGCTTCGTCGAGAATTTGCCATACATCCGCCTGAATATTCTTCGGCGGGCGAACCCGAGCAAAATCGAGTAATCCATCTGAAAGAATCTCAAGGCGAGCAACAACACGAGCGAGTAACGCAATCTCCGTCAAGGAGAGTGATTTATCTGCGTTGAGCTTATCAACCAACCCTTTAACCACCGCCAGAGGCGTATTGAGTTCATGAGCGATGCCCGCGCTCATCATGCCCAGCGATGCCAACCGATCTGCTCCTTCAAGGTTTTTTCGAGCAGTTTCGAGTAAGTGATTCTTTTTATGCAAATCCGCTGCGGTATGTTCAAGCCGATCGAGTGCCTTGGCGAGTTGTTTTTCATTCTCCCGAAGTGCCAAAATCGATTGATTGCGCGATCGCATGATCGATCCCAGCTCGTCGGCTGGAATGACATTTTCAGGTATGATTTCAGATTTTCGATCCCCCTCACGAACGGCTTGGTCAGCTTCAAGAATTTCACTCAGCGGGCGGTATACATGCTCTGGAAGCACGAGCAGTTCGAGAGCAAAGGCGACCAAGGCGTATCCGGCAACCAAAGTTAGGATAACCAAAATATACACCAACCGAATCGTTTCACGGGCTCGGCTCGACCGGGCACGAACCACAAAGAACTGTTCTCGATCTGGCATCCATTGAATCACGCCACTGGCAAAGCTATTGCTAGGGATAGGGACAATACGCATTGGCTCAGATTGTGCGAGCAAAGTCACAGCTTCTGACACGCCTTCGAGATCTGAAGAATCAACAAACTCAATGCGAGCATGCTCAAGTTGATATGCAAATGCGCCGCCGTTGAGTTCATTGTCTACATGAAACAACTCGATAATCTGCTCTGCTTGATCAGTCTCTGCACCATCAATAACCTTCGACATTGCCGGGCGGATTGCGATCAACAGCACAATGCCAAGACAAACAGAGAAAATCGTATGAAGCACAATGAGCTTCTTGCGGATACGCATACCCGCAAGAATCCCCTTTGTTGGTTGCTTGGGGTTGTTTCCGCTCGAATCCGCCATAGATACTCCAGATCACAAGATCAATCCAACCAAACGACCTAGCCTTGCCCAATGCCCAGAACGACCACCAACGAAGTCACCGATCCACGAGATGCAGCCTATCGCCATTTGGCCCGCCAAGCAGATCGTATGCCTGATCTTGGGCTCTTTGATCTGCATACAGGATCAATGGATGCCCGAGACGCCTCACTGGCCCATGCGATTGTAGAAGGCGCCATTACCCGTTGGCTGACACTCGATTATATCATTTCCGAACTCGGCGGACGCCAGCTTCGTGATCAAGAAGCCAGAATGCAAGCTGTGCTGCTCGGGGGGGCTGCCCAGTTGTTGCTCATGGATCGGGTACCTCCGCACGCTGTGATTGATGAATCTGTAGAATGGGCCAAACGCAATATCCGACCAGGTGCCGGGGGGATGACCAACGCGATTCTCCGGAAAGTCGCCCGAGCCAAAGGCGGCCGAATCGATTCTTGGAATCATCACCTCGATGCCATCCCACGCTCTGATGGTACAGGACTAAAGCTTTTCGGGCTAGAACTCCCTACAAGCGGACTTCATCGTGTAAGTGTTGCCTGTTCGGTCTCGTCGCAACTCGTTCAACGATGGGAGAATGAGTATGGTGATCCGACGGTCCCTGCTATGCACACCTTGTGCAGGGCCCCCACGACCATGTATGTTGCCCATGCCCAAACACCGATCGACCATCTTGAGCTTGGCGAGCATGATTCACCAAATCATCGAGTTTTTGCCGGCAAACGCCCCGAACTCATCGAACTACTCGCTTCACGATCTGATATCTGGGTTCAAGATGCTGCCAGTTCGCATGTGGTTGATGATCTCGAACTTGATCGATCTCCCGAGTTGATTATCGATCTATGTGCCGGCAAAGGCACCAAAACGCGCCAGTTGCGAGCCAGGTATCCAAATGCCCAGATTATCGCAGCCGATGTTGCTGAAACTCAGCTCGATGCTCTCAAAACTGTCTTTGACGGCGATGATCAAGTTCATGCCATGCCGGTGGAGACATTGATGAATACCGAACTAGGCAAGGCTGATCTGGTACTCACCGATGTCCCCTGCACCAACTCGGGGGTACTTGCTCGCAGACGCGAAGCACGGTATCGCCCGATGAAAAAACAACTCGCCCGGATTATCCCGATTCAGCACGAAATTGCCCGAAACGCACACATACTCCTCAAAGATGATGGCTCGCTTGTCTATTCGACTTGCAGCTTGGAAGCAGAAGAGAACGAAGATCAGGCGACCTGGATCGCAGAGAAGCTGAGCATGACACAATGCACCCAAAGGCGAGTCGATCCGGTTGGCCAACCCGGAGAGCCAAGCTCGAGCTATTGCGATGGATCGTTCTCGGTTCGTCTCACAAAATAATGACAACTGAGACATGCTCTGATTTGCGCCTTGGAACTGATTGTCGGTGCAAATCCATTGAATTTCGGTGTACTAAGAGCGAATTGGCCGTACACTTCACTTCGATATCATGTTGATATCTTCTTTGAGGATTGCCTGATGAATCTGATCGATATTTTGAATCCACAGTGTATCTGCTCGCCGTTGCAATCGGTTGATAAGCAAGATGTGATCAACGAGCTTGTTGATGCGCTCGTTGCATCGGGTCAGGTGTCTGACTCTGATTCACTCAAGAGTGCAGTCTGGACACGAGAGCAGACCCGGACCACAGGGATCGGTCATGGACTGGCAATCCCTCACGGCAAATGTTCGAGCATGAAAGAACTGGCGATCGCTATCGGCAAGCCCGCAACGCCGATCGACTTTGAAGCGATTGATTCTCAACCTGTTCAGCTCATCGTGCTGCTCGCTTCGCCACCAGATAAAACCAGCGACCATATCCAAGCACTGGCCCATATCAGCCGAATGATGAATGACGCTGGGTTCCGCGACGAGATCTACAATACCGAGTCGCCAGAAGCCATCTACGAGATCATCAAGGACCAATCCAACTAATCAGGCCTTTCTAGGCCCTGTCTGACGGCTCATGTTTTTCAACTATTCGCCTCCCCCGGGCTTCCGGGGGAGGTGGCTGCGCAGCAGACGGAGGGGGTCTTAAGAGCTGTTTTTGCGATTGAAACAAGGAAACACAAAGCAAGACCCCCTCCGCCTCACTTCGATCAGCACCTCCCCTGGAAGCCCGGGGGAGGTGAAAAGAGAGCGCCCTTGTGTGGAAATGAGTCGTCAGACACGCCCTAATCAGACTTTGATACTGTGTGCTCAGCGATGACCCCCGCAAGGGTTTCGAGCCTGCCCAACGATCGCTCTGCGCGAGATTTGAAGTAAACATGCGGAAAGAGCGTAACGAGTGCGATGGTGAGCCCAAACGCGGTGGTATAGAGTGCCTCAGCAATCCCGCCGGCAACGACCGATGGATCGGATACCGCCGCGGCATCGCCCAAAAGATCAAAGCTTCGAATAATCCCGGTCACGGTGCCCAGAATCCCCAATAACGGTGCCGCCGCGATGATGGCCCCCAAGATTGCAGCGAATCGCTCGATCGACGGTCGCAAGGATTCAATATATCCAATCAGGATGGCCTCGTTGTTTCTTTGTGAACTCAAAGAAAGCCGAACAAGTTCGCCTTCAAGTGTCCGGTCTTTGGCAATCTCATCCCTTGCCTGATCGATCGATCCCGAGTCGAACAGCTTTAGATATCGAGCAAGCCGACGGGTGCCCCTTCGTTGGGCTGAAAACACCCAGAAAATCAGGCGTTCGAAGATGAGCGTGAGCGAAAGAACGCTCAAGAACATCAATGGGTACATCACCCATCCACCAGCATCTAAAAACTGAATTGCTTGTTCAACCATTGGGCAAATCCTAGCACTCCAAGCGGGCCGCGTTGGCTACCATTGCTTGTGACCCAATCAACGCACCAAAACAACACCCAACTCCGCGATGTCATCGCGATAATCGATCAACAAATCGAATCATTTGTCGCATCCAAAGGCTTCCCCGACAATCTCCATCAGGCGATCGAATATGCCGTCCTCGGTGGCGGCAAGCGGCTCCGCCCCGCATTGACATGGTTTTCATCCATTGCCTGTGGCGGCACGGGCAATGACTCGATACACGCCGGTATCGCAGTCGAACTCATCCATGCGTTTAGCCTAGTTCATGATGATCTCCCAGCGATGGATGATGATGATCTTCGCCGGGGTCGACCGACGCTCCATATCCACACCAACGAACCCATGGCCATCCTCGCTGGCGATGCAATGCTCTCGCTGGCGTATGAAGCAGTGATGAATACCGACGACCATTCAATCGCAAGGCTACTCACGGGAGAGCTTGCCCAAGGCACACGGGCCATGATCATTGGACAGGTATACGACACGCTCGGTGGGCTGCCGACTGACAGAACAGATGAAGAACAAATCAAGCTGATCCATTGCAACAAGACCGGCGCCTTGCTGACGGCATCATGCAGAATGGGCGCGATCTCAGCCAATGCAACCGAACAACAACTCGATCTCATCACTCGCTATGCCCAAGCGATTGGATTACAGTTCCAGATTGTGGATGATTTGCTCGACACCGAAGGCACCGTCGAACATGTAGGCAAAGCGACTGGGAAAGATGCAGCTGCTGGAAAACTGACTTATCCAGGAATCCTCGGCGCAGCACGCTCGCGCAAGATTGTTCAAGAACTGGCCGATGTGGCGTCAAATGCTCTCTTCGATCTCGAAGCGTCCACGACGGGCACAACCGCCCAACTCGCCCAACTCGGAAAGATGCTTATGGTCCGAAAACAATGAGATACTCGATCTTTAAGACCTTCGCTGGTGCAATTTACCGATTCGGATCTCCAATCAGAGAGAACACCGACAAAACCAGATGCGTAGATCGGTGGCGTGAAACTATTGATTGCACTATAATCTGCGAGATGCTTCTGCTTACCAAAGGCATCCGTGAAAGGCCCCCATGGCATTGCTTGAAAACATCCGAACCTCGCAGGATCTGCGTGAACTCACGATGGCACAACTCGAAGAGCTGGCTGGTGAGATCCGAGCGAAGATTATCGACAAAGTTTCGCAATCTGGCGGGCACCTTGCTCCCAATCTTGGTGTAGTCGAGCTCACCATTGCGATGCACCGGGTGTTTGATTTCTCACACGATCGGCTGCTCTTTGATGTTGGGCATCAATGCTACCCACACAAGCTACTCACAGGGCGATCTGATCTCTTTGAGAATCTTCGCACCCGCCAAGGCATGTCTGGCTTCCCAGAACCTTCAGAATCTGTGACTGATCTTTTCCGTGTCGGCCATGCAGGCACCGCGATCTCGACCGCTGTAGGCATGGCCAAGGGCGATGAACTCAACAAGCAATCGTACCACCCAGAAACCAACACCCAAGGGCGACGGGTTGTTTCACTCATCGGCGACGCTTCAATCGTTAACGGCTTGTCGATGGAAGGACTCAATAACGCGGGCATGCTCAAGCGTCAGTTCTTGGTGGTGCTCAATGACAACGGGATGAGTATTTCGAAGCCTCAGGGCGCGATGGCGCAGTATTTCGATCGAGTGCGTGTATCGCATACCTATTCTGATTTCAAAAAAGGTGCCAAAGAACTGCTCAAGCATGTCCCCGGCGGCGGCATACTGCGTGAAGCCTATCACCGGATGGGCGAAATGACCAAAGCCGCGATCGCTGAAGATTCTTGGTTTGAAAAGTTTGGGATCCTCACCGTTGGACCGATTGATGGGCATGACTTCCCAACGCTGATCGAGTTTCTCACCGAGGCTAAGGATATCGATCGACCGATGGTGCTTCATGTAAAAACCATCAAAGGCAAAGGGCTTGATATCGCTGAGCAAGACGCGACCAAGTTCCATTCTCCCAAAGCCTTCCGCGTTGAACGCGATGAGATCCTCGGGTGCAAGGTCGAGATGAAATCTTCAGGACGATCCTTCACCGCTGCGTTTGGCGATGCGATGGTCGAGATGATGGGCGAGGATGAATCTGTTGTCTGCGCCACCGCAGCAATGCCCGACGGCACAGGAATCATCAAAGCGATCGAAACCTATCCAGATCGCAGCTTTGATACAGGGATCTGCGAATCGCACGCCCTTGATATGATGGCGGGCATGGCCAAGTGTGGTCTCAAACCATTCTTCGCGGTCTATTCGACCTTCATGCAGCGGGCATTCGACCAGGCGTTCCAAGAAGCAGCATTACAAGGCTTGCCCGTTCGGCTTTGCCTTGATCGCGCGGGTGTTGTTGGCGAAGACGGCGCGGTGCATCATGGATTCTGCGACATATCAATCTTGCGGACTCTCCCCGATGCGGTGTTGACCGCTGCGATTGATGAACCAAGCTTGAAGGCATCGCTCGAGTTCATGCGCACCTGGGAAGCCGGGCTGAGTGTTGTGCGTTATCCACGAGACAATGTCACCGATCGCTTTGGCAACGCCCCAGCCTTTGAACTCGGCAAGGCTCGTTTGCTCACTCCTGAGTTTGCCGATTTGGATCAATCCAAACCAGATGTTGCCGTACTTGCGTTTGGAACGCCAGCTGTGCAAGCAATGGAAGCCATCGAACTACTTGGAAATGAGTATCGCGTTGCGATCTATGACGCTCGATTCGCCAAGCCGATCGATGATGCACTTGTCCGCGATTTGCTCACACGCAATATTCCAATCTTAACGCTTGAAGACCATTCCATTATTGGTGGGTTTGGAACCGCCGTGCTTGAATCTGCCCAAACGATGGGCCTCAACACCGCAGGCATCGTTCGCCACGGGATACCTGATCATTGGATCTTACAAGATTCACGAAATGATCAACTCGCTGAAATTGGTCTCGATGCCGACGGGATTGCGCGGATGATCCGACATACATTCGCCCCTGACCAGCACAAAGTTTTTGTCGCCAAGCCTCAAGCGAAGCAACCACCAAGAGCTTTCGAGACAAAGCCTGCTGATTCCCAACTCGGTGTCTAAAGACGATACACTATTGCTATGCCACGAGCCGTCGTCCTGATTACGAATCATCACAAGCCAAGGGCCAACGCTGCCCTCGACGAGGTTCGCTCGCTCATTCACAAATACGGCGAGCTCGTTGTTGAGCTTGAATCGAAGGAAGAAAGCGCACTCCCACCCGCAGCAGATGTCGATCTGGTCATCGCACTCGGCGGCGATGGCACCATCCTCTCCGCAGCTCGTAGATGCCTGACCTTGCGTGCCCCGCTCTTGGGCGTGAATACCGGCAAGGTTGGTTTTATGGCCGGCTTTGAACTCGATGCTTTTCGCAAAAACGCACGGTCTTTACTGAGCGACTCGCCGCTCGATACCCATCCAGTCATACCTCTTCACGGCGTAATCAAAGCTGCCGATGGAACCCCCAAGCATTCTGCCTTCGCCCTCAATGAGTTCGTCGTCAGTGCAGGCCCACCGTTTCGGATGATCACGCTTGATATTTCGGTCGATGGTCATCCCGGGCCGACGGTCTCTGGCGATGGGTTGATCGTCTCTACACCATTGGGATCAACCGCTTACAATGTGTCGGCTGGTGGTCCGATTGTTGCTCCGGGTGTCAATGCCATGATTGTCACCCCCATCGCGGCCCACTCGCTCAGCTTCCGCCCGATTGTTATCCGATCAGATTCTGATGTCCGCATTCGGCTCAGCTCGGTCAATGCGATTGAATCTTCAGGCACCACATTGATTATCGACGGACAAGTGAGCCACCTGCTTGAAGAGGGCGATGTTCTGCGTGTGACGGCGGCCAAAGAGCAGGTCGAGTTCGTCCTCGACCCAACAGTGAGCTATTGGCAAACCCTGTTAGGCAAAATGCACTGGGCGTCAGAACCCAACGCATCGGGAATAAAAAAACCTCGCTGATTGTCTCACTCCTGAATCTATCAATCACTTCAGGAACCAGGACCCAACCCGTGAGATTCAAGCTCAAGCTATGAACTTGCAGATGATCACACACGATGCTCTTGTTCCATCACAACGGGCAATCAAGATCGAAGGGTGGGCACTCGACGCTTAGAAAGCTCATCAAAAATGGATTCGGGCTTGGGCATACCGATACGGTTCTCTGAGTTATACCCTAAAGCACAAAGAGTTCTTCTGGGTTCACGAGCGCGATGATCGTATCGCCCGCTTCAGGCTCGACCGGCTTATCGACGGTTGATACAGTCATCAATCCTGCTGGCGAAACCGTAAAGAGTGGCAACGCGGTCGAACCATACAGCGTGTGATAATCGTCGTATGTGAACTCTTCAGAAATCGTAGTCGCCTTGACAACCCATCCATTGTGTATCCGAGATTCGAGCTTTCCATATTGAGCACCGGTATCAAAGAGCACGCGCCAACGGTGATCACCAGATGCTTCTTCATGTGCTTTCTTCGTCTTTGTACCGGGGAGTTGATACAGCTTAGAGCTCTCAAAGACCCCTTTGAATCTTTGCAGCGCGAGTGTATTCACCTCATCATTGGGAGTTGTAGCAAACACGCCACCAATCCCGCGAAGATCGAGATCGGCGATATCGCTAATAGTCAAAATATTGTCCTGCAATGCTGGCAGGTGATCCATTCTCGCGTCGCGAACATTTTGGCGATTTGTATCGATCAACAACACCTTAATCCCTCGATCTGTCAACACTTTGGCGATCGAACGAACCCACAACGGCGCACCGATGAAAATAATCCCTTGCGGATTTTGATCTGCAACTCCGAGCAGTTTGGCTGCCAAGGGTGTAGTTAATCCGTAAAACGCGACGGTACCAATGATCACTGAGAATGTAATCGGAACAAGGCTCTCACCCCCGGCTATGCCATTGCGCTCAAGCCCAAGCGAGAAAATGGCTGCTGCGGCGGCGGCAACAATTCCTCTTGGCGCAAGCCATGCGAGAAACATCCGCTCGCGCCATGTTAATCCTGCGCCAACGGTTGCCAAAAAGACGGCTGTCGGTCGTGCGATGACAATCAGAACAAACAAGAAACCAAAGACCGAGAGCCAGTTCAAACTTGCGAGTTGCTCAATCTGCAATCGAGCAGCCAACACAATAAACAGCATCGCGATCAGCAGGACACGCAGGTTCTCTTTGAACTCGAGAATATGGTGAACATCAACCTTCTTTTGGTTCCCCAGCGCAATGCCCATGACGGTCGTTGCGAGCAGACCCGATTCAGGCATGATCTGATTCGATGCCGTAAATGTGGCGATGACCAGCATCAACGAGACCGGGTTCTGGAGATAATCAGGTACCCAGAATCGAGTGAGCAAGTTTTGAAGTAGAAAAGCTGAGAATACACCAAGCCCAGCACCCGCTCCGATTGTGATGGCAATGGATTGGACAATCGAGCTTACATCTGATGATGCAGAGGTAGAAGTAATCACCTCAAAGACCAACACCGCAGCCCCAACACCGATCGGATCGATCACGATCCCTTCCCACTTGAGGATCAGCCCAGAATCGCCCGAGGGGCGTATGTGGGCGAGCATCGGGCCGACAACTGTTGGGCCGGTGACGATGAGGATTGCACCAAGGAGGATCGCTATAGGGCGATCGAGACCAAAGAAGTAGTACGCACTGATCCCCGCAATGATCCAAGTAACCAACGCACCTGTCGTGACCAGCAAGGTCACCGGCTTCCAGGTCGAACGGAGTTCCTTGAAGTTGAGTGTGAGCCCACCCTCATACAGAATCAGGCCGACAGCAATTCCGACTAGTGAGAGCAAGATATCTTTATCAAAAAGTGAGTCAGGATCGATGGCAAAGGGCGAGCCCTCAAAGATCGACCGCATGACCGGGCCGGCAAGAATCCCAAAGATCAAAAGCAGCAAAATAGACGGGATACGAATCTTCCATGCAAGCCATTGGGCACCAACCCCGAGCACGATAATCATCGCGAGGGCAATACTGACATATGAATCTGTAGCTGCAAGTGTGAGCATAATTCCATCCATGGAAAAAGACTTGAGATCATATCTCATTGTTTCGTAACTGGATCATACCAGATTATCAATCCCTTTGATAGAGATACAAGGCACGATATCGCATGAATTTGAATGATACTCAAAAGCGATGACATGCCCAAGAAGACATGCTCAAGAAGACATGCTCAAAACGAAGAAAGAGCCCTGAAAACTCAGGGCTCTTTCAAACAAGCGAGGCGGACGGGAATCGAACCCGCAACCTCCGGATCGACAGTCCGGGGCTCTAACCAATTGAGCTACCGCCCCATTTGGACGAACACGAAATCGTGCCTGCTCACTTGCGAGACGATGATATTCCATCGACTCAGATTGTCAAGTGATGAAGCTTTGAAAAGCATGGAAACATCACAAGACTTTGATTCATTGCGCGATTTGAGATATCTGGACCTTCGTTCGTCCGAATATCCCACCGCATATTCTCGCTCAATCGATGAGCTTGATTTTGTGTGGCTCTTGAATCTTGAGTGGGTTGCCCTCAGGCGAAACCTTTGTGCCTGCGATCCAAAGCATCGCGACTGCAACACCCATCGAAACAACACCCAAGAACATCAACGCGGTATAGACATCGGGTGCTGACCCTTTGTTCTGACGACCGCCCGGCATCTGCATTCCAAACTGGCTCATGGACTGCTCCTTTCGTGTGATCGTTGTGATTAGCTACCGATTTTACTCATGACCTGATCACCTTGACGGATAACCTGGCCGCTGGCGACGAACGCTACGCGACCAACCGCATGATTGAGATCAACGCGGGAGATAACGAGTTCACCAAGGAATACACGATCACCGCGATGGATGTACAAACGAGTGTTCTCACGGAGACGATCGCTCGAACCAAGATTGATCTTGACGAGTGTGTCACCTGATGCAGGATCTGCGAGAACCTCATCAATGGTGCCTCGGACCAATGGCCCTGAGATTTCTCTTGGCACTTCAATGGAAGCGACTGACGAGTTGGTGCCTGGGGCAGCTCCTGCGACCATCACTTGCAACTCGGTGATCTGCTCTTGGAGGGCACGCTTGACTTGCTCATACACAATCACTTGGCTTTCGAGATCGGAGAGTGATTTCTCAAAGTCGATCTTATCGTTGCGCCATGAGAGTTCTGCAACACGCAAGCGGTTCATCTCAGACTTATACTCATCGATGATGCGAGCCAGTGTTTCGGTGGTCACACCGAGTCGGGCGATCTTCGAAGTAATCGACTCCCGACCGTCTTCTGCTTGACGCAGCGCGATGCGGAGTTCTAAATTTGATGCTTCGAGCCTGCGTGTGTCAGCGTCGCGGCTGGCGAGTTCATCGCGGACCCCGCTGAGGTCTTCTTGGAGCGCGGCTCGCTCTTGACCATGTGCAGCCTGCTGGGCTTCTTGATCGGTCATTGCCGAAGTTGCTCGGGCACGCATGTCGTTGTAATCCGCAGTAATGCGATCTGCATTTACGGAATAAGAAATTGCGAGTGCAGCCATCATGATGCTGAGCACTGAAGCAAAGAGTACGAAAACCTTGGTCAATATGTGCACGATCCGCTCCTCTAGTCCACGCTGGAGAGATTATTGTTACTGGTTCAACCCCAAACGCGACATCCATGCGAAAGGGGGTATCTAGTGTAGCATCATTTGCACCCAAAGAATGGGTATTGGGCATTGTGATTCGATGGTACCTAGCTCTCCATGAAGTGGAGTGGTCTCCCGATACGCTTCAAACAAGTGCTTAGATCCGTATTTGGAACGAAACTGGCGCATGTTTTTGGCAACGAGAAGTATATTTAGACCCCGGCTTATTGTGTATAATCCACAATTGCCCCGGCAGCAGCCACCTGAGTGAGCGGCGAAGGATCATTGAGCATCATCATTTCAAGTTTACCCAAGTTACCCCGATCACGGGTCTGCCCGTAAACCGATGCCGATTGAGCACGAATTGCATCAACCTTGCTGTCCATATATTCATCCGCAACAAAGGCACCCTCGCGATACCCCATCTTGGCGAGGGCATAGGCAACGCCTAAACGAACCTCAGCGGGCATTGGGACATCGGCATCGAGGTCTGACAGGTAGATTAACTGATCGATCGAAGACTTATCTTTGATCTGCCCAATGATTTGAACCGCCAACGCGGTTGCTTCAAGTTCTTCTGGGCGCGAGGGATACAACGCTGCCCGGACGGTATCAATGCTCTGATGAAATCCGAGTTTGATCATCGCTTCGGCAACTTGGAGCCGAAAGAGTCGGGTTTCAATTACTGATGCATTCGTGATTGGCTCGCTGACCGCCTGACGAAGCATCGGAATCGCAGATGGATCACCAAGCTCGCCAAGAACAAATGCAGCTTGGGAGCGAACCCTTGGATTCGGATGTTCAAAGAGAAGGATTGAGAGCTCGGTCAGATCAATATCTTCACCAAATGAACCCAAGGCATACATAGCTGCCGATCGAACAAAGGGGGATTCGTCGTTGAGTAACTCTCGGATAGTCGGGGCCAATGGGCTTAATCGCGATCGCCCGGCGACCATAATGGCGACCGTCCGTACGCCAGCGTTTGGATCGGACAATGCAAGTGCAACGATCGGCTCAACCTTCGATCGTATGGGAGCAAGCGCTTCAATCGCATTAGCTCGAAGCTCAGGAGCCGAATCTGCGGTCATTCGCATCAAGCGATCGATCGCAATCTCTCGGAGTTCAGAAGTTGGCGAAGCTTCGATGATCCGTTGAGAGCCGTCAGGATTATTAAAAACAATCCGCTTATTGCCATCAGGACGAATTTCGGCTCCACACCCGGCAAGCAAGCTCAGCGCGAGAAGCCCGGTCGACATTGAGGCGAGTGAACAGCGATATAAGTGAGTCGTCATTGGGCAGCTCCTGTCGTGCAACTGAATCAATCATACGCGATCAAGATTGATTTATAGATCATCTATCGGCTGGTTGTACGACTTTGGGCCTGCGAAAGATCGGGCGGCTCGTCCAGAACGCCATCAACAAAAAACAAACCCATCCAAAGAGATCACCAATCGAAGCGAAAAGCGTTTTTCCCTGCCCGAGCATGACATCTGCAATCAGGTAACCCTCGTTCGGGTTATCTGGGTCAACTGATGTGAGATCTTGGGTCTGAATCTGCCCTTTGTGATCGATCACGCACGAGATTCCGGTATTGGCACAGCGGATCATTGGTGTGTTGAGTTCGATGCTCCTCCAGCGGGCATTGAGTATGTGCGATTTGCGTCCGGCATCCCACGAACCAAACCAGCCATCGTTGGTCATGTTGATCATAACACCGGCTTGACGCTGCCCACCTTGAAACACGAGTTTTCGGCAAATGCTCGAAACGGTTGCCTCAAAGCAAATTGGTGTTGCCAGCATGACCTGCTCAACTTGCCCGTTGCGATCGACAGGGATGGTCAGCAACCTTGCTTCTTTCCCTTCGCTGAGCGCGAACTCCATGCCTTGGGCGCCGAGAGAAAGCAAAGATTGCTCTAGCCAATCCCAAGTTGAGATATAGGGCATGACCTCACCGAAGGGCGTGAGATGAAGTTTGTCATACCAAACCGGCTGAGGCTCGCCATCGAGCAACACAAATGCGCTGTTATACATCGCGTCTCGCTGATACACGATTCCCTCATTTGTATCAACAATCTGGAGATTGTCATACGCAACCGACCCCACCACCATCGGGATGTCGAGCGCCTGCTGGAGGATCAGCAACTCATCAACCACCATTGTTGCTGACACCTTTGAAGGCAACCCTGTAAGTTCGGGGGCATCATCCTCGTTTCGGGCTTTCAAGCTCCAAGCAAGATGCGCATCGCGTTCTGTACTGAGCGAAGCTGGATCAAGCGTCCACCCTGAGACAAAGCCTTCGGGCCAAATGATGAGGTCGAGCTGCTCAGGGTTCTTGGGATCGGTCGCAGCGGCGATGGTCAAATCTCGCAGCGTGAGCCAGTCTCGAATTCGCTGACGAACAGTCCAGTCCATCCGATTATCCTGAGGCACATCGGGCTGAATCACACCGACACGGATGAACTGCGGATTCGTAGGATCTGACGGGATCAGAAAATAGCCGACGCCGATCCATGCCGAGAAGATCACGCCTGCTATCACACCAAACTTCAATCGCTCTTGGCCGGTCTTCGAACTTATTGCCAGTAACAGAATGATTGAATAGAGCGCACAAAGGAACGAGACGAGATAGACGCCCCCGATTGAAGCTGGCATTGCCAAAATGCCCAATGGCGAATCGATCAAAGGCTGGGCGATGAGATACCAGGGATACCCCGTCCACAAGAGTGAGCCTCTAAAGAACTCAATACCAACCCAAACAATCGGCAGCACAAGTGCATGTCGTCCCAAACGCGAGCCGAGATGGCGTGCGATCCAGATGAATAAGAACGAGAAGAACCCGAGTTGAATCACCAGCGGGATCACTCCTGCGACTGATATATCACTCACCCAAAGGTGCGTCCAAATCCACCCGGGCAGTGTTCCCAACGCCCCCCAGAAGGCTGCTCGTGAGGGCGAGAGCTTGTTTGATCTTGCAAGAATAAAGAGCGGAAAAGGGATCAGAAAAGCGAAGCCCCAATAGGAAAACGGTGCAAATGCGAGCACTAGGAAGAGGGCACTGAACAGCCCCGCGAATATCGCGCTCAAGACAGACGAGCGGGTCTTTGGTTTGATGGTGTCGGGCATGTGTAGCATGTAATCACAAGCAAACGCTTGTGATCGGTCATTGCGGTTTATTTGCCTGCGTAATCGATCAGTCGCGCAAGCTCTGATCGCAGCTCATGGCGATGGACGACGCGATCAACCATCCCGCGTTCTCGCAAGAACTCGGAGGTCTGGAATCCATCGGGCAGGTCTTGGCGGATCGTTTGGCGGATCACGCGAGGCCCAGCAAATCCGATGAGGGCTTTGGGCTCAGCAAGGTGGAAATCGCCGAGCATCGCGAAGGATGCGGTCACGCCGCCGGTGGTTGGATCGGTCATCACCGAGATGAACAAGCCCCCCGAGTCATCGTGACGAGCGAGCGCTGCGGATGTTTTGGCCATCTGCATCAGGCTCAGCGCAGCCTCTTGCATTCGAGCGCCGCCCGAGCAAGAAACAATAATGACTGGTAAGTTGTGCTTGGTGGCGTATTCGATGGTGCGCGTGAGTTTTTCGCCGACGACTGATCCCATCGACCCCATCATAAAGGTGAGGTCTAAACAGGCGAGCATGGTGAGTCGCCCCTTGATAAAACATTTGCCCGCTTGGCACCCTTCGAGCTGACCTGTTTTAATCTGCTCACGCTTGAGGCGTTCAGGATACGACTTGAGATCGGTAAACTTGAGTGGGTCTTTACAACGCAACTCGGTAAACATGGGCACAAAGGTGTCTGGATCGACAAGTTGGGTGATGCGGATAGCTGCGGAAATGCGGAAGTGATGTTCGCATTCTGGGCAGACATGGAGATTCGATTCCATCTGTCGGCGATAGATCATCTGTGCACACGACGGACACCGGAGCCACAACCCTTCGGGGATCGATCGGCGTCCTGCCTGCTTGATCTGGTTGGATGCTTGCGTCGCTGCTTGGGTCATTGAGGTGTCCTCGTGAATATATCTATAAATCGATTGATATCTGCGGCACGCCGATGGTTGATTCTAGTCTATAAATGACCATTTTGCTTGCTTGATGGAGCGGCGATCGTATTTACGCGCTGGCTTTGGCTCGTGATTGGTATGAATCAATCTGTGATTTCATCAGTTCAAAGGTCTCGACCTGCAATGGTTCGTCGAGTTGTGCCCAGATATCGCACATTTTTTGCTCATTGAGCCAGCATCGAACGATCGCCCATGCCCAAGGACGGAGCACGATCGCGATGGATGGATGGGTGCCCTTTACTTTCGAAATGGCTTTGATAATTGTAGAGACAAGCCGATCTTGAGCATCATAGAAAGATTCGCCTTCTGGAGGCGTGATTCGCGCGGGGTTCTCTTTCCATTGGTTGTAGGCACTCGGGCAGCGTTCTTCGAGCATGGATTTAAGCTCGCCCTCCCAAAGCCCCATACCCACATTGGCAAGGTTGTCGATCGATTTGAGTTTTATCTCAGGCGATGTGATCATCAAGTTTGCTGACCATTGGGCAGATTCTTCGTTACTCGTGAGAATATGCGAGATCGGGTGATCTGGTTCGAAGCTACGGATCGCATCGGCGACCGCGTTCGAGCCGATTTGAGTCATCGGGAGATCGGTCAAGCCGATGATTCTCGAATCTGCATCCCACGCGGTTTCACCTACTCGTAGCAGATGAATGGTGTATCCGATTGGCTTAGCCATCGTTGAAAACTCCTGGATGGTCGATCCTGATATCGCATCAGGTCGCTCTACAAATCATCGGCCATCGTGCAGTCGAAGCAAAAGTGTAGCAAATATCTGGCGATTATGTGATGATTCTAGAAAAAACAACAGGTTTGTTTGCACTGCGTATGGGTGCAATGCCCTATATCTTAGCTTTTCGGACCTCGTAGATTCTCGATAATCGCTGCCCATTGATCACGGGGTTGCCCGAAAATGGATGAGCCAGCAACAAGCATATCAACCCCCGCATTGATCGCAAGGGGGGCCGTGTTGGCCCCAATTCCGCCATCGATTTCAAGTCGTTGGGTTGGCTTGAGGCGTTTGCGGATCGCTTGCGCCTTCGTAAGCACTTCAGAGATAAAGGCTTGGCCTCCAAACCCTGGGTTCACCGACATCACAAGCACCAGATCAAATGCGTCGACGACAGGAAGGATGTTCTCCACATCTGTAGGCGGGTTGATCACAATGCCCGGAGATACTCCCATCTCGCGGAGTTCATCAGCCAGGTCACAAGCGTGCTGCTCAGAATCAATCACCTCGATATGGAAACTGATCGCATTTGCACCGTTGTCTGTGAACGGTTTAAAGTACATCTGTGGATCGGTCACCATCAGGTGGACATCGAGGTAGGTGTCTGGGCAGGCTTTTCGGCACGCGCCACAGACTGCTGGACCCATCGAGAGATTCGGGACAAAGTGCCCGTCCATGATATCAACATGGAGAAGATCTGCCCCGGCATCCATGACCGCTTTGCAATCATCGCCAAGATTGGCAAAGTCGGCAGCGAGTATCGAAGGTGCGATGAGGGGTAGGCCGATAGAGGAAGTAAATGGGTCGATCATGGGTGAGTCTAGAGCCTGAATCGAATCATTGATGTACCATCACGCACAGAATATATGAGGGAGAAGGAATTATGACACAAGTGAGCGATCTCAAAGCACAACTGGGCACCTGCGGGCAGGACCACCTCGTTGATTACCTCGCCAAGATCACACCAGCCGCTGCGCGGGATGCGATTGCATCCCAGCTCGAAACGATCGACTTTGATGACCTGGGCGTGCTGATCGAAAAATATGTCCGCAACTACACACCTGCTGAATCGCCAGCGTCAATCGCACCCGCGAAGTACTACAGCCTTGATGGCGATTGGGATCGGGCAGAGTTCCAAGCCAAGGGCGAAGAACTGATCCGGGCATCGAAGGTGGCTTGCTTTACAGTCGCTGGCGGGCAGGGGAGCCGATTGGGATATGAAGGGCCAAAGGGGTGCTACCCGACTTCGTGTGTGAGCAAGAAGCCTTTGTTCCAGATCTTTGCTGAGGGGATTCGCCGTTCGCAAGAGAAATATGGTGCGGTGATTCCTTGGTACATCATGACCTCGCCTTTAAATCATGAAGCGACAAGGGCATTTTTTGCAGAGCATGATTTCTTTGGTCTTGATTCAAACAATGTCATGTTCTTCGAGCAAGGCGTGATGCCGAGCCTTGATGCCCAAAGCGGGCAGATTCTTATGGCTGATCCAATGCACCTTGCAACAAACCCCGACGGGCATGGCGGAGCGTTCAAAGCACTCGAAGTTTCTGGCGCGTTGGCCGACATGAAAACGCGAGGCATTGAGCACATGAGTTATTTTCAGGTGGACAATCCGCATGCGATGGTGATTGATCCTGTTTTTCTTGGGCTTCATGCGTTTGCGGAGGATAGCTCGGGGGAGTTCAGCTCCAAGATGGTCGCCAAAGCCTCATGGGATGAAAAGGTCGGGGTGTTCTGTGATGTTGATGGATCGATCGAGGTGATCGAATACTCTGATATGTCTGATGAACTTGCCAAGCAAACGAATGCGGATGGGCAGTTGGCGTTCAATGCGGGTTCGATTGCGATTCATGCGATTGGGGTGGCGTTTATTGAGAAAATTGTGTCGAACCCTGAGTATGCCCTGCCGTTCCATCGTGCGGTGAAGAAGGTTCCGCACTTTGATCTTTCGACCGGGCAGACTGTCACGCCAGAAGAAAATAATGCGGTGAAACTTGAGAAGTTTGTGTTTGATGGAATCCCGCTGGCTTCACAGTCGATTGTTGTTGAAACCGCGCGAGTCGAAGAGTTCGCGCCCGTAAAAAATGCAACGGGAAGCGATTCGATTGTTTCATCAAAGGTCATCCAAACAGAGCGGGCAGCGCAATGGCTCGAAGCGGTTGGGGTGAAGATACCGCGCAAGGCTGATGGATCGGTTGATGCGGTGATCGAGATTTCGCTGCTGACCGCCGTGTGCAGCGATGATCTCAAGGGCATTGAACTCCCCCAAGCGATCGAAGCAGGCTCGACGGTGACGCTCTGATGGACCCTCGGTTTGCTCAGTTGCCCAAGTCGCTTGTGAAGGTGTCAAAGACTATGACACTCGGCGATGGTGTACCTGCATTGGTCGCTCATCCTGATTGGGAAAGCGGAATGCAAGTGCCCGCGGTTGTCTGGATGCACGGGCGAACGGTCAACAAGGAACTCGATCCCGGGCGGTATCAGCGATGGGTGCGGGCAGGGATTGGTGCGATCGCCCTCGACTTGCCCGGTCATGGCGAACGGTATGAAGTGGAATATATGTCGCCGACAAAGACATTGGATCTGATTGAACAAGGGTGCCAAGAGATTGACAGCGTACTTGAGTCGATCGGTGATCTCGGAGTGTTTGATATGGATCGGCTCGCCATCGGCGGGATGTCGGCTGGTGGGATGGTGACGCTGTGTCGATTGTGTACGGATCATCCGTTTGTTGGAACGGTTGTTGAAGGCACAACTGGCAATCTGCATGAGTTGTACTTTCCGACGCCTGGAACACCAGCAAGGCCTTGGCCTGTGGAACATGACCCGGCGGATGTCGCACGGGTTGATCCGATGCAAAACCTAGATGGGTTTCGTCCAATTCCGTTGTTGGCATTGCACAATGAGGGCGATGAGATGGTGCCGATTGGTGGGCAAAAACAGTTTATCGAGCAGCTCAAAGCACATTATCAATCACAGAATGTTGATCCTGGATTGATTGAGCTCAAGACCTTTACTGATTCGGGTGCGCCCAGTGAGCATGCCGGCTTTGGACGGTTCGCTAATGATGCGAAGAATCTGCAACTCGCGTTTCTCAAGAAACTCTTTGGGATGAATGTCTGATGCGTGCCCCACCACCATTTCGATCGCTGCCCAATCCTAAAGAGGTCTGGGCTTGGGGGATGTTCGATCTGGCGAATCAGTCATTTACGCTATTGATTATTACGGTGTTGTTCCCGATTTACTTCAAGACCGTTGCAGTTGGTGATCTGACTGATTTAGACAAGTCAAGGGGCGATTCGTTATGGTCTGCTGGGGTGTCGGCATCGTTGTTTATTGTGGTCTTGTTGTCACCGATTGTTGGGGCGCGGGCGGATTCGCACAGTAGCCGAAAGAAGTTTTTGATGGTTTCGGGTGTGTGCTGCGCGATCTTGACGGCTGCGCTCGCGCTGATACAGCCCGGATCAGGGTGGATCGGGTTGATGATCTTCATCCCTGCGAATATTTTGTACCAACTTGGCGAGAACTTGTTGGCGAGTTTTCTGCCCGGGTTATCCACAACACGGACCATCGGGAAGATATCAGCCATTGGGTGGACGATGGGATACATCGGTGGGTTGGTGTTGTTGATAATCGTTGCCGCATTGGCATTTCTCGCCGGGTGGGATTCGCCTGAGAAATGGCGCCCGATATTTATCATCGCAGCCGTGTGGTTTGTGCTGGGGATTGTTCCTGCGGGGATGATCCTCAAGGAGCCAGAATCTCACTCGACGAAATCTGACGATGGCATCTTTGCGAGTTTGATGATGACGGTGAAGCATGCTGCGAAGCATCGGGAGTTATTCCGGTTTTTGATTGCGTTCTTGGTCTATGGATTTGGTGTCCAAACAATGATTGCGTTTGCTGCGATCCTTGCGGGCGACTTTGGGATTGTTGGCAACCAGCTGATTATCTTCACGCTTCAACTGACCATCACGGCTGGGGCGACCGCGATTGTGGTTGCGAAGTATCAGGACAAGATCGGTGTGAAGGCAACGATCATGGGGTTCTTGGCGGTCTGGATCATCAGTTGTGGATCAATGTTTGGGGTGAAGTTGATGATTCCAAATGATCCGCCTCAATGGATATTTTGGATGATTGGCAATGGGATCGGGATCGGGCTTGGTGGGATTGGAACATCGAGCCGGGTGATTGTGGGCATGTTTGCTCCCAAGCACCGGACTGCGGAGTTCTTTGGGCTTTGGGGGATGACTTACAAACTCGCAGGAGCAATCGGGGTGCTTGCATTTGGGCAGATCAAGGCATGGGTTGGCGATGCTGCTGCTTTGGGGCTATTGACTGCATTCTTTGTGGTTGGTTTGGTATTAATGCTCCGTGTGAATGTGCTCTCGGGCATCCGCGATGCCCGGCGGGCTGATCGCGGTCAGGCATCCGGCTAAGATCTGATCGAGGAATATTTTATGAGTGCGACTGATACAAATACTGATACTTCGTATGCCCCGATCTCTGCCGTCCCCGATGAGCGAGGACGCTATGGAGCTGCGGGCGGGGTGTATGTGCCCGAGACACTCATCGAGGCACTGCGTCAACTTGAAGAGGTCTACCAGAAGGTGTGCCAGGATCATCAGTTCTGGGATCGATTGACGGATTTGAATCGGGTGTATGTTGGAAGACCAACGCCTTTGTATCAGGCGAACGGCTTATCACGCCGATCGCGGGCGATGAATAAGGATAAGGAAAAAGGCGCAACGATCTGGCTCAAGCGTGAAGACCTTGCCCATACGGGTGCCCACAAAATTAACAACACACTCGGACAGGCGATGCTCGCTAAAAAAATGGGGAAGAAGCGGGTAATCGCAGAGACCGGCGCAGGGCAGCACGGAGTAGCAACAGCGACCGCAGCGGCGTACTTTGGACTCAAGTGTGATGTGTATATGGGTAGCGAAGATATTCGTAGGCAGAAACTCAATGTGACACGGATGAAGATGCTGGGCGCGAAGGTGATCCCGGTGAATGAAGGATCTTGCACACTCAAAGATGCGACCAATGAAGCGATGCGCGACTGGATGGGATCGGTTGAGCACACGCATTATATTTTGGGCTCGGTTGTTGGCCCGCACCCGTTCCCGATGATTGTTCGAGATTTCCAATCGGTGATTGGACGAGAGACAAAGGCCCAAGCCCTTCGCAATATGGGTGCGATGCCTGATGTGATCGTGGCGTGTGTTGGTGGTGGATCGAACGCTGCGGGGATGTTTTATCCGTTTGTGAACGAGGAGCAAGTCAAACTCGTCGGCGTAGAAGCTGGCGGACGCTCGGATATGCTCGGCGATCACGCTGCCCCACTGACGCATGGAAAGCTCGGGGTGCTCCATGGTTCAATGAGTTATGTTCTTCAGGATGATGCTGGGCAGACAAGTCCGGTTCATTCATGCTCTGCCGGGCTTGATTATCCTGGTGTTGGCCCGGAGCACTCGTATTGGAAAGATCTTGGTCGGGTTGAATACACGACGATCAATGATCAGCAAGCTCTTGAAGCGTTTTTGTGGACAGCACGCGATGAGGGAATTATCCCAGCGTTAGAATCATCGCATGCGGTGGCCCAAGGTGTTCCAATGGCTTCGGAAATGCACAAGGATCAGCATTTGGTGATTAATCTGTCTGGACGCGGCGACAAAGATGTTGAAGAGGTTGCGAGATTGCTTGGCGATTCGCTTTAAGCCCGCGAGCGGTATGGACGACCAACGATCGATCGTATGATACGGCCAATACGCGAAAATCTTTGCCAGATCCAGGTCAATCCGCTCAGCGCGGTGTGGTAACGGAGTTTGAGCCGAAGTCGACGCAAGGACGGATCATCTGGGTCGACACGCGACGCCTGGCGAACCCAATAGCGGGCACGAATCCATTGTCGCTGACGCAGATAGGCTAATGCAAGATTGTGCATCGCTGGGATAAACCTTGGCTGAAACTCGAGTGCCTGTTTGGCAGCTGCGATCCCGTCGTCGATCTTATTCGCTTCGAGCAAAGCAACACTGAGCCCATGATGCGCCCGGTGGTTTGTAGGTTGCAGCGTGATCATTGCTGAATAGACACGGATTGATTCATTGATCATTTCTGTGTCGAGAAGTAGACGCCCGAGTTCTTCATAGTCTTCGATGTGTGCTGTTGGTGATTGGTCATTGTTTTTGATGATCTTTTCGCCAATAGCCTTGGTGATCATTGAGCGATATTCGTAGGCGAGCAGATCACGGATCCGAGGCGCATCACCCTCGTTCTTTCGGAGCGTGAGTACACGAGCGATTCGTCTGCGCACGCCGGGATAGGTTTTGTCGAGGCGTAGTACGACATCGTAATGCACGAGCGCATCGGCGATTCGGTGCTCGATCTCGGCGAGTTCGCCGAGTAAAAAATGTGCGTCGGGCTGATCTGATTCGAGTTCGAGCACTCGACGGAACTTTTCACCCGCTTCGGTAGAGCGGTGCATATCGAGGAGGAGTTCGCCGATATCGAGGAGGGTATCGATATCACCCGGATCCACTCTGAGTTCCCTAAGGTAGAGCTGGCGGGCGCGTTCGAGACGACCAGACACGGCGTATGCCTTGGCGAGGCGAGCCTGGACGCGCGGGAGTTCTGGATCGAGCCGAGCAGCCTCGCGCAGGCACCAGACAGCGCGTTCGTTATGACCCGATGCCAAGAGAGAATCTGCCATCGCGGCGTACAACTCGCCATGATCAGGGTCGATTTGCTGGGCGATATAGAACGCTTCTTCTGCTTGGGTATGACGGGCGAGATCGGTGAAGGCTTCAATGCGATGGACAAAGGCATTCATATTCATCGGCTCAACCTTGATCGCCAAGGCAAACCATTCAAGCGACTCTTCGAGCTTAGAAGCTCGCATCAAGTTCACGCCCGCGAGTAATGCAGAGTTGGCATCTGGTTGATCATGCTCTTCGTGGAGGGTGTAGCAGCTTGAGAATGCTTTGGAGGCATCTTCATGACGCCCTGCAGCTTCGAGTGTGAGCCCGAGATTGAAATACCACTCTGCTTGATATGGATTGAGCGATAGCGCTTGGCGAAGCTCGTTCTCGGCTTCGTCCCATCGCCCGGCATCGTAATGCTCGTGGGCGCGTTCGACATGATGTTCTGCATCTACCCAATCATTCATGGCGTGAAGCCTGTGTCCTTTGCTGCAAAATACTGGTTACTGAAACGACGATCTGCGTAATCCTAACCGTTTTGAGGCGGTAGTTCAATCAGAAGGACTACAGTCTATGGATCATTCTTCGGCAATTTGCCGATGAAAGACCGAGAATCAAATGGTGCGCATCTCCGAGTATCCTATGCAATCAGTCTCCAAACAAGCCCGAATGACCCGATTGATGGCCCAATGCTGTCTTGGGATCATTTTCTTGTCTGGAAGTGCGTGTTCTGGCGAACCAGCCCTGATTATGCCCGATTCTGCTCCTATTTTGGTTGCAGCAGACAATCCGCGGAAGGCTGAGGATAATGCCTCCCTTGTTATCGATGGTGTTTCAGAAGAGCAGATAATAGCGGATTCTGAAAACGCCTCTCAACCTGAGTTATCGGGCAAAAAGCAAGTGAACGCCCAAGCTTTGCTCGATATTGCGAGCCTATACGCATCTGAACAGTTAAATGAAATTCTTGCCTTGTATCGACGGCTTCATATCGAGCTTGATGATGACCGCCGATCTTTGCTCATAATTGATCTGTTCCAGGATGATCGCCTTGAACTCCGTCAGCTCGGATTCGAACTCGTTGATCGTGATCTTTCGAGCAGCACCGTGCTCAAGGCCGAGGTTGGTGAGTCTGCCAAGGAACTGCTTAAAGATCCGAATCCCATTGTTCGATCACAAGCTGCTCGGTTGATTACTCGGCTTGTGCCTCTTGATGCCATGATCGTGCTGACAGAGTCATTGAAAATCGAAACCGACTCGATCGCTGCTGAACCGATGCTCCTTGGGATTGCCCGTTGGCCTAATCCTGAAGCGGTCGGTACAGTGCGAGACTGGTTCCTTCAACCTGAGAATCCGTTTTCGGCAGCATGCAACGCCGCTTGGTCTCTTGAAATTGCCGGGCTTTGGGATACACAGATTGATCACCCTCTTTTGATCAATAGGCTTCGCGAAGTAGAGTCCACCGAGCTTAATGCAGATGGAATGAAGCTGATTGCGAGCTTTGGGGATGCTTCAGATCTTGAGATGCTCGTTTCATTACTCATGTCTGAGATTCCCAATCAACAGCAATGGGCTGGGGGGGCGCTTGTCGAAACACCCCGCGCAGTTGAGATGCTTGCCCAAGCAGCCGAAGAGAATGATCAGCTATTTCAGGCTGCGGTGAGCTCCCTGATACGCCATCGCGCAACCCCCGAAGGACTACGCCGATTGGTCTCGTTGCCTTATTCAAATGACGAAATTCGCACTGATGCGATTATGCGTATGGGTGATGCCCTTGAGCTTGATCGGCTCAGTGAGGCTGTTGGTTTGGCAGATTTGAATACCGCACATTCGATAATGCTCTTGAACCGCTTACTCAATGGCCAGGTTGAACTCTCCCCGAGTGTGAGCAAGGGGATTGTTTTGCTTGGCGAGATTCAACTCGATGAACTCCGCCCGAATCGTGCGTATGAAGCAGCTATTGCACTCGATGACGCAACGCTTGACCCTGCGGAGAGATCGAGAATCTTCTCGATCAAAGCTGAAGCCTTGATTCTCATGGGCAAACATGACGAGGCGATTGAACTCAACGCTGATCCTGAGCATTGGATTTCAGCATTGAATCGTTCTGTAGATGCTGATCTTCGTCATCGGATTGCAACTACGCTGCTTGATTCTCTGGGCGATTCGTTGTCTGAAGAACGAATCGCAGAAATCCGTCAGCTCGGCAATATCAAGCCCCCTGAACCGGAACCCTCAGAAGAGACTCCTGACACGATAGATGCAACTGATCCTTAGAATGAATTAACGATTGCGAGTTGCTGATGATCTTGATGATCTTGATGATACCGGCGTGCGGAATCTACGCAGCATCGATCCGATATGAACCTGGGGAACGCGAATGCTCTTTGTAGTCAGCCATTGATCACAGTTTGGATTTGTTGGGAGTGCTTGAATCGCATGCTCAACACTCTCGAAGCCATCAAGTGGATCGAGCCCGATATCAAACCAAGTGTCCCAGTTACGATCTAGTTTCTTGATCACACGAGACGGTGCAATGCGATCATTGCGCGAGGTTAAGCCGGTCATCATGGTGTAGCCAAGTTCAACAATAGATCGAATCTCATCAGCAACTTGAATCATTCGCTTGTGTGCTGTTTCTTCCGACGATTCCATAAGCGAATCAAAGCCGTAGAACTGAACCTGAAGGCACCCATATCGATCGACAAGAATGTTTGATTGATGGATTGAACCATTGACGACCTGTTGCAGATGGGCATACCGAATGGCATCAAGCAAATGCTCAAGAGCACGAGCAGCCTCGATCATTCCCAACTTGCCATCACGAACAAGAAGCAGATCGTCGAGCGTCACAAGCCCATCGTGGTTGCCTGTGTATGGAGTAACCACGCAAAGCCGACCCGAGTCATCATAAGTAACGGATTGTATTTTGAGAAGATGAGAATGGTTCAGCACGCTCATCTTTAGAAGCGTATCAAACAAAGTTCTCCGTTGCTTCGCGTTGCTGATGTGTTCAAATCGATAGAGCGTGTAGTTGGTGTCCGTCCGATTGCACAGAACGACAAATCTCGACGCACCATGAGCACTGCCCATAGAGCGGATGAGTTTGTAGGGACCAAAGTATTCGTTTCGGAGCGGTTGGCTCATACGGTTGTCGCTCGCTTATACAAAGTCAGGTGATTCAAATCGATTGTAATTGATTTGAAACGGAACTTTGCACTGAAAGATCCTGTCATGTGTGTAAGGGGATTCTATCACGCAAGAATCGCCAAAGCCAACTCAGGTGTGGAAACCTTCGATTGGTTATATGAAGTATCGGGATAATTGACAAAAACCATCCACTTGTCTTTGTTTCGCCGTACATTACCCGACTGTGACCATTGTGAGCATTCACATTTCTCAAGGAAAGTGCTATGATCCAGATGATTCAATACTGTCCCAACGCCCTCCCCACCGCGGTGATTCACAACCGTGAGGCTGGGGAAGAATGAGGTTGACTTTCGATGCCGTATTACATGTCCCTGGGCAAAATGCCCAAGAAACGCCATGTCCAGTTCCGTCGTCCAGATGGAGCGTTGTATTCTGAGGAACTCTTCGGAACCGAAGGGTTCGTAGGCCCGAGCTCGATTATGTATCACATCCACCCACCTACACAGGTAACCGGATGGAAAAAGCTCTATTCGACCAAAGTTGAATATGTTGAGCAAGATGTGATGCGCATGCGTCATGTCAAGACTCAGAACTTCAAAACCCAAGGCGACCCTGTTCAAGGGCGCGTGGTGATCTTTGGCAATGGCGATGTTGAAATGTCGCTCTGCCAGCCGGCGACGCAACTTGAGTACCACTACAAAAATGGACAGGGCGATGAATGTTTGTTTATCCATTACGGATCAGGCACAATCTACACCATGTTCGGCACACTCACCTTCGGCAAGAAGGACTATGTCGTCATGCCCAAGGGTGTGATTTACAAAATGGTCTTTGATGAACGCCCAGATGATGGTTCAGATGTCGATCACTTTGGTGGCTATTCAAAGGCCGATATGCCTTTGGGCAAGTTTGTGTGCTTCGAGACATGCAACGCTTCGCACATCATGCCCCCTCCTGGGTATATCGCAAAGAAGACTGCACAATTTCTCGAGCATGCTCCCTATTGTGAACGAGATTTGCGTGTCCCCTTTGAAGACGCCGATCATCCGTTGGCCTATGACGAAAAGGGCGAGTTTGAGGTGCGGATCAAAGCACTCAACTCGATCCATTCATATACCTATCCATACCATCCGCTCGAAGTGGTTGGCTGGGACGGGTGTTATTACCCGTACTGTTTTAATATTCATGACTTCGCGCCCATTACTGGGCAGTTGCATTTGCCGCCACCGATTCACCAGACATTCGAGGGGCATAACTTTGTGATTTGTTCGTTCTGTCCCCGTGCATTGGATTCGCATCCAGATGCGATTGTGGTGCCTTACAATCACTCGAATATCGACTCCGACGAGATTATGTACTATGTCGAGGGCAACTACAAAGCCCGGCGTGGGATTAGCTCGGGCTCGATCTCGGTGCATCCACAGGGGATTGTGCATGGACCCCATCCGGGCACGGTTGAAGCGTCGATCGGCAAGAAATGGACCGACGAGATGGCGGTGATGTGCGATACATTCCGTCCGATGTTCCCTACCAAAGCCTGTATGGATTTGGACGATGCCCAGTATCCAGAATCTTGGCGGCAGGATCACTTTGCGCCGGGTGAAATCCGTGGTGCAGACGCTGAAGAAACAAGTTCGGATGATAATCCGATCAACACTTGGGATTGATCCCAAAGCACACCTTTCAAAGAATACAACCCACGCTTTCGAGCGTGGGTTTTTTATGCGCACGCATTGCTGTGAGGGAACCTATCATTGGGTATGAGTAATGAATCGGTCGTCCAATCTGAGTTCTCGATCTATGCGTCGTTGGCGGGTGCGTTTGCTACAGATCTGAGCAATGCTCAGAAAGTGGAAGAACTCGCACAGGCATGTATCAAACGAATCAAAGCCGGCGGCAAGATTCTTGCGATTGGCAACGGCGGGTCGTGCGCAGATGCGATTCACTTCTGCGAAGAACTCACCGGAAGATACCGTGACGATCGCCCGTCGATCCCGGCGATGGCCTGCGCTGATCCTGGGCATATCACCTGTGTGGGCAATGACTATGGATTCGATGCAATTTTCTCACGATGGATCGAAGGCGTGGGCTTCAACAACGATGTGCTCGTTGCGATGTCGACCAGCGGGAACAGCGCCAACATCATCAAAGCGGTTGAGGTTGCCAAGGGCAAAGGCTTGCATATCGCGCTACTGCTTGGGAAAGACGGCGGCAAGCTGGGTGGCATTGGCGATATCGAATGGATCGTTGATGGCGAGACGAGCGATCGGATTCAAGAACTGCACATGCTCATCTTGCATGCATTAGTCGGTGCGATCGAACGCGGGATGTAAAACGAGTTAGCGTGGTTCGTGATAGAACCCGCTGCCGGCATCAACCAGTTTCCCATTCTTAACGAGCACTTTCCAAATTCGCGGATCGAACTCGGACGGCGGCGGCGGCTGGATGGAATCGATATTGGCGGACTTGCCGGTCGTCACATCGCGCTGGGATATCTTCGATTCGTCATCGAGCTTTTTGAACTTGAGCCGATGGCGAAAAACACGCAGGGCTTCGTTGAGTTCGGCCTGTGGAAACTCTGGCAAAGGCTCTTCTTTGGTCTTGAACGCATCTGGGTCTTCGAGCTTGGCGATCATCACATCTAACCCAACAGCATCGCGGTCTTGGGTGATGCGTTTGAGTTCGCCCTGATCGACAGGCATCCTGCCGAGCAGTCGCCCAAGCATGGTCCACGATTCGAGTGCCTTGACAGGATCGGATTGGGATCGGAGTTTGGTTTCGGTATCGCGGATTTTTTCGATGATATTCATACGGAGATATTGTAGGTGTACCGCAAAGGAAAGGCTGCCAGCCACAAAGTGACTGACAGCCTATCGAAGGTTCAGGCATTGTTTTGAATATTCTTTGTTATCGCCGACGCCGACCGGCAACGAGTAGACCAGTCCCAAGAATCGCGAGCGAACCCGGGGTTGGCACTTGTGTTGTGAGCACACGCACGGCATCGTGCATAAGGAAGCCCCCGGAGTTGCCGTAGTTTGAATCCACGGTGACACGATCAAACTGGCTGTCGCTCGACCATCCGTTCCATGACCATTCTCCACCGACTGCAGCCCCCAGCGTGTCTGACCCGACCAGTTCGCTGCCGTTGTAGAACTTGATCTCTGCATCGGGCACATCTGCGATGGTTGCGAAATAGCCGCCGAAAGATTTCTGTGCTTCGCTGAATCGATATTCGATGCCGCCGCGCGAGGTGCCGAGCATCTTTGAGCCTTCAAACGCGATCGCTCGCCCAACCCAATCACCAGAATACAACCCCCAACCGCTTGTAGCATGGAGGAATGAGCCGCCAGTGTTCAATGCTTCGCCCATTCCATCAAAGATCGAGACCGGCGAGCGATCAAAGGTCCCCATGTTTAGGTTATTGAACCCTTCAAACTGCAACGAACTGAACTCGTCGACACGGACAATGTCTGCATTGGCAATGAATCCCGAAGCTGCGATAATGGCGAAAGCGATTTTGTGCATGGTGTACCCCTATTGGCTGGTGTTCATGCCCACTCGGATGCGTGGACAAGAAAACTGTTCTAAACAGAGGGGGTAGATGCCAGTGTATTGGGTTGGAATACGGATTTGAGGCGGTATAGATGGGACAGGCCGGATAATCGGAAGTTAAATTTCAGGAAGAGAAAGGGTGCCCCGACTCGCCTCTTGACGCAGTCGGGAGGTTGAGAGATGATTGCCGAAGACCCGACTGCGCCGAAGACGGCGAGTCGGGGCACCCGGCTACCGATTCTTTACTTGTGACCACAACTCATGAAGATATGGGACAAGATCAGCACCATCATGTTCACGGAGACAATAACGATGATCCTCATCCTCACCAGCCTTGTCGTGCGACATCAATAGACCCCAGGTGACGCTATTGATAATCGAATCTACAAATCTACTAAAGAGTTCTTGAAACGCATCGTCATCAAGCACGCCGGCCTGCTCAAGACTGTCTCGCAATTCAACTTCAACCAGTCGAATCTCTTTGCCTGTGAACGGATTTATCCCATGAGATCCCTCTCGGAATCGTCGGAGTATTACCTCGCGATTCTGTTCGTTCTCACTAACCAGCATGCTGAGAAATCGCAACGAAGCTTGCTCATTGTTCGGTTCGTTCACAGATTTCCTCGGCGTTCTTGTTCGAGTTCTAGGCTTTCAAACAAGGCTTTAAAATTACCCTTGCCGAAGCTCTGGCTGCCTCTGCGGCAGATGATTTCGATGAAGAAGGTTGGGCGGTCTTGGAGGGGTTTGGTGAAGAGTTGGAGGAGGTAGCCTTCGTCGTCGGCGTCGACGAGGATTCCGAGATCGCGGATGCGTTTGTGGTCTTCTTTGACCATTTCGTGCCCGTGCTGCTGGAGCATCTTGTTGACGCGTTCCCAGACCAACTCGTAGTAAGTGTCTGGCATGCTCAGGAAATCGACGCCTCTTCGGCGGAGTTCGGTGATGGTACCGATCTCGTCGTCGGTGCGGAAGGCGAGATGCTGGACGCCGGGGGTCATGTTGTGCCATTCGAGGTATTCGAGGATCTGGCTCTTCTTGACGCCGTCGGCTGGTTCGTTGATTGGCATCTTGATCAGGTTGTTACCCGAAGCCATGACCTTGGACATGAGGGCGGAGAACTCGGTGGAGATATCGGCGTCATCAAAGTGCTTGAACATCTTGAACCCGAGGACATCTTCGTACCACTTGACCCAGTAGTTCATTTTGCCTTCTTCGACATTACCTACGAAGTGATCGCAGTACATGAGTCCACAAGGATGATCTTCGTTGTATGTATTGAGTGGCGAGTCGAACTTCTTGAAGGTCGGCATGAATGGGCCGCCCTTGCGTAGGTTTTCATGGGAGTATTCGCCGGTACGCGAAACGAATGTGTGGATCACTCTGCCGTAGACTTTAATCGACGCAACGGTGACTGTGCCTCGTTCATCTTCGAGCGTGCGAGGTGCTTGGGCACATTCAGCACCGTTCTCAATGGCTTTGTTGTAGGTTGCGGTTGCGTCTTCAACGGTGAGTGCGACTTCTTTGATGCCGTCGCCATAGAGCTTGATTTCTTCCGCAGCAGGATGTTCTTTGGTGAGTGGCGTGGTGAGCAAGATGCGGATATTGCCCTGGGTGAGCAGGTAGTCTGCTTCTTCGCGTGAGCCTGTGGTGAGGTCTGCGATTTGGTCGATTCGGAACCCGAAGGTATGGGCGTAGAAGTATGCCGCTTGCTTGGCATTGCCCACATAGAACCGGACATGATCGACATCGATCAGGGTCAATGGGTCTGAACTGATGGCTGATGGTTGGGTCGAGGCACTGGTCATAACTGCTGTCCTTGAAAGCTCTTGGGCAGGCAGTGCCGACCTTTTCCTAAGTGGTCATTCGGCGGGAGCCCAGGTCCCGTATATCTATTGTATACGAGCCGGAGGGTCTTGGACAAGATGATCTTGAATACCTGTTTTTTGAGATTTATTTCGTAATGAGTTCACGGAAACCGGACGAGGCGTCGCCCATTCGCAGAATACTCACTGTACTTTGGGCGAGCAATGCACCGAGGGGCTTGCCGGCGACAAGAAGTACCGCATCGCCATCTTTGGTAATACCCTCGGCTCGGATCAGATTCTCGACCTGATTGGTCCAATCTCGAAGCCGACCTGTCTCGGGTGGTTGAGTAAAGATTGGGGTGACGCCGCCGTAGAGGGCCATTCGATTGGCTGCCATTTTGGACGATGTGTAGCCATAGATCGGCACTCGGAAATCAAACTGGCTGAGATAGCGTGCCATCCCGCCCGCCTGCGACCACACGACGATTGCTTTGGCGTTGAGTTGGTCCGCCATATGCCACACGCCTTTGGCCAGCGCTGCCGAGCGGAATGGATATTCCTTCATGTCGGTTGGTAGCCCTGAGGAATGGACGATCTGATCCATGCGTGATTCTGTCACTTTGATGATCCGCTGCATGGTCTCGACGACAACGCGAGGGTGTGCCCCCACTGCGGTCTCACCAGAGAGCATTACCGCGTCGCACCCATCAAGCACCGCGTTGGCGACATCGGATGCTTCAGCCCGTGTTGGGGTGATGGATTCGATCATGGTCTCGAGCATCTGCGTTGCAACGATGCAGGGCTTGCCGAGCGCGGAGCATTTGGCGAGAATGTACTTCTGGATGATGGGTACCTGGGCAACATCCATCTCGACACCAAGATCACCACGCGCGACCATGATGGCATCGGTGGCATGGATAATTGAATCGAGGTTCGTAATCGCCTGAGGCATCTCGATCTTGGCGACGACTGGGATCGAAGTGCCCATGTCGGAATCGCCGGGTTGTTGACCTGGGCACTTCCATTCATCGAGTTTCGCTTTGAGTTCGAGGATCTCGTCGGCTGTGCGCACAAACGAGAGCGCAAGATAATCAAGCCCGTGTTCACACGCCCACTTGGCACATTTCCAATCTCGCTCGGTGATTGCAGGCATATCGAGTTCTGAGTCTGGAAGATTTACGCCTTTGGAGCTTGTGACCTTGCCGCCCGCTGTCACTTGGCAGCGGAGCCATTTGCCTTTTTCCTGCTCAACTGCGAGCATACGGATGAGACCGTCATTAATAAGCACGCGTTGCCCTGGAAGGACATCCTCGTAGAATGGATCGAAAGTGACATCGAACGATGGCGATCCATCAACAATCGCAGCATCACCTTGCCCTTTTCGGAAATAGACTTGATCGCCTTTGTTGAGCATGATCCCACCATCTTCGTGGATATCGGGGACTTTGCAGACGCGCATCTTTGGGCCTTGAAGATCGCCGAGGGTTGCGATGCACCGACCCGAGTTGTCAATTGCCCGGCGGACCTTGGTAAGCCGTTTGTCCATGTCTTCGAGTGACCCGTGCGAGAAGTTGAGTCGAAAAACTGAAACCCCTGCTTCGATCAGCTTTTCGAGCATTTCATCTGAATCTGAAGCCGGGCCTAGGGTTGCAACAATCTTGGCGTGGGCAGGGCGGGTGGAGTCTTTGGGTATCCAAGAGGGGGCTGACAAATGAGGCATGGATTCACTCCAAAGTGGAAAGCAGTTTGATCACGAGCGGGCATCAATTGCCCCGCACACTGTATTATCGGTTGCTTTGGGGGTGTTTCATTGGGATTCCTGCTGATTCCATCCGGACTATTGCGTTTTACTCCACTTACAATGGGGTATGGAGCATACAAACGAACCACCTGTTGCAATTATCACCGGAGCCGGATCAGGGATTGGGCGGGCGGTCGCTATTGGTCTTGGAGCCAAAGGGTATCGCGTGGTTCTTGTCGGTCGGCGATTAGAGCCATTGAAGACTGTTGGGCAGTTCATCGGCAAACAGGGCACTGATTGGCTGGCTATCAGTGCTGATATTGCGCTGAGTCATCAGCGCGCAGAAATCGTCAATCAAACGATCTCAGAGTTTGAGCGTATTGATGTGATCGTGAATAATGCTGGGCTGGGAACTTGTAAGAATCTTGGTGATCTTTCCGAGACCGAGATTCAAGACTTGTTCTTGGTGAATGCAATCGGGCCAATCGAACTGGTTCGGCTCGCATTGCCAGAGTTGATCAAATTAAAGGGGTGTGTCGTTAATGTCGCCTCGATGGCGATTGTTGATCCGTTTGTTGGGCTGGGAATATATGGCTGCACGAAAGCAGCGATTGATGGACTGACGCGAGCGATTCATAATGAGTATGGTGAGCAGGGTGTGCGAGCATATACCGTTGCACCGGGAGCGGTGGAGACGGAAATGCTTCGATCGATTGTATCTGCGGAGATACTGCCGACGGATCAAACGCTTTCGCCGGAACAAGTAGCGAGCAAGATCATCAGCTGTGTTACAGGCGAAGCCACTGAACCATCTGGATCTACGATTCTGATGAACAGCCCGTAAGCGAATCACTCGCCGGGGATGTACGAGATCGCGCCTTCCATCGGCGAACTTGCAGTCGCGTAGAGCTTCTTGGGGATTCGACCTGCAAGATAACTTTGACGCCCGGCTTCGCAGCCTTTACGCATAGCGTGGGCCATCATGACCGGGTCGGCTGCGTGGGCGATTGCTGTGTTGAGCAATACGCCGTCGGCTCCGAGTTCCATCGCGAGTGCGACATCGCTCGCGCTGCCAACGCCTGCGTCGACGATGACGGGGAAATCTGGATCGTTCTCTTTGAGTAGTTCGAGACACAACACGATATTGTTGCTGTTCAGCACGCCTTGGCCGGAGCCAATTGGCGAGCCTGCGGGCATCACCGCGACCGCACCCGCGTCTTTAATGCGCTTGGCACTAATCGGATCATCCGAGGTATAACACAGGACATCGAACCCATCCTTGACCAATGTTTCGACGGCTTGGAGTGTTCCAACAGGATCTGGAAGCAGGGTTTTTTTGTCGCCAAGCACTTCGAGCTTGACCCAGCTTGCGCCGGGGTTTTCAAGCTGTTCGAGAAGTTCTCGCCCGAGCCTTGAAACGCGGACCGCATCCTCAGCGGTAAAACAGCCCGCCGTATTTGGCAAGATGGTGTAGCGATTGAGATCGATGTATTCGAGCAGGCTCTTTCCTTGCTCGTTGAACAATCGCTCTCTGCGCACAGCGACGGTAATAACCTCAGACTGTGAAGCATCTAGAGAATCCTTCATCAGTTCCATCGAGGCGTATTTTCCTGTGCCGACGAGAAGCCTGGAATCGAACGAATGCCCAGCGATGTTGAGTGATGACAATCCGGGTTCTGTTTGAAGCGTGGTCATAGTTTTTACCTGTTTTTAGGAAGATGTATTCAGGAATGAATCTTTGCGGTTGAGCGAACATGGAGTTCGGTGAGTTGCTCATCATCGACGACATTGGGTGCCTCGCTCATGAGGTCTACGCCGGTGAGTGATTTGGGGAAGGCGATGACATCGCGGATGTTTTCTGTCCCGATGATGTGCATGACCAGGCGGTCAAGCCCGAAGGCGACGCCGCCGTGTGGCGGTGCGCCGTAGGTGAGGGCATCCATGAGGAAGCTGAACTTGAGCTTGGCTTCTTCTTCTGACATACCAAGGAGTTCGAACACCTTGGCTTGGACTTCTTGTTGATGGATACGGATCGAGCCGCCACCGATTTCTGAACCATTGCAGATCATGTCGTAGCCATCGGAGAGAATAGATTCGACGGTATCGACATCCTTGATGTCGGCTGCCATGAATCGCTCAAGCTCGGCCTTGGTTGGCGCGGTGAATGGGTGATGAAGTGATTGGTATCGCTCGTTTTCTTCATCGTATTCAAACATCGGGAAGTCGTACACCCAGAGGAAGTTCCACTTGCCTTCGGGGATGTAGTCATGCTCTTTGGCGATCTTGAGGCGGAGTTCGCCCAGTGCTTTGGTACAGATATTGTATGTATCTGCACCAAAGACCACGGCATCGCCGTCTTCTAGCCCGAGGCGTTCGATGAGTTCATCCTTGATATCACCGAGGAACTTGGCGATGCCTGTGCCAAACTCGCCGTCAACAAACTTGACCGTTGGTGCACCGCCAGCACCGAACTGCTCGACGAATGGGTTGAACTTGTCGGTGACCTTTCGGCTGAACTTCGTTGCTGCCCCAGGAACCTTGAACGCTTTGACAACGCCCTTCTTCTTTTCGAGGGCTTCGTTGAAGACCAAGAAATCGACCTTGGCAGCGAGATCGGAGATATCGACGAGTTTGAGATCGAAGCGGGTGTCTGGGCGGTCGATGCCGTAGGTGTCCATTGATTCACGGTAGGTGATGCGCGGGAAATCTGGGAGATCAACATCGAGCATGTCCTTCCAGAGGCTCTTGGCAAAGCCTTCCATAATCCCGAGAACTTCATCACGATCGACAAAGCTCATCTCGAGGTCGATCTGGGTGAACTCTGCTTGGCGATCGGCGCGGGGGTCTTCGTCGCGGAAACATTTGACGATTTGGAGGTAGCGATCGCAGCCGCCGACCATCAGGATCTGCTTGAACAACTGCGGCGACTGTGGCAACGCGTACCACATGCCCTCTTGGTTGCGTGATGGCACCAGGAAATCGCGAGCGCCCTCTGGGGTCGATCGGCACAGGACCGGGGTTTCAACCTCGATGAAGTTGTGCTCATCGAAGTAATCTCGGGTGAGTTTAGCGACGCGATGACGCGTGCGGAGGATACTCTGCATCTTTGGACGACGCATGTCGATGTAGCGATAGCGCAGGCGGACCTCTTCGTTAGGGAGGTCCTTTTCATTACTCGGGAGGAATGGGAGCTTTTTGGTTTTGGACAACACTTCGAGCTCGGTGACGAGGATCTCGATTGAACCTGTTTCAATCTTTGGATTGGCTTTGCCTCGGGCACGGACTACGCCGGTGACCTTGATGCAGTCCTCGTTGCGGAGCCGATCGCCGGCTTCCATTGTTGCTTCGTTGCCATCTTCTGAATCGAAGACTACCTGTGTGACACCTGCGCGGTCGCGCATGTCGACGAAGATCAATCCGCCGCCGTGCCCGCGGAAGGCGTTGACCCAGCCGCAGAGAATGACGGTTTCACCAATGTTTGATTCGTTGAGTTGGCTACAGGTGTGTGTGCGCATGTCTGGTTGCTTTCATTCGTGTTGAGATCAATATGAGCGATAATGCTATGCGGTTGGCATGAAAAAAGGCTCCCAAACGGGAGCCTTCACGAGAATATTCGATGGAGATGAACGATCAGGCGGCCTTGGCCTGTGCTTCGCGCATGCCTTCGATCATGTAACTTGAGACGGCATCCAACGCTGCGCCCCAA
Organism: Planctomycetota bacterium; assembly: GCA_024280755.1. GTDB lineage: Bacteria > Planctomycetota > Phycisphaerae > Phycisphaerales > UBA1924 > UBA1924. Next base: position 160,045 of record JAJRPN010000019.1, read on the forward strand.
TCGGCACTGAGCTGCGGGGTCCACGCGTAGCCGGCAACATCTGCTAATGAGGCAACCATCACATCGCGAACGACTGGGAACTGGGCTTCTTGAGCACCATATTCAATATGGCGGGCACCCATTTGGCGCAATGGCTCTGCCAAGTTTTCTAGGTTTGTAATATTTTTGGCGACCAACTTCAGAGCAGCATTCATATGCCCCCTTTGGCCGCTCATGTCTGATGGGAATGAGGCACGCAATGCGGGGGCAGTTTCAAAGAGTTTGGTATAGAAAACAGATACAACACTATCGAGACGAGGCTCGATGAGTTGAAAGCTTGATCCGAGACGGTTGATTTGTTCATCAGTAAAGGCCATAGTAAAATCTCCGTTTGAGTGGTTTGTTGCACTCAAAGGATCGGAAATTTATCGGGCTCAATGAACCTTGATTACCTTGATTACCTTGTGGCTTATAAAACTGTGATTACGACCACAGAATCAACACATTTCTATACACACAGCGACCGCGTTCCCGCCGCCGAGGCATAGGGCAACTACGCCCTTCTTGCCGCCGGTGCGTTTGAGTTGGTGGATCAGGGTGACCAGAACGCGAGCGCCAGAGGCACCGATTGGGTGACCGAGTGCAACCCCGCCGCCACAGATGTTGAGTTTGTCTTCGGAGACTCCCAGTTCCTTGATATTGCACAAGAGTTGAGCAGCGAATGCTTCATTGATCTCGAACATGTCGACATCGTCGATCGACCAACCTGCTTTGTCGAGTGCACCCTTGATGCCGGTGATTGGAGCTTCGAAAATTTCCTTTGGATCAACACCCGAGGTGTTGTAGGAAACAATCTTACACAATGGTGATAGTCCGAGTTCGGCTGCTTTGGATTCGCTCATCACGATGGTTGCTGCGCCGCCATCGGAGATTTGTGATGCGTTGCCTGCGGTGATGGTGCCGTCTTTGGTGAAGGCTGGGCGGAGTTTGCCGAGCCCCTCAGCTGTTGAATCGCCACGAATGCCTTCGTCAATATTGATGCCGCCGTCGGCACCTGGCTTGCGGCGGTTACCGAGTTGTTCGCCGGTGAGTTTGACGACTTCTGCGTCAAAGTACCCTGCTTCCCAAGCTGCTGCTGCGCGTTGGTGGGATTGTGCGGAGAAACGATCTTGGTCTTCACGGGTCACGCCGTATTTTTCTGCAATATGCTCGGCAGCATTGCCCATCGGCCAGCCTTCGAACGCACAGCGGAGCCCATCGTAGGCCATATGGTCTTCCATCGTGCCAGCACCATATTTGATGCCTGCTCGGACATGGGCAAAGTGTGGAGCGCCGGTCATGTTTTCCATGCCGCCAGCGATGACGCATTCGTTGTCGCCAGCTTTGATGGACTGAGCCGCCATCATGACGGCTTCGAGACCTGAGCCACAAATTTTGTTGATGGTTTTAGCGGAAAGCGTTGATGGCAAACCTGCTTTGAGCCCTGCCTGGCGTGCAGGGTTCTGGCCGACCCCAGCTTGGAGCACGCAACCCATGATGCACTCGTCGATGTGGTCTTTGGCTGCTGGGGCATCGCATAATACTGCTTCGATGGCAAAGGCACCGATCTGAGGCGAGGCGACGCGGGAGAATGAGCCAAAGAACTTACCGATTGGGGTTCGGCGGGCAGCGACGATAACTGGCTGGTTCGACATGATGGCTCCTCAGATTTGAGACCAAATGGGATCAGGGTTTGAAGGCGCAGGCACAACATACATGCCCAACGCCGGGTTGGCATACTAGGGGGGATTCTTCTTCAAAACCGTCAGAACTCGTTTCTAGCAGGAGCAATTCGCTGAGCAGATCGGCTCGAAGTGGGCTGTAAAGTGGCGAAGGGCTTCAGGCTCTTCGGTAATCCGGTACCCCACCAGCGAGCTGGCATTTTCATACACTTCTGTGATGATTTCGATCACATAATCGATATGTGACTGGGTATAGGTCCGTCGTGGAATCGCCAAACGGACGAGTTCCATGTGGGCATGTTCGCCCATCATGACCGAGCCGATCTCGCAGCTTCGGATCCCACCAGCTTCATACAGTGCGACCGCGAGGGCTTGACCTGGGAACTCATGGGTTGGGATGTGCGGGCAGAAGGTTGCAGCATCGATATAGATCGCATGCCCACCCGCGGGTCTGACAATGCTGATCCCGGCTTCGAGGAGTTTTTCGCCAAGATACTCGGTCGAGCGGATGCGATAGCGGAGGTAATCTTCGCGGAGAACCTCCCGGAACCCGACAGCCATCGCATCGAGATCTCGCCCGGCGAGCCCGCCATAGGTCATGTAGCCCTCGGTAAGGATGAGCAAGTTGCTCGTTGCCTCAAACAGTTTGCGGTCGCGGAAGAGCAGGACGCCACCGATATTGACCATGCCGTCCTTTTTAGCGCTGATGGTTGAACCATCGCATAGATCAAACATCTCACGGACAATATCTTCTACTGGACGCTCGGATTGTCCGGCTTCTCGTTGCTTGATAAACCATGCGTTTTCGGCAAATCGGCAAGCATCGAGGAAAAAGAGCTTGTTGTACTTATCACAGAGGGCACGAACGCCTTTGAGGTTTTCGAGTGATACAGGTTGGCCACCGATGCTGTTGCAGGTGACGGTGACCATCACGAACGGAACATCGTCTGCGCGTTCGGAGAGCAGTTTTTCGAGGGCGACGAGATCCATGTTGCCTTTGAATGGCGCATCGGTCGCGGGATCTTGGCCTTCGGGCGAAAGAAGATCGATTGTTGCGCAGCCTGAATGTTCGATATTGGCACGGGTGGTATCGAAATGGGCGTTGTTGGGGACGATTTTGCCTTTTCCCGCTCCGCCGTGCCCGATCAAGACCTCGACGAGCAGGCGTTCGCTGGCTCGCCCTTGATGGGTTGGGAGGATGTTTTCGATGCCTGTGATGTCCACCATGACATCCCGAAACCGGAACCAGCTTGGTGCCCCGGCGTAGGACTCATCGCCCCGCATGATCCCGGCCCACTGCTCGGAGCTCATGGCTCCGGTGCCTGAATCGGTCAAGAGATCGATCATTACATCTTGCGATGGGATCGCAAAGAGGTTGTAATGGGCATCTTTGAGGCATTGGACGCGTTCTTCACGCGTGGTCATGCGGATCGGCTCGACGGATTTAATACGGAATGGCTCGATGATTGTTTTCATATCCGAGTGTAGGGGGCATGAATCGATCTGGAATCGATCTTTGGCTGCATGTGCAATTCCCAGCATATTTCAGTGAAACAGGCTCCGAAATCTTGATTTTCGGGTCTACGATTCACTCCGAATCAGAATGACCTGAAACACGAGGAACCCCATGTCCACCACCGCAGCTGATACTCATGTCAAACTCGAAGCCAATACCAATCAAGCACTGGGAATCGCCCAGTTTGCGATCGATTTTCTCTCGGATGACTCGGCCAAGCGGGGTGAGCCGGATGCATCGGTTCTTGAACGCACCAATATGTTCTTTACGGATGCAGTCCTCTGTGGGCTCTCGGCTTTGGCACTCAAAACCAATGCCCCCACTGTTCTGCGTGATGAAGCATTGCAGTATCCGGTGACCGATGCAACGCATCGGCTTGGTAAAGCGACCCAGCGCGGCGCGACTGTGTTCGGATCCAATGTGCAGGTTCAACCTGAAAAGGCCGCATTGGCCAACGGCTCAGCGGTCCGCGAATGGGACTCCAACGGCACAAACTTTGGGTACAACCCGCAACTCGGATTCACCGCGGGCGAGTTCGGACATAACGATTTCTATGGCGTATGTATCGCAGCGGCGCAAATGGGCGGGCACGATGGTGCGTATGCACTCAAGGCCATGGTTTGCCTTGATGAAATCCGCGGGCGTTTATCTGAAGTGTTCTCGCTCAAGACTTACAAGGTTGATCATGTTGTGCATGGTGCGATCGGATCGGCTGCGGTGTTCGGAGCAATGCTCGGCGCGACTGCTGAACAGATCGAATCGGCCATTGGTATGGTTGTTGCTCACTACATCCCGTTCCGTGCGATCCGTGCAGGTAAGCAGCTTTCGGATTCAAAGGGTGCGAGCGCTGCGATCTCGACTGAAGTCGCGATCATGTCTGTTCGTCGCTCAATGAACGGGTTTATGGGGCCACGCGATATTTTCCGCAACCCAGAATCGATCTTCCGTATCTTTGAAGGTCCAGGGCAAATGTTCGAAGCCGTCGGGACTGACAATGCCAATACCAAGCAGGCGGATGAATCACCGTTTGAACTCGTACTCGGGCGTGGCGGGTCAGACTTTGCGGTCATGGGTATGCACTTTAAACTTGGGCTTTACGAGCACCAGAGCGCTGGTGCATTGCAGGCATTGCTTGATCTCTTGAACAAAGCACCGCATCTGCTCGATGACGAGACAGGTTCACAGATCAAGACCATCAAGATCACCGCATACGAACCTGCATTTGGTATCATTGGCGATCCAGCGAAGCGGAACCCAACGACTCGTCAGAGTGCGGATCACTCAATGGTGTACATCGTGGCGACCTTACTGCGCAAGGCCCTGACTCAGCAGACATCCGACTGGAAGACGCTGATGCTTGAACCGTATGACTTTGATGCTGCTGCGATCAACAACGAGCGCACTCGATCGCTGATGGAGAAAATCGAGTTCTTCCATGGCGGCGAAGACTACGACAAGCGTTACCCAGATGGAATCCCAACCTCGCTCATCATCGAAGATACCGATGGTACTGAGTTTGATTCTGGAATGGTGATGTACCCGGCTGGTCATGCTCGGAACACCGAAGCTGATCTCAAGGGGATCTTGGCACACAAGTTCAATATCATGGGCAAGTTGGCGTTTGAGAATCCAGCACCGATTGTTGAACGCTTCGATGGGATGATGGACAAGTCGGTTGAAGAAGTGGCATCGATGAATGACTTCGAGATTCAGACACGCGACGGCTTTGAATAAATCAATAACACTTCAATAGAAAACTGAACACGAATCAGTGATAGAGCTTGCCGGCGTGCTTGATCCATCCTGATTCGTGTTTTCTATTGGGGTCTCGGTGTGTCCAATGGACTAAGCCGCCGCGATCGTTGTATTCGTATTCGCCTTTGAACTCAACCAGATCACCGGCGTGGATTGGGACGCGATCGACGAGGTCAATGTTGTGGATGATGAGGATGGTTTGATCGCAGTTGAGGTTGACAATGAAGCGTTGGTGCTGATCGCCTTCAAGATCATCGGTGAGGAGTTTGATGACCACGCCGACATCTTCGATCATAGTTGAATCGTTCTCAAGTGTGTACCGATGTTTTGTGTGAGGCATACCTATCTCCGTTTACATTTCCCAGGCTGTTCCGGGTGTGTACTCAATCAGTTCGTAGAGTTCTTTGCGTGTTTGCATGTTGTCGAGTTGGGCTTCGAGTGTGCCGGTTGCTTTGAGTTCTGTCAATGCCCGTTTCACTGCTCCCATTGCAATACGAAGGGTTGAGACAGGATAGATGACAATGTTGTAGCCCATTTCACCAAACTCATCGAGTTTGATCATCGGTGTTTTTCCGAACTCGGTCATGTTGGCGAGCAGATACGGGCGTTTGGTGCCCAGTTCATCCATTGCTGATGCGAAGTCTTTGAACTCTTGAACGGTGGTCAATCCTTCGGGGAAGATCATCGTTGCCCCTGCGTCTACATATGCTTTGGCTCGCGTGATCGCGGCGTCGAAGCCTTCGACGCCTTTGGCGTCGGTGCGAGCACAAATAATGAACTGACCATCCGAACAATCGTGTGATGCTTTGGCAGCCCATTGGAGTTTGGAGACGGCTTGCTCGACGGGGATCAGGGCTTTACCATCGAGATGCCCGCAGCGTTTGGGGAAGATTTGGTCTTCGAGATGCAAGCCTGCAGCGCCCGCATGGTTGTATTCGAGGACGGTTCTGCGAACCATTTCTTCTTCACCAAACCCGGTATCGGCATCGGCAATGACCGGCAAGCCCGAACCAGTGCAGACATCTCGTACAACTTGAGTGAAGTGATCAAGGGTCAAGATACCAACATCTGGAACCCCCGCAGCGACCGAAGTCGCGCCCCCCGAGACATAACAGGCATCAAAGCCGCATTGAGCAACGGATCGTGCAACGAGTGCATTAAACGCGCCAGGAGCAGCGACTACCGATTGATCCATGAGTAAACGGAGGGTTGTCCCGGGATGTATCGTATTGGTCATACCCATATGATAGTCTGATAGGTTCACATTCAGTATCCAAACCGATACAATCTACGCATGAAACGACAAACACGATCGGTACTCACAGGAACGCTTCTTTTGACGATGCTCGCAGGTGCTGCGATCGCCAATCCGCCTGAGGTTACAGAGCCAACCGAACAGGTTGAGATCGAACAGACTGAGCCGACGACTTGGGAAGAAGTTCGTGACGAGGACCGTATCTCGGGTCGGCTGACTTTCTTTGGTCAGCCAACGATGGAAGAGATTCGGCTCTTTGCTGAATCTGGCGGGATGGTCGTCATCAATGCTCGCAGCGTTGCCGAGATGGACAAGCATGAATTTGACGAACAGGAATATGTTGAATCACTCGGCATGGAATATATTCATATTCCAACCAGCGGCTCAACCTTTGGATACGCAATGCGTGACCAGCTTGCCGTTGCACTCGATTCAACCAATGGGGATGTATTGTTCCACTGCCGATCGGGCTCACGAGCATCGGCGATCTACTCACTCTACATGATTGATGAATACGGCTTACTCAATGGTGTTGCGATTCAGAAATCGCTTGATTTAGGTATGAGTTCTGGGATGGTGAAGTTCATTGAAAGGACACTGATGGAAACTCCGACACGCGTGATTGATGCTATTGATCATGTACAGATTCAGAACACGATTAATACGCTTGTTGGATTCGGGACTCGCCATACGATGTCGGAAACCGAATCGGACACACGCGGGATCGGTGCGGCTCGGCGTTGGGTGAAGTCTCAGTTTGAAGCCAACATCGAAGGACATGGCAAAGCTGGCGATGCTGCACCGAAGGTGTACTTTGATTCGCACATGGTTGAGCCTGACGGTCGCCGGATCACCGAGCCTGTCGAGGTAGTCAATGTGATCTGTGAGATCCCTGGGGTATCGCCTGAGTCGCGCAATCGGCTGTACTATGTGCTTGCACATCTTGATTCACGAGCGAGCGAGGCGAATGACTCGATTTCGGATGCTCCAGGCGCCAATGATGACGGATCAGGCGTTGCCGCGTTGATCGAACTCGCACGAGTACTTTCGGCCGAGAATCTTGATTCTACGATTATCCTCATGGCGACCAGTGGCGAAGAGCAAGGACTCTTTGGTGCTCGGCTTCATGCACAACAAGCAACCGCTGACGGCAAAGACATCCGAGGCGTGCTCAATAATGACACCATTGGCGATCCGACTGGCGTGATCGAAGGACAAGACGGCAGCAAGGTGATTCGGGTGTTCTCGGAAGGCTTGCCAGCTTCGATGCTGGCTCTTGACGACAGCGAGATTAGGAGTGCTGCCCGCAAGCTTCGGCTCTATGGCACCGAATCAGACTCAACCTCGCGCCAACTTGCACGGTATATCGCTGATGTCGCCAAGCTGCACTACACCACTGTTCAGCCTAAGTTGATCTTCCGTCCTGATCGCTTCTTGCGTGGCGGCGATCACACGCCGTTTAATGAGCTTGGATTCGCTGCGATCCGGTTCTGCGAGATGTATGAAAACTATGACCATCAGCATCAAGATGTTCGCATCGAAGATGAAGTGCAGTATGGCGATCTTGGCGAGTATGTTGATGCGGAGTATTTGGCAAATGTGACTCGGCTCAATGCGGCGGTCTTGGTTCACCTTGCCAATAGCCCATCGTCGCCGAGCAATGCTCGGGTGATGATTGCAGAACTGACCAATGACACCACGCTGCGATGGGATGCCTCGCCTGAGCCTGATGTCGCTGGGTATGAAATCGTTTGGCGGGAGTCCACATCCTGGAAATGGGAGAAGGCTGAGGATGTTGGCAATGTGACTGAGGGCACCGTCCCGATGTCCAAGGACAACTGGCTCTTTGGAGTTCGTGCCTATGACAAAGACGGATACCGCTCGGTGGTGTCTTATCCGCGTCCTGCACGCGAATAGAGGCTCCTTTTTCGGCTTTGATCGCCTAGAATCGGGCGTTTCTGTGATACTCAACCGTTGTTGAACTGATCGACAACTGGAACTCATAAAGGATACGAAATATGACCACTGCAACCCATGCCAAAGGGCTCGAAGGCGTCATCGCTGGCGAAACCGAAATCTGTAATGTTGAACAAACCTCGCTCGTCTATCGCGGGTATGAGATCGCTGATCTCGCTGCCAATGCTTCGTTTGAAGAGGTGGCGTTCTTGCTGCTCGTTGGGCATAAGCCTTCAAGCGATGAGCTGGGCGCATTCAAAGCTGAGTTGATTGCTGAGCGTGCACTTCCCAGTGCGGTCGTTGAGTTCCTCAAGACCTCGGGCAACTTGGTCAACAACGAGTACGCGGTGCCTATGGATATCTTGCGGACTGCGGTTTCGATCTTGTCGCATCTTGATGCAGATTGTCAGGACAATGCTGGCGATGCCAATCTTCGTAAATCTAAGCGGCTATTGGCTCAGATCCCGACCGTCATCGGGCATATGCAGAACTCGATCGAAGGCAAAGACTTCATCGCCCCAAACGCAAACCTTTCACACTCGGCCAACCTGCTCTACATGATGACCGGCAGCGAACCAACCCCTGAAGCCGAGAAGGTAATGGATGTGTCGCTGGTGCTGTATGCTGAGCATGACTACAACGCATCAACCTTTACTGCACGCGTGATCTCAGGCACACTTGGCGATCTGCATGGTGCCGTCACTGGTGCGATCGCAGCTCTCAAAGGCAAGCTTCATGGTGGTGCAAATGAGGCTGCGATGGAGATGCTTGCAGACATCCGCAATGATATTGGCTCAGACAATGATCTTGGCAAGGTGACCGATTGGATGCACCAGGCATTCGCAGACAAGCGCAAGTTGATGGGCTTTGGGCATCGTGTGTACAAGAATGGCGATCATCGCGCACCGATCTTGCATGGACTTGGCCGAAAGGCTGCTCAGGCGCGTGGCGAAGATTTTATCAAGCTCTTTGAACTCGGCGAGATGGTCCAGAAGATCATGGAAGATGAGAAGAAGATCTATCCGAATGTCGATTTCCCGTGTGGCATGACTTACTTCACGATGGGCATTCCTGTGCCTCAGTACACACCGATCTTCGTGGCCTCACGGATTACCGGGTGGGCTGCTCACATTATGGAGCAACACGCCAACAACCGCCTGATCCGTCCACGGGTCGCATATATCGGTCCTGCACCACGCAACTGGAACGATTAAAGTCTGCTAAATAATCAGTCACAAAGCCGAGTCCTTTGGGATTCGGCTTTTTTATTGGGTGATCCTCGAAAACGGGGGAGATGAATCCCGTATAATGGTGTGAGCGATCTGCTCGGGAGTATACATGATCCGGTTTGAATGCGATAAATGTGATATGGAGATCGAGGTCGAGGATGATCTCGCGGGCACCAAGCATGAATGCCTTGGGTGCGGCGATATCAACCGGGTACCTGCCAATCCTGATGCTGATGAATCAAGTGCTGCCGACCACGACATGCCTCTCGATTCAAAGAAGGTTGATCGAGCTGCCAAAGAGGGGTTCCCGCCAGATTTTGGGCCTGAGGTTCGGGTGCAGATCGTAAGACGATGCTGGTTCCGCTCGCGTGCAATCCGGTTTTCACTGGTCTTCATTGCAATCCTGGTTGGGCTGATTGGTTCAATCTGGGTGCCTGTGACTGATAAATCACTTTTCTGGTTCCTGCTCTTTGCTCCGATGGCATTGGGTGGAGTTGCCTTGATTAGCTGGTGGTGGGTTGATCGGCTTGGGGCATCGCTTGAGATCACCACGAAGCGCACGATCATGCACCATGGGATATTGTCGAAATCCTCTTCCGAGGTTGTTCATGACAACATCCGCAATATTCAGGTGCGCCAGACATTCCTTCAAAGGGTCATGAAAGTCGGTGAGATCGGGATTTCGTCTTCTGGGCAAGATGGGATCGAGCTTCAGATCAATCATCTGAAGGACCCTGATAATCTTCGCAAAATCATTGATCTCTACCGCCCGCTTTAAGTGAATCCTCACCATTTTGTCCTCATATCGCCGACAAATGGCGTATACTGTGGCTGGCAGATGGATCTGCTTGACACTCGTATTTGATCGATTGGCTGGAGATTTGTAAACAATGCAATGGATGCTCAAACTTCGGCTTCGTGTGTTTGCACTCTTGGTCGCGCTCTCGATTTTGGTCTTTGGCGTGGTGAGTGTATTTTCAGTAGGAGTACTTCCTGCTGTTGGGGCTGCCATTGCGATCGCTGTGACGGTGGTCAACTCGATGACCTCTCGGCTTGGCACGATGACCTGCGCCGGGTGTGGCAACAACATCGATCAACTCCCCGCTGGAACACACGGTATTGCCTGCCAAGGATGCGGCACAGTAAACCATCCATTTAATACCGGCGAAGCGATGCTGACGATGGATTTTGGGATGGATGACGATGTCGATGAGGACATCGCATCAACCTGACCCATTGCTAGATCTGCTGCAATGATCATCACAACTAAATCTTGATGTAAAAAAAGCCCAGAGCATGCTCTGGGCTTTGAGTGTACTCATTGTGAGTGATTATTTGGTTTCGCCCATCTGCTTGTTGAACTCGTCTGCGCTGACTTCTTCGATCTTCGCATCTGCAAGGATCGAGTCAACGGTTTTGTGTTCCCGGATCTGCTGGAGCAATGTCTGGGCTTGGCCTGACTTGATTAACTCGTCGCGGACCTGCTCTGGACGCTTGCCTTGCTGCATAGCGAGTTGAACGATTTGAGCGTTCACTTCTGATTCTTCGACATTAATCTCCATCGACTCGGCAGCCTTGCTGAGAATGAAGAACTGCTTGAGTTCGGTCGATGCGCTCTCTGATGAGGCGCTGCGAAGCTCGGCCATGTGCTGTTCGATCTCGGTTGGGTTTACGCCGCGATACATGAGTTCCATGCGTCGGCGTTCGAGGTTTCTCGCTGCCTGCTGAGCGGTGAGCCCTTCGGGGAGTTCGAAGTCGATGTTATCAGCGAGGTACTTGTTGATCTGCTGACGCATGACTGATTGCTGCTGAACCTCTGCACGCTGGGTGAGTTGGCCGGTGACCATTTCGCGGAGTTGTTCTTCATCGTTGAAACCGTACTTGGCGACGAGATCGCCCATGACTGCTGGGACGATGCGGTACACCTTGACGACTTCGTATGCGATGGTGAGGTCTTTGCCTCGGAGCGCTTCGATTTCATGATTTTCTGGGCCGGTGAGCTTGATGGTGAGCTTGGCACCTTCCTTTGGTGTACCGATTTGCTTGGCGAAATCTGGAACGATAACGCCCAAGATCATACCCTCTTTGCCGTCGGCCGGGATCTGAACGACCGCGCCTTCGATATTGTAATGCTCGACGCCTTCGGAGTCGGTCATCACGGCGTTGCCGGTGAGGTAATCGCCCTTCTCAGAATCTTCGCGTTCATCGAGCGAGCCTTCGTTGATTGCGATTTTGTCGATTTCTTCTTTGATCAAACCCTCTGGGAGAGCTGAATCTGGCTTGAGCACCTTGATGCCTTTGAGATCTGGAAGATCGAACTCTGGCATGACCTCAACTTCGACTTCAAAGTGGACTGGCTTGCCCGCTTCGATCTCGATGCCGTCCATCGCCTCGGCTGGTGGCTGGGAGAGCACCTTGAGTTTGTTCTCGGTAATCGCTTCTTGATAGGCTGAAGAGATCAAGCGTGACTTGGTTTCTTCTTTGACATAGGAGCCGAATCGTTTTTCAATCAGACGACGCGGCGCGTGTCCTTTGCGAAAGCCTGGAATGTTCGCTTCGTGAGCGACTGATGAGAATGCTGATTCGATGTGCCCATCGACAGTTTCTGATGGGATATCGATCGAGATTCTCTTGCGACATGGGCCGACATCTTCGATTTTTACGGTATTAGAAATGGTGTCTGACATGATATTCCTTTGGGTTCATGTCGCGCACAGGACTGCTGTCGATCCGCCGTCGTGCGCCTGAGTCCCGGATCGACCCTACCGAACGCCGGCAGGACAGGAAGTGTAGGCATCGGACGAATCCTGGGCATCATTTGCCCAAATCACAAACCGATCCAACTCGGTGCGGTTGGTGTCAGATTTGGGTTGAAGTTTGGGCATGTCGGGCTATGATCCCGTCTGGTTATAACACCTGTTGTATCCAGTATCACCTAATAGCCGAGGTGGCGGAATCGGTAGACGCGGTGGATTCAAAATCCACTTCTGGAAACAGAGTGGGGGTTCAAGTCCCCCCCCCGGCATTTTTTTACCCACAGATCCACTAGATAAGGATGGTTTTCCATGGCCGACGAACAACAGCCTCAACAGCAGCAAGTCCAACTTCGCATCGACGAATCGAAGATGACCAGCACCTATGCCAACACCATCCGTACATCTAACACGCAAGACGAGTTGGTGATGGACTTTGGGATGAATATCCCGATGCAGATGCCAGGACAGGCACCTGTTATTGTGTTTAATGTTGGTTCACGGGTCATCATGAACTGGGCGGGCGCCAAGCGTTTGGCGATGTCGCTTGGCCAGGCTGTTCGTCAGTATGAAGAACGCAATGGCGAGATCGAGATCAATATGGGCGGAAATCCCCCACCGCCACCACCAGCAGCGAACTAACTCGCAACTCATATCGTATAACCTCTACTCTTGTGGAACGCTCGGACACGAGACGATCACAAGAGTTTTTTACTGACTGAAATAAGCGAAGCAGAGCAACCGAAATGATGCCAAAATCTACAAACTGTGACGGATATGCCGATTTGAAGCATCAGGGTTTTTATCATGACCTTACGGCTCGCTCAATATGATTTGCCCAAGCATCCAACCCGGAACTTGGCATTGGGGAAGGAACCTATGACACTCGAAACACAAACATCAACACAACCAACCGATGAGATGGTCGCCCAGTGCGCAGGGCCAATTGATGATTTGATTCAAGCTGTTGGATCGGTCGTTGTAGGGCAAGAACATATGGTTCGAGCATTGGTTATTGGAATGCTGACGGGCGGGCATGTGCTTCTCGAAGGTGTTCCTGGATTGGCCAAGACGCTCACCGTCACCACACTCGCCCAAGCCTGCAAAGCCGAGTTCTCACGGATTCAGTTCACTCCTGACCTGTTGCCCGCAGATGTCATCGGGACTTTGATTTACAATCCCAAAGACGGCACTTTTACCCCTCGCAAGGGACCGATCTTTGCCAATATTGTGCTAGCCGATGAAATCAATCGTGCTCCGGCCAAAGTGCAAGCCGCACTGCTCGAAGCGATGCAAGAGCGAAGCGCGACAATTGGCGACACGACCTATAGCGTCGGCGATCCGTTCTTGGTTCTCGCCACTCAAAACCCGATCGAGCAAGAGGGCACTTACCCGCTTCCTGAGGCACAAATCGATCGGTTTATGCTCAAACTCAGTGTTGGATATCCGACGAAGGAAGATGAACGGGTCATTATCGATCGGATGATGTCGACGGCAAATCTTGAGCCGATCTCGGCGGTGATCTCGATTGAACAAATCGGAGAAGCCCGCGCGATGGTCAACCGGATTTATGTCGATGACAAGATCAAGGAATACATTGTGTCGCTTGTGCATGCGACGCGCGAGCCGACAGAATATGCGGTTGGTTGGAAGCTGGATTTGCCTAAGCTGATTGAGTTTGGTGCATCGCCGCGAGCTTCGCTTTCTTTGGCAAGGGCTGCTCGGGCCAATGCTTTCCTTGATGGGCGTTCGTTTGTGACACCTTCGGATATCAAGGCGATCGGGATGGATGTGCTTCGCCATCGGGTATTGATTAGCTATGAAGCCGAAGCAGAAGGTATAACGAGCGAAGACATCGTCAACGAAATCTTTGCACGGATCGCGGTACCATAAGCATGCTTACTGAGGAACTCATGCGGGAAGTGCGACGCCTGGAGATCCGGGCGCGTCGTCGCGTCGATGATCTCTTCGGCGGCCAATATCACTCTGCCTTTAAAGGGCAGGGCATTGAGTTTGCCGAGGTGCGCGAGTATCAACCCGGCGATGAAGTCCGTACGATTGATTGGAATGTTACCGCTCGAACTGGGCACCCGCATATTAAACGGTTTACAGAAGAACGCCAACTCACGGTGATCTTGTCTGTTGACTGTTCACAATCGACAGCGTTTGGTTCTGTCAAACGATCGAAGCATGATCTTGCTTGCGAGGTTGGCGCGGTATTGACGCTCGCTGCTGGGCGGAACAATGACCGGGTCGGGCTTCAGGTATATGGCTCAGAACATCTTGGTGATGCGGAATCGTTTCATCTTCGCCCATCGAAGGGTAAAAAACATGCTCGGCGGATTATCCGAGAGCTGATCGATGCGTCCCCTGGCCAATCGCAGTTTAATCTCAATGATGCGCTGAGCGAACTTGGGCGTACACATCGTCGTCGGGCAATCTTGTTTGTCATGTCAGATTTTTTATCCGGGCTCAACAACAAGAATGAGCCGGATTGGGCCAAACCATTACGAATGCTTGCCCAGAAACATGAAGTCGTTGCAATTCAGCTCACCGACCCTCTTGAGTTTGATCTTCCCAAGGCTGGTTTGGTTCGCATGTATGATCCAATCACAGGTAAGCGGTTTTCAATCGACACCAACTCTCGGCGAGTTCGAAAACGATATCACCAGCAAGCAATACTTGAACAGACCATCATCTCAAGTACATTGAGAAAAGCCCGTGTTGACTGCATCGAACTTTCGACCGCTGGGAATTATGTTGATGATTTGATGCAGTACTTCCATCAGCGGGAGATGCGTAAGCGATGAGGAAGTATCGGATATATCAAGTGAATCCTTTTGTGATTGTCTGCCTGTATGCGTGCATGCTTGTTGGTTGTTCTCGCCCAGACTCGGCTTCTCGTAGTGAAGGGATTGATACGCAAGTGATCGATCAATCGACCGGCACCGAGTTGCGCACGCATATTGAAAGAGATCAAATCGGCATTGCTGATCGGGTCCAAATCAATGTTCAACTCGAATGGACCTCCCCCGCTTCAACGAAGCTCATCGAACCCCAATGGAGCGAGAGCGAATGGGAACTGATCGAATCGTTTTATGAGCCTGTGCAAAGCAATGAGGGCAGCTTTGTCCTCGCAGCCTCATTTGTTTTGGAACCTTTTTTGGCAGGGGAATATGCCACGCCAGTATTCACTGCTGAGATCCTCTCCCAACCCGACTCGCCGGCGCACACACTTGAATCGATGCCGACTCCTATTCGTGTTCTCTCGGTGCTTGATGAGCAAGACTCTGGGGAACTTGATCCACCCAACTCGTTTGTTGACCCGACGCTGGATTCGAGTACGGAGACCCAATCTACCTTGGCAATCTTTATTGTCATTGGTGTGCTTGCGCTTGGTATAGGCTTGGTTCTTTGGCACCGTTTGCGCACAGCGAAACCAATGAGCCCTCTTGCCTCGGTATATGAGCAAATCGAACAGGTCGCTTCGGGGGAGAACCATTCGATCTTGCAAGGATACGACACGCTCTATCACGCATTTTGTCGGCTTGATTATCGCCTACAGCAGACGAGTGAAATTGGCAACTTCATCCAAGAATGCGAACGAGCAAGATTCTCAGGCGTTGATTCAAACACGCTTGATCCAAAGGCAATGGCACAACATACGCTCGAACTCTTGGGCTGCGCCGAGGGAGACACTGTATGAACTGGCAGTTCGCTTATCCTTGGGTTTTATTGTTTGGCGGAACGCTGCCGATTATTTGGGGCGTTCGGCTGTTTTTGTTTTCGCGGAAACAAGGAATCATGTCGTCGGTTCCTTCTCGAATTGCAGCTGCGGGAAAATCTACGCGGACAGTTACTTCATGGGTTCCTATGGCAATCTTGTCATTGGCCATCGCTTCGCTGCTCATTGCACTCGCGCGCCCACAAGAGGTGATTGATTTTACAAAGACGACCAGAGACACAATCGCCCTTGAACTTGTTGTCGATCGTTCCGGTTCTATGGAAGAGAAAGTCACCTTCGACGGCCAACGCATAACACGGCTTGAAGCGGTAAAGAGGGTTGTAGAACAGTTTGTCGTTGGCGATGAAGAATCACTCAACGGGCGAGAGGGTGACTTGCTCGGATTGATTGTTTTTGGATCTTTCGCTGACACACTAATGCCTTTGACTCAATCGCATGATGCTCTGGTTGAAGCTATTCGAAGAATTGAGTTGCCTCGCATTGAGCGAGAACGATCAACCGCGATCGGCGATGCGCTCATGCTCGCAATCGCCAGGCTCAAAGCATCAGAGGATGCGATGCGTCGAGAGATGGATGACCAAGATTTTGCGCTCAAAAGCAAGGCAATTATTTTACTCACAGATGGCGAAAATCGTGCGGGTACATACTCCCCCCAGCACGCAGCAGCCCTCGCAAAGGACTGGGGAATCAAGGTCTATATTGTTGGTATTCGCGGCGGAACAAGCGCTGGCGGGCTCTTGTTCGGCGGGAACCGTCAAGAAGTCAACGACAAACGAATGTCAGCAGTTGCCCAATACACCGGCGGCCAATACTGGGGCGTTGATCGTGTGGCCTATCTTGAGCAGGTGTATGCTCAGATTGATGAACTCGAACGATCAACGATCGAAATCTCTGAAGCAACAACTTACAACGAACTTTATTTGCCGTTTGCAATCGGTGGACTCTTCGGGTTTGTTCTCTCAACGCTTGTGCGATCTATTGTGTATCGGAGTGTGCTATGACTCACCCATTTTTCACTTTGGCCGTCACAGACTATGCTCAGCTCTTTGGGCACCAATGGCAGTTCGCGCATCCTCAATGGCTGATGTTTGCATGGTCGGCTCCGATTATCGCATTTTTAATCGTACTATTTGGCTTGAGAACCGCACGCAAGCAACGACTCATCGCAGACGAGAGGATGATTGACGCAATCATGGGCACTCCAAGGCGATGGAACACTTGGCTTCACGCAGGAATATCATTTATAGTTACTTTAACTCTTGTGATTGCGATTGCTCAGCCTCAATCTGATCCACGCGAGGTCGATGTTGAATCTCGCGGGCGTGATGTTGTTTTTCTTGTCGATGTGTCTCGCTCGATGCTTGCTCGAGATGTTGCCCCGAACCGATTAGAAAAATCAAAGCTCTGGATAAACGATCTTGTTGATGAACTCGGCAATGATCGCGTTGGGCTTGTTGCTTTTGCGGGTTCTTCAGCGGTTTTGTCGCCTTTGACGAACGATCGGCTCTTTTTTAAACTCGCACTTGAAGAACTCGCGCCAGCATCTGTTCTTGTCGGCGGCACCAATATCGGCGATGCGATCCGCAAAACGATGGACATGGTCTTTGTTGATTTGGCTGAAGACACGCAGAATAACTTCCGCGACATTGTCCTTATTTCTGATGGTGAAGACCAAGACAGCCTACCTCTCGAAGCGGCAAGACTTGCGGGTTCAGAAGGTGTTCGAATTATTGCGATTGGTATTGGGTCTGATATTGGTGCTGCGGTCCCTTGGGATGAAGACTCTACAACACCTCGCAACCAGGTGGTTCGTTCAAAGCTTGAGAGCGGCACGCTCAAAGCGATCGCAGCAGCATCCCCCGGCGGTGTATACCTTGAGGTTGGAACTGGCACGGTTGATCTGGCACAAGTCTATCAAGATCTTATTTCGTCTGCTGATCAAAGGACGATCGAAACAAGTTCTCAAATACAGTTCACCGAGCGGTTCATGTATTTTCTTGCGGCCGCATTGATATTGATTTTAATTGATGTGCTGCTTGTGCCATCAGGAACACGGAGGGCTTTGGCATGATTCATGTCGTATTCGCATCACTCCTCATGCTCGCCGCGCCCCAAGAGCAAGGGGTAAAACAAACGAGCATGGCACCAGAAATCGCACGCTCGCGTATCGCCCAGGTTCTACCCGATGCCATTTCTCCAGCAGAACAAATGAGCGTTCTCACAGAAGTGATTAATCGCTGTAGGGATGCAGAGCTTCGTGCGATCGCACACTATAATCTAAGCCGCACCCTCATGAAACTAGCTGAAGATGATCCTACGAAACTCGACGAAGCGATAACTGCGTTACGATCGACGGATTTGCTCTCCCAAAGCAACTCGCTGCGATCGAAAGCACGATTCAATCTTGGACATGCCTACTACAGGCTTGCTGAAACTCCAAGTGGCGATGCGACTCCACAAATGCCAATCGATCCGCAGGCGATGATCGATGAACTAAAAACAAGGCTCACAACACTCAAACTCTCTGCGAGCGCGTTTCGTTCGGTCCTGAACATTGATCGCAACAACACATCCGCAGCGATGAATGTTGAGCGGGTACGCAACGAGATCAAACAGCTTCAAGACCAAATCGAAGCCCTCGAAAAAATGCTTGAGCAACAGAAAGAACAGCAGAAGCAGAAACAACAACAGCAACAAGACGCTGCGGACGAGCTCAATGAACTCGCCGAAGAGCAGCAAAGCCAAGCAGATCAAACCGCCGAGAATCCACCAGAGAGCCAAGAGGAAGCAGAGCAACAACAAGATCAACAGGAAGAACTGAGCAAGAAAACTGAAGATGCTCAAAAAAACATAACAGAGCAAGATGGCACAGAAGAAATCGAAGAGAAAATCAAAGAGGCACAAGAGGCGCAAGAGCGAGCTCAAGATGCGATGGAAGCCGGAGACCAAGAGACGGCTGCTCAGGAACAAGAGAATGCTGCCAAAGCGTTGAAGGAAGCAGCCGAGCAAATGCAAAAGATGGCTGATCAGTCGAAGGAAGAGGGCGAAGAAGACTCAGAGGATGGCGAGAAGGGCGACGAATCTGAAGGCGACGCCGAACCGAAGGATGAACAGGAAGAAAGCGAAGAAGAGGGCGATGAAATCAGTGAACTCGCAAAGGAACTCCTCGACAAAGAACGGCGAGAACGAGAACAACGCCAAGCATATCGAGCGACCGGACGCCCGACCAAGGTCGAAAAGGACTGGTAATTACCGATGATAATAAAAACACTCAGTGCATTCTTTATCTGCTTGGCTATCACCATTTGGGTGCCGACTGCGCATGGACAAAGCGATCCGATCACTGTTGATGTCGAACTCTCTCGAAGCAAGGTGTACATTGGCGATACGCTTACCTATCAGGTTCTGATTCGAGGATCTGACAATCCGCCCACCCCGACTCTTGATTTCCCGCTATCAATTCGGGCAGAGTATCGAGGACGATCCTCGCAATCCTTCACATCTACCAGGATCGTCCAAGGCCAAAAGCGTACGGTGACTGATCGTTTGTATAGCTATCAGTATCGGCTCACTGCAATTAACACCGGCGAGCTCACGATTCCCTCCCCAACGATCACAATCGACGGGCAACAATACGCTGGAGATTCAATTTCATTCGAGTCACTTTTTCCAACACGCTCAACCGCCGATGAGTTAACAATGGACATTGGTCGTGTCGAACTCTATCTCAATGACACGGTGGAGGTTCAGTGCATTTGGTGGATCGGCGATGACATTTCTGATTTCAGCCTTGAATCTTCGATGATTCCTGAGTCCTTCGAAATGCGAGGGCTCTCATTACAGGCAGGAAATGCTCAGCGGGTCGGGTTCTCGATCAACGGCCAGAAGATTGTCGGCGTTGTGGTTGATGAAAATCGCAACGGCCAAGACATGAAGAAACTCATCTTCAGATTCACAATCACGCCTACCGAAACAGGAGCATACGAACTCGGTCCGATTCGGTCTGTCTTCACCCGCCTAACGGGAACAGGTCGAAACTATCGAGCATATGTCGAAGCCGAGCCGTTAGTCATTTTCGTTAAAGAAGTACCGACCGAAGGCCAACCCGATGGCTACACCGATGCGATCGGCTCCTTTGAACTCAAGGCCAATGCATCCAATACTCATGTCAATGTTGGCGATCCAATTGGTCTCACGCTTCGAATCTCAGGCAAGGAACCAATGGTCGGGATCGAAAATGCACCGAGCTTAAGCAATGACTTAGCATTCACAGAATACTTCAAAGTGTCTTCAGAGGGTTGGCGGGAAGTCCTTCCAATCCAGCCTGGCGTTCGAGTTTTCGAAACAACCATCCGCGCACTCAATGAACATACCCAAGAAATTCCATCGATCGAACTCCATTCATTTGATCCGATATTGGGTTCATACAAAACATATCGCTCGCCGCCGATTGCTATTGATGTCCAGCCTGTTCGGGAACTCACACTTTCTGATGCCATCGTCACCGGCGGCACTTACTCATCCCAACCCACTCAAAAAGCAGATCGCATCGAACTCACACATACCATGCCAGGGCTTTGGGCACACGGCTCAATTGATCGCTTGATGACCGAACCAGAGTTTTCTTTTCGTGAAACGATCACAACCCCAGCATGGGTTGTAGCTGCGGCTGCTGGCCCGTCGCTCTTCGCTCTCTCATGTGTTGTTGTCGGTGTTCGTAGATCAACGAATCCACGCACCCAACTTATTCGAAGAGCCTGGAAAACCAGCAATAAACTAGACCGCACCGGGCACCACGCCCAAGCCTTACGCATCTATCTCGGGGCCGTTTTGGGCATCAATGCAAATGCGGTTACCGCACAGGATATTAATGGACTGCCAATCGATGATCAAGACGCAATCGCTGCAACCGCTTATCTTGTTGAAGATGAAAACGCTGACTACATTGGCCATTCCAACACACTAACCACTTCTCAAGAACATCAAACAGGACTCTTAAAGCGTATTCATCTCACGCTTCAACATTGGGAAGGAGCCACATCATGATCTCTGTGAAGATGATCCTTTTCATGATCGCCACGGCTGCTTTTGCATCGGCTTCGATTGGACAAACACTTGAAGACGACTTGAGCGTTGCACTCTCCAAACTTGATCAAGGTATCCTTCAACTTGAACAGCACGATCCACAAAGTGTCGTAACGCTCGATGAAGCATCAGCACTCTTAAAAACCGTCATCGAACACCATCAGATCCGAACTCCAGGCGTGTATCACACACTCGGCAACGCCTACATGCTCAACAACCATATTGGACAAGCGATACTGAGTTACCGCCAAGGCGAGCAGCTTGATCCAACAAACCTTGAGCTGAGAGAATCACTCGCTCATGCTCGATCGCAAGTTCCGATCCAAATTGGTTCAGGAACCCAGAATCGAATCTGGTCAGTCTTGCTGTATTGGCGAGGCTATATTTCACGAAATACACTTTGGATCGTGTTCCTATCTCTCTCGACACTCGGTTGGGCTGGATGCAGCGCAACTCTACTCGGCTATGGCTCACACACGATACGAACGATTGGAATATGGCTCATCCTCAGTTCGCTCATCCCGTTTGCCATGCTGAGCATGGAGCAACTCCGCTACCATAAC
The DNA here is from genome assembly GCA_024280755.1 of Planctomycetota bacterium. Classification (GTDB taxonomy): domain Bacteria; phylum Planctomycetota; class Phycisphaerae; order Phycisphaerales; family UBA1924; genus UBA1924. Next base: position 181,602 of record JAJRPN010000019.1, read on the forward strand.
TCTGCCGAGATTGTCGTTACTTCAAAGAATGTTATCGCCCGATCCGGCCCTGATGATGCGATCTATGACCCTGTGTTTAGTGACAGTCTCCAGCCCGGCGTTGAAGCAAGGATTATTGAATCGAGAGATGACTGGTTCCAGATCGAGTTAGCAGACAACTCCCAATGCTGGGTCTCTACAAAGAGTGTCCAGTTGGTCAATCCATAATTTTCCCAGCGTTTTGTCAACGAATCACACGAGAGCTATCACCCATTTCTTGTTCTTTTCAGTCCGTAACCCAATAGCTCACAAATCATCTCTGACTCAGTACTCGATTAGTTCAGTCCAGCGGCTCTGTTGGTCGAGCAGGTTGCCCATGATGCATATCCGACCAAGCGTGTTTGGGGGGCATCACCAACCCCTCGCGGAAGTACGGCTTTGCCTCGCCAAGCTCGCCTTGCGAGTAAAGCTCGAACCTCATAATCATCAAAAATAGTAATCAAAGTAGTTGAATCCGCTTTACCACCGATTCTCACATCATCGTATTCGCATCACGAGCATCTCGATCAGCAATCTTCCGATGATGAACCGCGTTGGTGTAGTCGCTTCCAGTATCGACACGATACCGAAGCACTGTATCACCGAGCATCACTTCGTCTCCATCAGCAAGGCGAGTCTCTTCTGCGATCTCTTCACCATTAATCAGTAAGCCGTTCTTCGATTGAGCAGATGAGATCATGTGCCCAGCATCTCCCATCCGAACCACGGCATGTTTCCGGCTCACCTTACTATCAATCACTTGAATATATCGAGATGGGTCACGCCCTACCGAGAGAGTACGCTTGGCGAGTTCAAAGGAGGTGCCGGCCTGGTCGCCAGTCATAATTGTCAGTGTTGGCATAGTGGATTCCTGCTACAGATTGGACATTGTCGAGCACCGCCAGAAAGCGTGCTCGACACAGAATACCATACTGATCAGCATTTGGTCATCCGGCGTGTGTGGGATTGCAGCAATTGCCATGTTCGTCATTCTGCGCTCGGCCCCCAGTGTATCCGCGCCCATCGTTGTCACTGGGCTATCGAAGCTCACGGACTTTCAGGGTACCGAGTATTCCCCCTCACTCTCACCTGATGGAAAAACAGTGCTCTACTCGGCGTTCGATGATGATCCTGATGAAGATATATATCGCCTCCGCGTCGGAGGGCAGAACCCGATCAACCTCACCGCTGACTCCAAAGATCATGACAGTGATCCCGCATTCAGCCCCGATGGCGAGCAAATCGCATTTTTTTCGACCCGGATGGGCGGCGGTATCTTCGTCATGGGGGCCACCGGGGAGAATCCCAAGCGTGTGTGTGATACCGGGTTCGCCCCGGCGTGGTCGCCCGATGGAAATTCGATCGTATATACCACTTCGAATGTGACTAATCCGTACGGACGCATTGATACTGGTCAGCTCTGGCGTCTTGATCTTCAGACGAAGCAACACCGACAACTCGATACCAGCGATCCGGAAGATCCGGATGGACAGAACTTGGACGCGGTGGAGCCGGCATGGTCCCCCGATGGATCGCGCATTGTGTATTGGACCGTTCGCAATGGGCAGCGAGATCTTTGCTCTATCTCGGCAGATGGTGGCGATCGTGTTCTGCTGACCGACGATCGGGCGACCGACTGGAATCCGATCTGGATTGATGGGGGATCTACAATCGTGTACCTGAGCGACCGAGGCGGACAGTTTGGGTTCTGGTCGATCACTGTCGATGAGCGTAATCAGGCTGTCGGAGAGCCACACCCGTTCATGCCAAGCACAGCGAGGGTTGTCCAGGCTGCCGCTTCTTATGATGGATCGAGATTGGTTATCGTCGATCGGCGAGCGCGAAACTCGATCGAGAAAATTGAGTTTGATCCAATCGCCGAGGTATTTGTTGGAAAACCCACAACGATCTACTCGACCTCAGGTCGCATTGAACAGCCTGACCTGAGCCCGGACGGAGAGTGGTTCGCGTTTAGAGATGGTCCGCCGATGGAAAATATCTATGTGATGAAGTCAGATGGTTCGTCTCGACGCCGGTTGACCGATTCGCCCTACAAGGATCGTGGGCCCAAGTGGGCACCCGATGCCCAGACGCTGATGTATTATTCGAATAAGGAGGGGAAATACAAAGTATTCGAGATGAATCGAGACGGGACAGAAGACCGTATGCTTATGAAGTCGAAGGACAATACGCAGTTGACTGCGCCGTTTCCTTCGCACGCCGGCACTCAGATATATGCTCAATCGCTCAATCGTGCGATGTTGTTTGAACGCGTTGGAGATGAACTCAAAGAGGATCTAAATTTTCCGAAGGGCATCTTTGTATACGGGGCGATCTGGTCGCTTGATGATCGCCAGTTGCTCGGGGCGACAACCCTCGAATCGGGCCTCTTCGCCTTAAAGCTCTATCGCTTTGAGACACAATCAAACGCTGTTCTTCGATTGCCTGACGGAGATCCAATCCAGTGGGGCGCGATACCCACCTGGATTGATTCTGATCGTTTCGTTGGGTGGGAATACAATCGCCAATCGGTATATATCTTCAATACAAAGACGAACCAAACCAAGTTCATCGAATCTCCGTTCAAGAGTCCACAATCCTTCTTATCCACAAAGCAAGGAGCCGAGTTCTATGTCCAGGAATCACAAGTTGACAGCGAACTCTGGCTGCTCGAACTCGGGAAGGGCCCTCAGGAATGATTAAATCCATAACTGGGAACGAGATTAACCCGCAATCACGCTTGCAATGACTGTCGATCAAAATATGCCTTTGCAACCTCGAATCATGCTTCAAGAATGGCTTCGGGATCAGTTGTAGTGTAGAATACTGTTCTAAAATGTAGTGCAAGCTGCTTTTTTACTGCTCAATAACACTTGTGGATACAAGCGTTTGCGCGGGTGTAGCTCAGTGGTAGAGCGTCAGCTTCCCAAGCTGAATGTCGTCGGTTCGATCCCGTCCACCCGCTTTGATAAAAACTGCCAACAGCTGTTGGCGGTTTTTTATACAGAGGTAAAACTTGAGTTTGTCTATTGCACTTCCCAAGACTCATTGCCGGTGATAAGGGCTTGGAGATCTGGCTGGCCGCTCTTTTGTTTGGCTTCTTCGAGTTGCTGATAAAGCAAATCATTGTAGGTAGGCTTCGTCGGATCAGCATGAAGAATACCCATCGGTTCTGGAAACTCTGGATGGGCCATCTGTGCATACATAGATGCGAGGAACATATCGGTCTCGTCGTGGACGATGAGATCGGCTTCGGTGATACCATTCTGCCCGATGAGGACAACTTCTGGTCGGCCGTTGTTGAAACGAATACCTTTGTCACGATCAGTGCCAAAGATCAAAGGCTTGCCATGCTCCACCTTGATCGTGTTTTCGGGCATGGTGTCTTTCTGTGACGCATAGAACCATGCTTTGTGATTGAAGATATTACAGTCTTGATAGACCTCGACGAACGATGTACCGCGATGAGCCATTGCTCGTTTGATGATTGCATCCATGCCTTTCATATCGACATCGAGGCTCCGAGCGATAAAGGTACATCCTGTTGCGACCGCGATCGCGATTGGGTTGATCGGATAATCGATCGAGCCCGCCGGTGATGTTGGAGATATCTTTCCGGTTTCGCTCGTTGGTGAGTATTGCCCCTTGGTCAGCCCGTAGATCTTGTTGTTGAGCAGAAGGATCGTAATGTCCACATTGCGGCGCATCGTGTGGATGGTGTGATTTCCGCCGATGGAGAAAAGGTCTCCATCACCAGAAACAACACAAACCTCAAGACCTGGGTTTGCACATTTGACTCCGGTTGCGACGGCTAAGGCTCGCCCATGGATCGAATGCATGCCGTAGGTTTCCATGTAGTATGGGAACCGAGCAGCACAGCCGATGCCTGAAACAAAGACATAGTCTTCTCTTTTTCGAGCAATGCCGGGCAATGCCTTGCGGACTGCAGAAAGCACCGCGTAGTCACCGCACCCCGGGCACCAACGAACATCTTGATCCGTCGTAAAATCTTTGGCGGTATAGATCGGGAGTTCTGATATTTTCGATTCTGTAGCACTCATGACGAGACCACCTCCGTGATTCTTTCGACCAGAGTTTCAACCCGGAAGGGCTTGCCTTTGACGATGTTGATGCCGATCGTGTCGATCAGGTATTTGGATCGGATGAGCGTGCTGAGTTGTCCGAGGTTGATTTCGGGGATGACAACCTTCTTGAATGACCCGAGCACTTCTTCTGTGTTTGATGGGAACGGGTTGAGATATTGAAGGTGGGCATAGCTCACGGAATGCCCGCTTGCTCGGACCTCGTTGATTGCCGTTGTGATTGAGCCGAAGGTTCCACCCCATCCCAACACCAGAACATCACCGGATGGATCACCATCGACTTCGAGCAGCGGGATAGAGTTTGCCGCGTTTGCCACTTTTTTGGCTCGCATACGAACCATGTAATCATGGTTATCTGCATCGTAGGAAACATTGCCTGTGCCCGCTTCTTTTTCGAGGCTGCCAACCCGATGTTCGAGACCGGGCGTGCCCGGAATCGCCCAAGGGCGTTTGAGTGTTTCAGGATCACGGGCATAAGGCAGGAACTCGCCATCGGCAAAATCTTCCTGCTTTGGATGCGTGATGTTGATTGTTGGGATATCACCAACACTTGGTACCTTCCAAGGCTCAGCGCCATTGGCGATGTAGCCATCGGAGAGATAGATCACCGGCGTCATGAACTCAACAGCGAGGCGAACCGCTTCGATCGCCATATTGAAACAATCGGATGGGCTTCTTGGAGCCACGATAATGAGCGGGCTTTCGCAGTGTCGTCCATACATCGCTTGCAGGAGATCGGCTTGCTCGGTTTTCGTCGGAAGCCCAGTCGCTGGCCCAGCTCTTTGAACATTCACAATAACCAAGGGGAGTTCGAGCATGAGCGCAAGCCCCATCGCTTCACCTTTGAGCGCGAGCCCTGGACCCGATGTACCAGTCACCCCAATATCACCCGCAAAGCTTGCTCCGATTGCAGTACAGATCGCTGCGATCTCATCCTCGGACTGAATCGTTTTTATACCGAATCGTTTGAGATGGGCCAAACCATGAAACACGCCCGATGCTGGGGTAATCGGATAGCTTGCATACACGATCGGCTTGGATGCTTTTTGTGCAGCGGTGACCAGGCCAAGAACAGTTGCCTCGTTGCCGCTAATCTGCCGATATGTACCCGGCTCTTGCTTTGCTTTGGGAACCCGATAGCGAGCAGGAAAAACCTCTGCGGTTTCACCGAAGTAGTACCCGGCTTCGAGCGCACGGATGTTGATTTTGGCGACTTCAGGGAGCCCCTTTTTCTCGGCGAACTTCTTCACCAAATATTCTTTCGTGTGATCAAGTGAGCGTTCATAGAGCCAATAGGCAATGCCAAGGGCGAACATGTTTCGACAGCGGTTCACATCTTTGGCACCCATCCCTGAGTCCGCGAGCGATTCCTTGGTGAGTCGTGACATCGGGACTTTTACGAGTGCGTACTTGTTGTTGATTTCATCATCTTCGAGTGGGTTGTAGCCGTCGAGGTACCCGCACTTTGACAGATTACCTTTGGTGAACTCATCCTCGTTGACGATGACGATGCCGCCAGGTTCTACATCTTCGAGGTTGACCTTGAACCCTGCCGGGTTCATGGCGATCATCGCATTGACGCGATCGCCGGGAGTGAAGATGCTTTCACTTGAGAGGTGGACTTGAAAACCAGAGACGCCGAAGGTTGTACCCTTTGGAGCCCGGATCTCAGCGGGGAAGTCTGGGAAGGTGGCGAAATCGTTGCCAAACAGCGCCGATGTATCGGTAAACTGTCCGCCGGTGAGTTGCATCCCGTCGCCGGAATCTCCACAAAAGCGGATAACAACAGAATCGAGTGTGGTGGATTGATTTTCGATGGCTTGATCGGTTGGCATATGGAGCCTCACCCTTCAGAGGGGTATTTGATCTGGAAAGACCGGCTCCGGCGGAGCCGAGACGAATGGGTATTTTAGGCGTGAAGGTTATGGACAGCGGTTCATTCGTCAATGAAATGGATGAACCTCAAACTCATGCCTCTATGAACTGTAGACATCTTTGTCCGTAATCGTGCAAGATATTGACGAGTTGCTATGATGTAGCTCAAACAGATTTTATCCTGAACCCCGAAGAGGTCACTATGCGGATTGGTATCCCCAAAGAAATCCATGCTGGCGAACGCCGGGTCTCAAGCACTCCCAAAACTGTCCAGAAGCTTATTGATATGGGCTTCGAGGTTGTCGTCGAAGAAGGCGCGGGCGTTGCAGCTGAGCATTACGATGAGATGTATGCCCAAGCAGGCGCGACACTCACGGACGATGTGAAATCACTCTGGGGGGAATCGGACATTGTACTCAAGGTCCATTCGCCTCAGGTTCACCCAGGACTCGGCATCCACGAAGCGGACATGATCAAAGAGGGCGGGTGCCTGATTGGGTTCATTTGGCCAGCGCAGAATCAGGAGATTCTCGACAAGCTCAATACTCGCAAGGCATCTGCACTTGCTATGGACTGCGTCCCTCGGATAACGCGTGCCCAAAAAGTGGATGCCCTGAGCGCGATGGCCAACGCTGCTGGATATCGAGCAGTGATCGAAGCGGTGAATGTCTATCCGAGGTTCTTGACTGGGCAAAGCACAGCTGCGGGTGCGATTAAACCGGCAAAGGTACTTGTGATCGGTGCTGGCGTTGCTGGGCTTGCAGCCATTGGTGCTGCAAGAGCCCTGGGAGCGATTGTTCGTGCGTTTGATACCCGCCTTGAGGTTGGCGATCAGGTGCGATCGATGGGCGCCGAGTTTCTTGAACTGGATTTTAAAGAAGAAGGTTCAGGCTCTGGCGGCTACGCCAAAGTCATGTCTGACGAGTTCATCGAAGCTGAAATGAAGCTGTTTGCTCAGCAAGCGATGGAAGTAGACATCATCATCACAACCGCATTGATCCCCGGAAAACCCGCTCCACGACTGATTAGCGCAGGCATGGTTGAATCAATGCGAGAAGGCTCGGTCATTGTCGATATGGCTGCCCAGCAGGGCGGCAACTGTGCATTGACCCAAGCGGACAAAATGATCGTTCACCAGGGTGTCCGACTAGTTGGGTATACCGATCTCGCGAGCCGAATGGCGATTCAGACAAGCTGGCTCTATGCCTCGACCCTGGTGAGCATGCTCGACGAAATGGGCGGCGACGAGCACTTCGCGATTGATCTTGAGAATGACATTGTTCGCGGGGCGCTTGTGTGTCACGAGGGCGAAACGACTTGGCCGCCGCCTCAGGCTCAGCCTGTGGTTGTTGCGACATCTCAAGACGAACCGAGCCAAGAAGCTACTCCGGCTGCGGGTCCGGCAGAGCCTAAAAAGAAATCCAATCTCGGCTCCGTCGTAGTGATGATCATCACAGCCGTCGCTTTGCTGGCGTTGGGGCGGGTCGCGCCCAGCGAGTTCCTGAGCCACTTTACTGTGTTTGTGCTTGCGTGCTTTGTTGGGTGGCAGGTTGTTTGGAATGTGACCCCTGCATTGCATACGCCTCTGATGAGCGTGACAAATGCAATCAGCGGGATCATCCTCATCGGCGGCATGCTCCATCTTTCCGGATTAGAAGGCCAGACAGATACGCTCGCGGTCATCCTTGGAGCCACAGCGGTGTTCTTGGCAGCGATCAACATCTCGGGCGGGTTCCTTGTGACTCGTCGAATGTTGCAGATGTTCCAGAAGTAAACCTGTTCCCATAGTTTTCTTTACTCTTTCTCATCCAAACCACATAGGTCAACGATGCAAGACAATATAGCCACACTGCCAGACGGTGTAGTCACATTTACATCCACTGTAATCACATACACAGGCAGTCCAGCCTCTATCAGTGGCATCGCCACGGTCGCCTACATCATCGCTGCGGCATTGTTCATTCTGAGCCTTGCCGGGCTCGGGCATCCGAAGACTTCCCGCAAAGGGAATATCTACGGGATGACGGGCATGCTTATTGCCCTGATCGCCACTGCATTCCTGCTGACCACCTCAGGACTCATGATCTTCCTCGCAGCGATGATCCCTGCTGCTGTCATTGGTGCGGTGCTGGCATCGAGAGTCAAGATGACCGACATGCCTCAGCTCGTCGCCATGCTTCACAGCTTTGTCGGTGCGGCTGCGGTACTGGTCGGCTTTGCTACACTGCGCGGGCACAACGATCTCACTGGGAGCGCATTGCTCATTCACAATATCGAGATCTTCATCGGCGTCTGTATCGGCTCGATCACCTTCACCGGCTCGATCATTGCCTATGCCAAACTCGATGGCAAGATCGGTGGCAAGCCGCTGATCCTTCCTGCACGCCACATCCTCAATCTTATCGTGATACTCATCACGATTGCTCTTGGTGTGATGTTTGCACAAGCAGTCGGCGATCATGACATGACCAAAGCCATGTGGGTATTGGGAATCGCCACCGCCATTACTGGGCTCTTTGGAATCCACATGGTCATGGCTATTGGCGGCGCAGACATGCCTGTGGTGGTGTCCATGCTCAATAGTTATTCTGGGTGGGCCGCTGCTGCTGCGGGGTTCATGCTCTCGAATGACTTGTTGATTATTACTGGTGCGTTGGTTGGTTCGAGTGGTGCGATTCTGAGCTACATTATGTGCAAGGGCATGAACCGTTCGTTTATCAGCGTGATCCTTGGTGGGTTTGGAGCGGCTGCTGGGACGACTGTTGTTATTGAAGGCGAACACACCGAGATACAGGTCGACGGCACCGTTGATCTGATCCGCAATGCAAAGAGCATTGTGATTGTGCCTGGATACGGTATGGCTGTGGCGCAGGCACAACATACGCTCTCTGAAATCACCAAGGAACTCGAAGCTGCGGGCATCAAGATTCGATTTGCGATCCACCCGATCGCCGGGCGACTCCCCGGACATATGAATGTGCTCCTTGCAGAAGCAAAGATTTCGTATGACATCGTTCTGGAAATGGACGAGATCAACGAAGACTTCCCAGAGACAGATTTGGTGCTTGTGATCGGTGCCAATGACATCGTGAACCCAAGTGCCCTCGATGATCCAGGCAGCCCGATCGCGGGGATGCCTGTGCTTGAGGTGTGGAAAGCCAAGGATGTCATCGTGATGAAACGGTCTATGGCGAGTGGTTATGCCGGGATTGGCAATCCGCTGTTTGTGAAATCAAACACACAGATGCTCTTCGGCGATGCGAAGAAGAATGTCGATGCGATCCTCACTGCCTATCGAAACTGTTGATCGAAACGGCTGGCATGACTCCTTTTACGGGCACCCTGCCCCAAACTCGATCAAGAAGGCGGAGACATCAAAGAAGTTAAAGAAGGTATCGCCATTGAAATCTGCTGCGGGGTCTTGAGCTGCGAAGGCTGCGAGGAATGCAGAAACATCGAAGAAGTTCAAAAGCCCGTCGCCGTTGAGATCCGCTAAACAGGTTTGCATCACCTGATACTCAAACGCACCAGCATCGACGATCGCTCCGGTACCCAGTCCCGTATCAACCGTATCTGGATCGTCTACGAACCGATTGTTTCCGGCATAATCGACTGGCAGAACCTCCGTAGTATCGCCATCGATATCAAGATCGAGATCATCGATTGGCAGAGCAGCATTATCCCCCATGTCAATCGCGCCAGATCCAAACCCAAGCGTGTAATCTCCCGAAACGGAATCTACAAACATTGGATCAACTCCCGTACTCCCTGTCCCCGGAAAGCCTCCGGTCCAACCTTGAACAATCGAGTTGTCGATTGTTACTGCTGCGCCGATGCCGCTGTGAGCATATTGGTTTTGTTCATCGCTCACCCCACCAGCCGAGTTCCCCCAGAGGATCGTGTTCTTGAGAATCACCTGAGATCGAGAGTTCGTGATCCCGGATGAACGGGATGTGAATGCGTTGGGCGATGTGTTGTTGGCGATCGTACAGTTGACAATCTCGATATCAACACCAAGCACCACCGACAGTCCAGCCCCAGCGTAGATGCTGTACCCCGTATTGTTCGCAATGATATTGTTGGCAAAGATTGGGTTCCCGCCTGCGATGTAGCAGCCTGAGGTGCCGTCATTGTCAGTATTAAACTCGACACGGTTATTGATGAACTGGTTGTCAAGTCCTGTGGTCAGGCCATTGAGTTCGATTCCGCCAACCCACCCGTTATAAGGAGCGGCACCATTCGCTCCCCAGAACACGCCGCGGATGGCACTGTTGTGATGGATCCACGAGTTGGTGATGCGAGATTTGGTAAAGTTGGTGATTTGAACGCCGCCGTCTTTGAGTGCGGTGTTATTTCTAAACTCACAATTGTTGATTACGATGTCGCCTCGAAAAGCGCACAACCCACCGCCGCTAAACATAAACCCGCCGCAGTTGACTTCGAAGTTTGCATTCCCGCCTTCGACAATAATCCCATCGAGCGTCAATCTATTGTCCTGACGAAAGAGGAACAAAGTGTTGATGGTGTTTTCTTCTCGATTGGTCAGGTTTGGACCATCATCCTGATTGAGATCTCCCGAAAGAATCGATTGAGCAACTCCGGGGATACGGTCTTCGATCGAAGTTTCGGTCCCGACAAACCCGCCGTAAAGTGACACGCCTGATATCAGATCAAAGCCTTGGGCGCGTTGACCGTTGCTTGCTGGCGTGTAGATCCCGTCGGCAATCCAGATTTGTGATATATCCCCTCCACTCGCTCTGGCAAGTGTAAAAGCTTCTTGCAGATCGCTGATCGCATTGCCCCAGCCATCACCCGTCCCTGTTGCAATCACATCATCATCGACCATAATCACCGAAACCTCAACCTCGTCTGGAACACCGTCGAGATCGAGATCAAGGCTTGTCTCCAGAGCGATATCGCATGCGTCGGGTATGCCGTTTTTATTAAAATCTTGGTCTGCGAAATCTGGGTAACCATTGCCATCACAGTCATTGAGTGTGCCCGCGAGAATCTCGTCGTTGTCTTCCACGCCGTTGGCGTTATAATCTCGATTGCGGTACTTTGAGACAACAGCAGATGCGAGTTCTAAAGCCATTGCACTATCTGCTGCGAACTCATCACCAGCAACTACCCCAGTCGGTTGACCATTGAAATCGATACTTGGATTTGAGAACTGCAAAACTCGAGGCCCAACGCCAACGCCCATCACCGTATTGAATGACTCGTCGGGCGCGTTGAAACCTTTGGCAAACCGTGAACTGCCGTTTGTGCATGGGTTTTCTTCGAACCCATGAATGATGCCCATATTGTGTCCGATCTCGTGCGCAAACGCAGAAGTTGGTGCTTCGATACAGTTCGACGAAACAACACTAAACGCATTCTCCGGGGTCGGGGTATTCCCTGGACCAACCCCGATATTGGCGATGCCACATACATTTCCAGAAGAGATCACCATCATGACTATATCAGCCTTGTGGAGATCACGCAGAGTATGAACCTCATCAAGCACACCATCATCTGGAACTCGTAACTCTGCGAGCTGTGTCCCCATCGAACCGCTTTGGACATAACTCACTTCGGTCATATGAACGATGCGATAGAGCGTGTTCACCATCGAGTTGCTTGCAGCAAGATTGAGTTCGGCAAGCCCTGCATTGATCTTTGCTTCGAGCGCAACTTGTGATCCTTGATGCGTAACCGCCTGAGGGGTATACACCACGAGTATGTCAATGGTCGAACCATCTTCAAGCCCACCAACTCCACGCCCAAGATTTTGGGCTCCTTGGACTCGATCAAGTACTCGCGTTTGCTTTAACGGCTCGGGTACCCGCTGGGCGCAAGTCATGCCGCAAGATGAATCTCCATCGTGGGCATAGGCCATTGGATTCGTGATCGCGAGTGTAGTAAGAACGATTGCGTGACAAATATGTTTCATGGTGATTGATCCCTCGTGTGTGACTGTTTGTATTCGTCAATTTGTATTCGTCAATAAGTTATGGACAACCTGCACCAAAGAGCGACAGGAACTGCGAGACATCGAAGAAGTTCAATACGCCGTCGCCATTGAGATCGGCTGCACAATCAGGAGCATCGCTGGGCTGATATTCGTAGGCACCAAGATCAATACACAACTCCCAAACCGAGACCCCCGTGTTGATCGTGTCGGCGTCATCTAAGTTGCGGACATTGCCTGCGAGATCATGGAGTACATCGAGGACAAACACTTCACCAATACTCGGATTCCCCATTTCGCCACGAGAATCACCCGCGTCGATTGCTGGCGATCCGGTCACGAGTGAATAGTTTTCCCCGAATGGATCTATGAACATTGGATCCGCGTTAAAGTTCCCTTCTGCATCTGCCATTCCAGATGAGGCTTCGGGAATCAATGAGTAGCGAGCATTGAAGATGCCAACCCCGCTGTGAGATGTTGCACTGGAGTTGATGACGATACTATTGAGCAGGTTTGTTTGTGCATCTACTCGAACTCCGCTGAAGGAATCGCTCACACCATCCGCATCGACACCGTTCCCAGCGAATGTGCAGTTGACCGCTTCGAAAACCTGCTCGTTTCGAACAACTCCACCATTACCCGCTGCGGTGTTGTTGATGAATATGGTGTTGAGTGCACGAAAAACATCTTGATCCGATACCCAAACTGCTCCCCCTGCACTCTCGGCTCGATTGGAAATGAACACGCAGTTCTCGATGTCAACAATACCGGCTGATGCGGTCCCGAGTACTGCGATGGCTCCCCCACGGCTGAACGCAGTATTCGATTCAAACCGGCACCCGGACATGTCGAGCAAGTTCCCGGGCATGACATAGGCCATACCACCACCCTCGCCATCGGCTGTGTTCCCTTCGATAGTGCAATCATTAAAGGTCTTGTGGATGCCGCCTGCAAGATATACGCCTCCGCCGTTGCCCATACAGGTGTTGTTTCGAATAATCGTGTTGGACACCGTCCCACCACCAGACATGTACAACCCACCACCGAAGATAGTGTTTGTATTATTTTCGATAATGCAATCGGTGATATTTGCACGCGAGCCACCCTCGACAGACACCCCCGCACCTGCGGTCGTCGAGAAGCCATTGCTAAAAATAATCCCCTCGAGTTCTACATCAGTCGAACTGCCTGTGATGAGCAAGCACTTGTTGAGCCCTTGCCCAAACACGGTGACCGTGCCCCCGCCAGCATTGCGGAGCGTGAGGTCTTTATTTGAGATGAGTAAGTTTTCTGGATACAAACCGGGTGCGATCTCAATCACATCCCCATCGACTCCAGAACTAATCGCTGCGGTAATCGTGATAAAGTCGAAATCGATGAGGCTTGGCCCGACCGTGAGCGTTGCTGCTCCTGAAGCTGATGTCAATGCAGATATTACAAGAATCGAGGCCAGGCGGGGTGAAAACAGTGCGTTTGAGCGTGTGATGTTCATGATTGGATCCCTCGTTTTGAGTTGTTGATGGGTGTCTGTACACAAAATAAAGCGGGATCGAGGCACAACGCGCCCGATAGAATCTCACTATTTCCTGTTTTTCAGTTAAATACCCGAATCGGATTCCGGCTAACGGCTTCCATTTTGTACAATCTGTATACATGCACACGGACTCCACAACCCAAAGACTTGCGACCCGCTTGCTTACAGGGCTTTCTGCTGGAAATTTGTCCGATCCGGCAGAGTTTTCTGCGATCCTCTATGATGAGATGAGGCAACTCGCCCAGCAACTGATGAAAACTGAGAGAAAAGACCACACGCTTCAACCTACAGCATTGGTTCACGAGGCTTTTATTCGGCTCATCAATGCCGACGGGCTCGATATCAACTCCGAAGACCATTTCTTCTCACTCGCATCGCAAGTCATGCGCCGGATTCTGATCGATCATGCCCGATCAGCCAACAGTCTCAAACGCGGAGGGGATCAGCAGGTTCTTCGACTCACTATTTCTGGCATTGAGTCGCCAGCACCGATCGACCACGCCGAACTGCTCGCGCTTGATGAAGCACTCGACCGCTTACGCGATCATGACGAACGCAAAGCCAAAGTGGTCGAACTCCGATTCTTTGGCGGTCTTGATGAAGAGACCACTGCTCGTATCTTGGGAATCGCACGATCTACCGCATCGAGCGATTGGCGATTTGCTCGCGCATGGCTCATGAATCAACTCCATGACAAGAACGGATGATTGATATATGAATAAGTCTGACAACAATGAATCTGACATAGAGAATGATAAAGACTGGTTCCAGAGAGTCGAGCATATTTTTGCACAAGTGTGCGATCTCGCTGGTGCCCAACGCGAACATCGACTCAGAGAACTCTGCGATGATGACCTGAAGCTCATTTCTGATGTACGATCGCTACTCGGAGAAGATGACAAAGATTTTCCAATGATGGATTCCAAATCTCTGCTTGTTGAAATAGACCAAGACGACCAAATCCCTGAACACATCGGGGCGTTTGAAATCATCCGTGTCTTAGGCGAAGGGGGAATGGGCATCGTCTACGAGGCTGCCCAGGATTCACCCAAGCGACATATCGCACTCAAAGTTATCCGTCAACGCTCGATGCACGCGAAGATTCGAAAACGGTTCGAGCGTGAAGCCGACATTTTGGCCAAACTGAACCATCCCGCGATCGCAATGATCTATGACTCTGGGGTTGCTACGAGCGAAACTGGATCAATACCATTTGTGTCGATGGAACTTGTCATCGGCAAGCCTATCACTGAGCACTGCCGAGACGATGAGCTTGATACACAGCATATTCTTGGGCTCATGCGAGATGTGTGCCGCGGTGTTGCCCATGCTCATGATCTTGGGATCGTGCATCGCGATCTCAAGCCGAGCAACATTTTGGTCGATACCCAGGGGCGAGTTAAGATCCTCGATTTTGGGATTGCCTTCGATATGGAAATCGAACAGCGAACACAGATGACACAGACAGGGCAACTCCTGGGCACGCTGCAATATATGGCCCCGGAACAGATCGATCAGCGCACACATACGACCAATAAACAAACCGATGTCTACGCACTGGGGCTGATCTGCTACGAACTTCTCGTCAATGAAAACCCGCTGATCAAACACGAATCAAGCATTTATGAACTCATCAGAGCGATCCGTGATGAAGAGCATGACCTGCTCGGAACACACAACCGATCACTCCGAGGCGATATCGAAATCATCGTCGCCAAAGCCCTCTCCAAGGACATGAACCTACGGTACGCAGATGCTGGAAAACTTGCAGATGATCTCGATCGGTACGCAACAAACCAACCCATAGTTGCCAGAAAACCAAGCACATGGTATCAGCTCTGCAAGTTCTCAAAGCGGAACCCGGTGCTTGTCGGTTCTTTCACGATGATTATGATTGTCTTATTTTCTGCGGTACTTCTCATCGGAAACGCCTTGCGAGTAGCCAACATTGAGCGTGAGGCGGCTCGCCAAGAACAGAAGATTCAGCAACTCATCAATGCGTTTGTAACCGACGATCTCTTTGCTGCGGGGAATCCTGAGTTTGGTGGCGATGCAAACATCACGCTCCTCGATGCGATGAGAAAGGCAGCACAAAAAATCGATGAACGCTTTATTGATGCAACCGAAGCCGAGGCCTCGATCCGGTTTACTATGGGTGATCAGTTTCGTCTGATGAACGAATACGAGGAGGCACTGATTCAACTCCGCCGAGGGGTTGAGATCAGCGAGTTGCTCGATCTACCGATCGACATTGTGATCAATCGACGCAACTCGCTCGCAGATGTCTATATGGATATTGATGATCTCGATACTGCACTCACAATCGTTAAAAGAACGAATGACATGGCTAAGGGGAACGCACAAGTATCCTCAGAGATCATGATCGACACCTTGGTCCAGCACGCAAGTTTGTTGTATCACATGACAGATATTGTCGGAGCAGCTCAATACTTTGAGCAAGCAGTTGAGATCGGCCGAACAAAGGCGCCTCGCTACAACGGCACCGTGGATGCGATCTCTGCCCTTGCTACTGTCTATACACAACTCAAACGATACGAGGAATCAATCAAGCTCCATCATGAGGGAATTGATCTCAGAACTCAAACACTCGGCCATGACCACCCCGCAACGCTTGTTGCCCGAGACAATCTTGCCATACTCTATCTCGTACACGGCCAGTATAAACTCGCCGAGCAAGGCTTCCGCGAAGTGCTCGAAGACCGCCATCGAATCTTCGGCGAAGACCATGTCAAGACCCACCTCACAGCAGCTTCGCTTGGAAGAACACTCGCCTTTCTTGATGAGTTCGAAGAAGCTGAGGAACATATCTTACATGCACTCGATGGACTTATCGAAGCCTTAGGGGCCGATCATCGATACACAAAAATTGCCCGATCCTACGCGTTTGATTGTTATACCCGTTGGAACAAACCAGAAATTGCCGCTCAATACGCCCCTCTGCAAGGATGATCGCAAGGAGAAACTTTAACCTGCCCTATAGCCTCACTACGGTTGAGTTGATCCCCTGCTCTTAAAAATGCAATGGGGGGACTAACCAGGGTTGTCAATATTAAAGAGCCAGTCGTGTGCGTGCTCAGGCTACCGGCCGCAGGCGTCAGTTGGTTGCGATCGGCGTAGGGTCGATGAGCGTGGTGCGCAGGGCGAGCACTCCACGAGTACCCGGGAGACCAAGATCGGCCAAGTCGAGCACAACCACGCTGCCCGGGGCTGCGGTATAGGCGGTGAAAAAGGTCAGCTCTCGGGGGGTTGCGGCTGAATCAGTGTCCGTACGCTGGATCTGGATCGCCACGCGAAGAACCGGGCCACGCTTGGTATCGATGACGCTCGGCGAGACGGCTGCATCGAAAATGCGGTCGCCGAGCTTGACGGTAATGCTGCCCGTCTCGGCGTGCTGAACAAGCAGAGAGGGGGTACGGATGCGTGCGCCCTTATCATCGCGAAGGCTGTCGGCCTCTGTGAGTAAGCTGGCAAAGTTTGCATCGGTCAGTTGCACACCCGGTGTCGGAAGGGCAGCAGACTGTGCTGTGTTGGC
Organism: Planctomycetota bacterium; assembly: GCA_024280755.1. Taxonomy (GTDB): domain Bacteria; phylum Planctomycetota; class Phycisphaerae; order Phycisphaerales; family UBA1924; genus UBA1924. Next base: position 198,638 of record JAJRPN010000019.1, read on the forward strand.
GTCGGTCTCGATGAGGACAACCTGAACAAAGATGGAGCGTGGGTCATTGTTGATACCTTTCAACTCGCTATAGCTGCGCGACATCCCGCCGCCTATGAGCGAGCCGATGATGAGCGAGAAGCCGCCGGCGATGATCACGAAGGCGAGGGTGAACTTGGCAAGAGTGATAGCTTTGGACATGTATGTCTCCGGTGCGTTGGGCATGCCCCCTCGACGTAAGGCGATCGCAATGTAGCCGAGGGAGAAGGCGTGTTGTCTTAGTATACGGCGAAATTCTCGCATCGGTTCGCTCAATAATCATCTTTATTCTGTGAACACGATGACAACAAGCTGCCAGTATTGATCACGATCTGAAGAATTATCGAATGTTCGAGCGTCAAACTCCTCTTGAATCACAGCCCACAAAAAATCATATCCCGACTTCCGAAAATGATTCAGCAGCTGAATGGTGAGCTGGGCCATCGCTTGCGAATGTTTATGTACCTACTTGTGAATACGAACAGCACACACTTTGCCACCGAGGTCTTGGCTGTGAACTTTGATTGGCAAAAACTGCTCAATGACTGCTCGATTTGTATCTGAATGAAGCGTCAAAGCACTCGTCTTGAACTCCCCCGCTCCTGCCATAGCAAACGGGAGCATGAGTTGATCAGCGAGATGATTCCACACAGGAACACCCTTGTGCAAATAGTGATGAACTTGTGCCACAGTTGATTTAGCTACACGCTCGGCTGATCGACCGCGCTCGCCAAAGCCGCTAAAGACCTCTGTCACATGCTCGCTCTGAATCTCGATGCTCAGCACATTTCCTGGTCCGACATGATCGGCGAGTTGTTCAATGCGAAGCTGACCTGCCCCCATATTCTGTACCACTCTCTATGTTAGGGCAGCGGCGTTCCTTTGTCCCATCAGAGGGCTGCGGAGCGTAGCGGAGCAGGCCTCTGATGGGTGATTGACGACCCGGGTAATCCGAGTTTCCGGTGCTGG
>JAJRPN010000020.1 GCA_024280755.1 Planctomycetota bacterium
GCATGGGTGCGCGGGCGATGTTGAGTTCGATCTCTTCTTCGTTGGCGTCGATGAAGGTCAGATCGATGGATGTGTTTTCTGGGCCTCGCAGGTTGCTGTTGAGGATCGTGCTGGAGGCGTAGATATCGAACTCGATCGCGCTGACTGCATTGGCAAGTTTTTCAAGATTGGGTGCCAGTTCTTGCGATCTGGCATGAGTGAGGATCCATCCGGTTTGAACGCCAACGCTTTGGGCGGGGCTTTGGTCGCGGATTGCAGAGACAACCGCTTGGCCATCGATCATGCGGATATCGATGCCGGTATCCCAATCACCTTGCCCGTCGGTATCGGAATCATCGACGAGTTTGATGCTGTCGTTTGATCCGATGATGTCCGAGTCGGATGTTGAGTTGTTTGCTTCAGTTGGAGCGTCATCATCTGCTTCAGGAAGGATGCTGAAGTGGGAGAGTCCGAACCGATTGATGGCATCGCGCATGATCGAGCGGATTTCGCGGCGGTTTTGGGCTTGCGCTGCTTGCGGGCGAAGCTCATCGCGTACAGCGTTCCAGTCGACGCCGCCGAAATCGGGATCGAAGTGGGATTCGTTGATGATGTCCCACATGCTATCAAAGTCTGCGAGGGCGTCGGCTTCTGATACGGTTCGTACCTGAACGGTTGATGTGTCCGAGACCGTGTTGGTGCTGGTGCACCCGGCGAGGGCAGTGAGGGCAAGCCCCGCAGCGAGACAGAGAATGTAGGAACGCTTTGTTTTTCGATTGCTCACGAATGACTCCATGTGAGGGCAGGGGTATTTTGCCGAGGGTAAAAACTCGGTTCGTGAGTATATGTATGGAATTGTGCAGCACTGGTTTCATATTTGAAAACCATACACCCAATTATAGTGTGATTTATGCGAAGGTTTTAGCTGTGAACGGTCTGGTAGACACGGATGACCCATTCTGGGGTCTCTTTGTGCATTTTTTTGAGCTTCGAGCCCTTGAGGAAGTAGTAGAGTGCGGTGCCGCCTTGAAAGAAAATGGCGATGAAGATCATACTGACATAGATCATCGCGGTGGCGAGCTGTTCGAAGACGACAAGGTCATCCATCATGCCTGCGAGTTCCGGCGTACTTTGCATCACCGGATCGGCTTGCATCGCCGATTCGATCATGGTCTGGGCGGGTGCAGACATGAGCATAAAGACGGCGTAGGTGATCAGTGCGCCTCCGAGGAGGAGCTGGTTGATGGCGAGTTTCTTGGGTGCGCGTAGATCGAGTGTCTTGAGCGATCGGCGGAGGGTGAGCTCGCGGGTTCCGATCCCGGCGATGACCAACGCGAAGATCATCATTGGAGGCCGACCCAGAGCGAAGGGCAAGGACAACGCGCCTGCGAGCAGGGTCGTCCAGCCTGAGAAGTTGGCATATCGGACGGCTTTTTCCATCGGTTTGGCTCGCTTGGATGCGATCTTGATCTGGTCGAGGTGGGCATCGCTGAGCGGGTTGGCCTGGCTTGGGTGTCCAGATGGAACGCCCACGGGATCGTGCAGGCGGAGGGGGGAAGCGGGGGAGGGAGAAGAGGTTGGGTTGACGGGGAGTGAACTCATACCTCATATATCGGATTGATTTTCAAAAATGGGCGTCCCGATGGGCGGTTGGGCGGGGTTCGTCGATCGGGCGTGGTTTAAACCGGAACCCGCGTCCGAAAACGCTGAGTATTTCATGAAGAAAGATGAGACTCCTGAGGTTGGTGATCGTACCTTGCTGGACAAACCCCGTTTTATTGCCGATGAGGGCATACACTCGGGCACACCATCTTTGGAGGGATCGACGCATGAAGGGTATGATTTTGGCAGGCGGTTTGGGCACACGCCTTCGGCCGATGACATTGGTAACCAATAAACACCTGCTGCCGGTCTATGACCAGCCGATGGTGTACTACCCGATCAAGTGTTTGGTCAATGCAGGGATCACCGAGATCATGATTGTCACCGGCGAAGAAAACGCGGGCGATTTTATCAAGCTCTTGCGCGACGGCAAAGAACTGGGATTGACCCGGTTGGAATATGCCTTCCAGGTTGGCGAAGGCGGGATTGCTGATGCGCTCAAGCTGGGCAGATACTTTGTCGACGATGACAAGGTGTGTGTGATTTTGGGCGACAACATCATCGAGAACAACATCAATGATGCGGTCGAAGACTTCCGTAATCAGAAGGATGGCGCGAAGGTGCTGCTCAAAGAGGTGCATGATCCTGAGCGGTTTGGTGTTGTTGAGTTTGGTGATGACGGCGAGACGATCGTGAATATCATCGAGAAGCCAACGAACCCGCCGAGCAATATGGCGGTGACGGGTTTGTATATGTATGACGCGGATGTGTTTAACATCTGCGAAACACTCAAGCCCTCGTCGCGGAACGAACTCGAGATTACAGATGTCAATACAGAGTATCTGCGTCGGGGCAACCTGACGAGCGCAACGCTTAACGGATGGTGGACGGATGCGGGGACGATTGAAAGCCTGCATCGCGCGTCAAATCTGATCGCGGAATCTGGGGCGAACAAAGTTTAACTTAGGCTTTTAGCTAAATAGGAATTATCCACTATGGGACAGACCATACTTGTTACCGGCGGCGCCGGGTTCATCGGCTCAAACCTCATCCGATACATCCTTGAGAACCGCCCTGAAGATCGAGTGATTAACCTCGATGGGCTTACCTATGCAGGGAATTTGGAGTCTTTGGCCGAGTTTGTTGATGAGCCTCGCCATGAGTTTGTGCATTGCGATATCAATGATGCAGCCAAGCTCGACGAGATCATGCCCAAGGCCGATGTGGTGTTGCACCTTGCTGCGGAGTCGCATGTTGATCGATCGATCCATGATCCGTCGCTGTTTCTCAATACGAACATCATTGGGACGCAGTGCATGCTTGATGCAGCCAAGCGGCACAACATCAAGCGGTTTGTGTATGTCTCGACTGACGAGGTGTATGGCGAGTTGCCTTTGGATGACAAGAGCCAGTTGTTTATGGAGTCGACGCCGTTGGCTCCTAACTCGCCCTATGCGGTTTCTAAAACCGGAGGCGATATGCTTGCGCGAGCCTATCACCATACTTACGGGATGAACACCGGGATCACTCGATGCTCGAATAACTTTGGGGCTTATCAGTTTCCTGAGAAGGTCATCCCGTTGTTTGTGAACAACTTGCTCGAAGGCAAGAAGGTGCCTTTGTATGGTGACGGGCGCAATATTCGTGATTGGCTCCATGTACTCGATCACTGCGAGGCGATTTGTCGAGTGCTTGATGATGGCAAGCCGGGCGAGGCGTACAACATCGGGGGCAACAATGAGCGATCAAACTTGGAACTGACCAAGATGCTGATTGATCTGTGCGGGCGAGATGAGACCTTTATAGAGCATGTGCCCGATCGACTCGGGCACGATATGCGCTATGCAATTGATGCGACCAAGATTCGTGATGAGCTTGGTTGGGAGCCAACCCGCTCGGCATGGCCTGAAGCTCTTGAGGCGACGGTGCAGTGGTATAAGGACAATCTAGAATGGTCCGATCATGTGCGCACGGGTGAATATCGCCGATTCATGGACCAGAACTACACCACGCGAAGCTGAGTTCGGATCGATGAGTGCGGGTAGAAAAAACTTCTCTGCAAAATTGTCTCTTTAAATAGGACAAAGAAGTTTTCTATGAGTTGATCATTGTGAGTAAGCAGGTACTATTTGTGCTGTCAAGCCGTAGTGTTTTCTATTGGACAAGAAAACGGGTGGCTTTGCAGGCGGTGATGCCATATTCTGGTATTGTTCCTGTATGACAATGTGACTGTGTCGATCGGTGTCTATCTGATACTGAGTTGAAGGGCACCAAACGCATAAGGGTATCTATCGTGGCGGATATAGTAAAGAAAACAAAGTCGCATCAGCATCCTGATAAGGACGGGCTTGAAGCGTTTGTCTACGACGACCATATTGTACGGATGTTTGCATGGGCAACCATTATTTGGGGCGTTGTTGCGATGCTCGTCGGTGTGATCATCGCGCTCCAACTCGCTTTCCCAGATGCAGGGCTTGGTGTCTCATTCTTGAGCTTTGGTCGATTGCGTCCATTGCACACGAACGCAGCGATCTTTGCGTTTGCTGGCAACGGCATATTTGCTGCGGTGTATTACTCGACGCAGCGGCTTTGCAAATCCAGAATGTATTCTGACCTTCTCTCCAAGCTCCATTTTTATGGTTGGCAGTTGATTATTCTCTCTGCAGTACTCACATTGCCATTTGGAATCACCCAGGGTAAAGAGTATGCCGAACTCGAATGGCCAATTGATATCATGATCGCGGTGGTCTGGCTTGTGTTCTTTGGCGGCAACTTCATGATGACGCTGATCCATCGCCGCGAGCGTCATATCTATGTCGCGTTGTGGTTCTATATTGCCACGATTGTCACGGTGACGATGCTTCATGTCTTTAACAACCTGTGGGTGCCGGCGGGTTTGGTTTACCTTGTTCAGTATGGCGAGATGCCATCGGCTGAGCTTGCACTCAAGTCATACCCAATTTATGCAGGTGTGCAAGACGCACTCATGCAGTGGTGGTATGGCCATAACGCGGTTGCGTTTTTCTTGACGACACCTTTCCTTGGAATGATGTACTACTTTCTTCCTAAGGCTGCCGAGCGGCCGGTGTTCTCGTATAAGCTTTCGATTATTCACTTCTGGTCATTGGTGTTTATCTACATCTGGGCCGGCCCTCACCATTTGCACTACACCGCGTTGCCAGAATGGGCTTCGACGGTTGGTATGGTCTTTTCGGTGATGCTCTGGATGCCATCGTGGGGCGGGATGATTAATGGTCTGATGACTTTGCGTGGTGCTTGGCATCGTGTGGCTTCTGATCCGATTCTCAAGTTCTATATCGTGGGCATTACCTTCTATGGCATGGCAACATTTGAAGGCCCGTTGCTGTCGATTAAATCGGTCAACTCGCTCTCGCATTACACCGACTGGACCATCGCCCATGTTCATGCGGGCGTGCTTGGCTGGAACGGGTTTATGACCTTTGGTATGCTCTACTGGATGATGCCTCGGCTCTTCCAGACGAAGCTTTACTCCAAGAAACTCTGTGCTGCCCACTTCTGGATCGGCACGATCGGTATGGTGCTCTATGTCCTGGCGATCTATGCTGCTGGTATCACCCAAGGGTTGATGTGGCGTGCGTTTGATGTCAACGGGCGTTTGTCTTACCCAGATTTTATCGAAACAGTTACTATCTTGATTCCGATGTACTGGATTCGTGTTGTTGGCGGGTTGTTGTACCTCACTGGTGCAATCCTCGGCCTCTACAACATGTTCATGACCTGGCGCACACGCCCAGAGAAGTATGAAGAAGTTGTTCACTATGCACCAGCTCTGAGCAAAAATTATGATGGCGATCCGCCAGCTAAGTCACGCTTGGGTGCAAACACCAAGCTGGGCAACGCGGGCGATAAGTTCCTCCAAGGCAACTGGCATCGCTCGCTCGAACGCAAGCCTGTGAAGATGACTCTCTGGGTGCTCGTCGCGGTTGCGATTGGCGGGATTGTCGAAGCGGTCCCGATGTTCTTGGTTTCGTCGAATATTCCGACGATTTCGACGGTCAAGCCGTACACGCCTTTGGAACTTGCCGGGCGAGACATTTATATCGCTGAGGGTTGCTACAACTGTCACTCGCAGATGATCCGTCCGTTCCTTTGGGAAACCATGCGGTACGGCGAATACTCCAAGCCGGGTGAGTTTATCTATGACCATCCTTTCCAGTGGGGCTCGCGTCGAATCGGTCCAGACCTCGCTCGTGAGGGCGGATTGCGTACGCATCTGTGGCATTACCTTCACTTCAAAAACCCTGCGGATATCTCCGAGAACTCGATCATGCCTCGTTATCCTTGGCTGTTAAAGAATACCGTCAACTTCGATGAGATCCGTGGTCGGGTTGATTCGATGGCACTTATGGGTGTTCCTTATGGCGAGTTGTTGCTCGAAGGCAAGACCGTTGAGCACGCCAAGGGACAAGCTCTTGAGATCGCGATGGAGCTCGAAGCACAAGGTGGTCCTTCGTATGAAGAAACCTATGACAAGAAGGTCATCGCACTAATTGCTTATCTCCAGCGGATGGGCACGGATATCTCGAAGACTCCGCCGCCGGTTGAGTCAGAGGTTGAAACGGAAGGGGTGTCGCCATGAGAATGTCCGAAATTGTTTCATTCCTTGATCTTTCGATCTATCCGAGTATTGCTTTGATTTTCTTTCTGGCTGCCTTCATTGCGGTGGTGTGGAATGTGATGACGAAATCGAAGCAAGAGATCGAAGCCGCAGCGAACATTCCGCTTGATGACGATGTGATTTTTACGCCTCGCGTTTCATCGATCGAATCCAATACAGATACAGACTCAACAGACCCAGTTCAAAACGGGGGGGGCTCCCATGCCTGAGATCAACAAGCCAGATTCATACAAGAGCGATGCGCGCAAAGAAGAGTTGCTCTCGCATAACTACGACGGCATCCAAGAGTATGACAATCCGATCCCGGGTTGGTGGCACATGATCTTCCTTGGTTCGTGTGTATTCGCGGTGCTGTATGTGGTCGTGGTTCACTTCACGCCAATGGTTCCATCGCGGGAGGTTCGCTTGGCCAATAAGATAGCAGCAGCTGAAGAAGTTCAGTTCGGCAAGCTCCGCGAGATGCCAATGGACGAGATCAAACTCCAAACGATCATGGGGAACGAGTCTTGGTTGGCAACGGGCAAGAGCATCTTCAATGGCACATGTACCGTCTGTCATGGCAAGCAGGCACAGGGGATCACAGGTTTAGGGCTCAACCTGACCGATGATAACTACTTGTATGTCAAGGGAATGATGGATATTGTGGACTTGGTGACCAATGGCACCGAGAACAAGAAGATGCCTGCACAGACTTTGCTCAATACAAACGAAATCGCGATGGTTGCTGCGTATGCGGCTTCTTTGCGAGGCACCAATGTACCCGGTCCTGATGGATCAGATGCGGGTGAGGTCATCGCACCGTTCCCGGCTCCGATAAAGGGCGATGACGGGGGGTAAGATAGAAATTCCCCGGGATCGTCGCTGATTCATACGCATGCAGGCGGGGTGATTCAGTTCGAGGAGACGGTATGTCAGATGAAGTAACCAATCTCGCGCCAGAAGAGCGTGTGCTGTCGACTCTCAATGATGATGGATCTCGCCGATGGCTCAATCCACGTTTGTCAAAGGGGCAGTTTCTTACCGCTCGGCGAATGGTTGCTTGGCTTTTGATTGTTGTTTTTTCGGCGGTGCCTTGGATTGAGTTCAATGGCAACCCTTTGGTATTTCTGGATATTATCCATCGAGAGTTCACCTTCTTTGGCAAGACATTCCTGCCGACCGATACGCTTTTGTTGGCGTTGTTGCTGATCACCGGGTTTGTGAGTGTGTTCTTGATCACTGCGCTCTTTGGACGCATTTGGTGTGGTTGGGCATGTCCGCAGACGGTGTATATGGAGTTTCTGTATCGCCCGATCGAGCGGTTCTTTGTTGGTGGTTCGGGCAAAGCCAAAGCCAAGAGTTTCTTGGGGATTCGCAAGGTTCTCCAGTATGTCGCTTACCTCGTTGTTTCGATTCATCTCTCGCAGACCTTCATCTCATACTTTGTGGGTGCGGATAATCTTAAAGAATGGATCTGGGGTTCGCCCGCGGATCATCCAGCCGCCTTTGGGGTCATGTTTGTCACGACCGGGCTGATGATGTTCGACTTCGCATATTTCCGTGAGCAGGTATGCTGTGTGATGTGCCCATATGCACGCATGCAGAGCGCGTTGCTCGATCAGGATTCGATGATCGTTACCTACGACAAAAAACGAGGCGATCCACGCGGCAAAAAGAAGAGAGCAAAGAAGAACAAGATTGGTGAGATTATCAGCTTGCCGGTTCTTGAAGAAGATCTCGGCGACTGTATTGATTGCACGATGTGCGTGCAGACCTGTCCGACGGGGATCGATATCCGCGATGGGCTTCAACTTGAGTGCATCGGGTGTGCCCAGTGTGTTGATGCGTGTAATGTCGTGATGGAAAAAATCGGGCGGCCGTTAGGATTGATCCGGTATTCATCCGAGCGCATTATCAACGGCGGCAAGAGTCATCTTATCCGTCCACGCGTGATTATTTATCCGTTGATTTTGATCGGTACATTGACGGCATTTATATTTTTGCTCTCGACCAAGCCGGCGGCGGATGTGTTGTTTATTCGTGGGCAGGGGTTGCCGTTTAATATTCTCGAATCACAGGACATTACGAACCAGGTTCGCGTGCGGATTTCGAATCGTACAGAAGAGACCGCGACTTATACAGTGAGCGTGATCGAACCTGCTGGCGTGCGGATTGATCACTTTGAACCCATGACGATTGAGGCTGTTCAAACGAGTTCTGAGATGATGCTGATCATCGCGCCGTTCTCTGTGTTTACCGATGGCGAAGTGATTCTTTCGATCAAGATTGTTGATGATCAGGGCAACTATGAGACAGTTGAGACTTACAAGATACTTGGGCCGATGAGCCTGCCAAAGGATAAGAAACCATGATCCAGAGTGATTCTGAAGTTAAGAAACTGAGTTTTCTCAAGCGGGGCAAGTATTGGCCGATGATTATCGTTGGGATGCTTACATTGCATGCGTCGATTATGCTGGGCACGCTTGCAGTGGTGTCGGCCCGGCACGATCTGTATGTCGAGCCTGATTACTATGCCAAGTCGATCGACTGGGATAATCAGCGTGAGATGTTTGAAGTAGCGGACAAAATGGGATGGGTGATCGAGATCGTTGTCGGCGAGCCTGCGGATGATGCGGAACAGACCCGCCAGATGAGTATCACGATCAAAGATGCCAATGGCGATTCGATTGATCGGGCACTCGTCGAACTCGAATGCTATCACCCTGCCCATGTGAGTGATCGAGTAAAAATGGTGATGCTGGGCATGGGCGACGGGCTCTATCAGTCAACGCTCGCGATGAACGCGCCAGGATATTGGAATGCACATTTGGCGATTCGCTATCAGGGCATGCAGGCGATGATAACACGCGAGATCGAGATTCAGTAAACGGAAATAGACTGCTATGGATGCATCGGATATCACAACCATAGAAACGCTCCGCCCGCTGATCGCGACCGTTTTATTGATGTCGGTGTTTGGGAGTTTGCACTGCGCAGGCATGTGCGGCGGGCTGATGTTCTTTGCGCTCGGGTCTGATGAGGATCGAACAAAGAAGGCTCGTGTACGATTACAAAGCGCCTATCACGGCGGGCGATTGGTGACCTACACATCGCTCGGCGTGATCGCGGGTGTTGTTGGGCAAGCGATCGACTTTGGGGGTGGGTTTGTTGGTATCCAAAGAGGTGCGATGATGTTCGCAGGTGTGATGATGATCGGGTTTGGGCTGCTCGCGATCGCTCGTATAAGTGGAATGAAGATCAAACACCTCGGCGTGCCAGTTTTTTTACGCAAGTTTATCGAGAACGCCCAACGCGCAGCGTTCGGGCTTACGCCATTCAAACGCGCACTGACTATCGGTTTACTGACTGCGTTACTCCCCTGTGGGTGGCTGTACGCGTTTGCATTTCTTGCAGCGGGTACTGCGAACCCGGTCTGGGGCGGATTGACGATGGCGGCGTTTTGGATGGGCACGCTGCCGGTGATGGTCTCGCTTGGTGCAGGAATCCAGTTGCTCTCAGGTCGGGTCAATACCAAGTTACCAATCATAACCGCCTTTGCAGTTATGGTAGTGGGGGTGATGACGGCGATGGGCGGGCTTGGGGTTTCGGAGATCACGCGTGAATCTTTGGGGATTGATGAATCGCCCAATGCGGTGCCTATGCCCGGCGGGGTCGATTGTCCGCTTTGCGATACGGCTGAAATCGAAGAGATCGAGACGCCAACGGATTCGATTATTGACGACTAAACCTGACGACTAAAATGCTCTCTACCTATGTCGAATGAATCTGTACAACCCGTTGAGTGCAATCATTGCAAGCTGGCGGTGCCTGTCGGATTGATTGAACCCGATGCAGAGTTTCAGTTCTGTTGCAATGGGTGCAAGTCTGTGTGGAATATTCTTCATGGTGCCGGGCTCGATGGATACTACACCGTGCGCGATGCGGTCAATCCAGATGCTCAGCGTGTCACCTCAACCGATGGCAGCTACGAAGAACTCGATGACCCTTCATTTCAAGCGTCATGCGTTGATAACTTGCCCGGTGGGTATGCCCAGACTGAACTACTTCTTGAGGGCATGCACTGTGCGGCGTGTGTATGGCTGATCGAGCGGCTGCCAACGGTGATCGATGGGGTCGTCGAATCTCGCGCCAACATTCGTCGGCGGACAACCATTGTGCGATATCAGCCTGACAAGGTGAAGCTGTCGGATGTTGCTCGTGCGCTTGATCGGCTCGGGTATGCGGCGCACCCCGCGCGAGGCGCAGCAGCCCGCGAAGCACGGGTCAAAGAAGATCGTAAGTTTTTGATTCGGGTGGGGGTCGCCGGCGCGATCGCGGGCAATGTGATGTTGTTAGCTATCGCTTTGCATGGGGGCGCCCTCGAAGGGATGGCGGAGACTTGGAAGAACACTTTTCGGTGGTACTCGATGGGGCTTGGGGTGCTGTCGTTGGTGTGGCCGGGGCGTGTGTTTTTTATTGGTGCGATCGCGGCGTTGCGCATACGCGTAGCGCATCTTGATATCCCGATCGCGTTGGCCTTGGCGGTCGGGGGGCTTTGGGGCTCGTACAACACGATCATGGGCACCGGCGAGATCTACTTCGATTCGCTTTCGATCCTCGTGTTCTTTTTGTTGGTAGGGCGTTGGATTCAGCACCGTCAACAGCGAAACGCGTCGGATCATGTCGAGTTGATGCTGACATTGACGCCGACGAGTGCGCTCAAGGTGAACGATGATGGTTCAACGAACCGAGTACCGATCGAGGCAGTCGAGGAGGGCATGGTTGTCGAGGTTGAAGCGGGTGGATCGATCCCGGCCGATGGTATTATCGAAACAGGTGAAACGAATCTCGATACATCGTTTATCTCCGGGGAATCTCGACCAATCTTGGCCAAAATCGGCGATGAGGTGGTGGCTGGGGCGACAAATTTGAGATCCCCGATTCGGATTCGCGTGACGGCTGTGGGTGATTCGACGCGTGTGGGTAAGCTCATGCACCTCGTCGCGAGCGCATCGGCGGATAAGGCACCGATTGTACAGTTCGTCGATCGGATCGCAGCACGATTCGTATTGATTGTGATCGCGCTCGCGGCGATCACGATGGTGTATTGGACGATGCGATCGGGGTTTGTGATGGGGATCGAGTTTGCGACGGCGTTGTTGATCGTAACTTGCCCGTGTGCGCTCGGACTCGCAACCCCGATGGCCATGTCGATCGCGATGGGACGGGCAGCCAAAGCGGGGATTCTTATCAAATCTGCATCGGCAATTGAATCGATGTCTAAGCCGGGCTTGATGATTCTCGATAAAACAGGAACAATCACACAGAGCAAGACGAGCATCGTTCAATCTGCATGCAATGTCGAACTCTTGGCGATGGCTGGCGCGGTTGAAGCACACTCAAACCATCCGATTGCCAGAGCGATCGCCAATGGGGCACAGAGCGAAACGCCTTTGGTTGCAACGGAGATCAATCAAACGGTCGGGGCAGGCATTTCGGGCGTAGTGAACAACCAGACGATTAGCATCGGCTCACCTGCCTTTATCAACTCGATCATGCCGCTGGATTCAAAGGTTCAGTCATCAATCGACTCGATGCTCAATCAGAGCCTGACGCCGGTGGTGATTTATTCGGACACTCTTGGCATGGGCATCGTTGGTATCGGTGACCCGATCAGAGACGATGCTGCTCATGCGATCGATTCATTACAACGGCTTCACTGGGAGCTGAGCCTATGCTCGGGCGATCATCCAAAGATTGTTGCAGAGGTCGCCAAGGAAGTTGGCATCGACAATGCGACCGGATCCGTCTCGCCAGAAGCCAAGGCGGATCATGTGCGTGCGTTGAGATCGGAACATGATCTATGGGTGGTCATGGTGGGCGACGGCGTGAACGACGCCGCAGCGTTGGCGTGTGCCGATGTTGGCATCGCGGTGCATGGTGGGGCCGAGGCTTCGCTCGAAGCAGCTGATATTTATCTGACGACGCAGGGTGTTGGCCCTTTGGTTTCGCTTGTTTCGCTCAGTGCTCATACAATGCGTACAATTCATATGAGCCTGGTTTTTTCGGTGTGCTATAATGCTATCGCGGCAGTCTTGGCGATGACCGGGACGATTAATGCGTTGATCGCTGCGATCATCATGCCGATCAGTTCGCTCACAGTTGTGGCGATGAGCACGCGAAAATGGAAGGAGCCGAGGTAGCATGTCTGTACTTTTTATCATGATTCCAGCAGCTCTTATCCTCGCAGGTATCGGTATCGTTGCCTTTGTTCTGGCAGCAAAGAGCGGCCAGTTTGATGATCTTGACACGCCGGCATTTCGGGCGGTGTTCGATGACGACGACACAATGCACACGCAAACAAAGAATGAAAACACGGAACAGGATTCAAGTTCAGATGCTTAAACCAGACAAGCAATTTATACGATTCGCAGCCATGAGCTTTGGATGCGGGGCTGTAATGCTCGCGAGTTGTGAAAAAACATCTTCGACTCCACAATCGCAAGAAGTTTCGTGGGTGTCTACGAGCGTTGATCAACTCGACGAAAAGGCTGCTGCTCAACTGGCCCTCGCGATCCAAGCCCGCAACGAGATGGAATCGACACTCAAATCGAATCTACTCGCATCGATCAAAGCCGACGGCCCGCATGGAGCGGTTGGGGTATGTTCAGTCATTGCGCCAAAGATCGCAACGGAGCTTAGCGAGAAGCATGGGGTAACGATCGGGCGAACATCGTTTAAACTTCGCAACCAAACAAACACGCCTCCGGCTTGGATGAAATCAATCGTTGACACGAAACAAGCAGAATCGGCATATTTTATCAACGCTGACGGCACTCTGGCGGTGACCTACCCGATCAATATCGCACCGCCCTGCATGCTTTGTCATGGCGACAAGAACATTATTTCTGCGAATGTTCGATCATCAATCGCCGAAAATTACCCGGCTGATCAGGCAACCGGATTCGCACTGGGGGATCTGCGAGGCTGGTTCTGGGTCGAGGTGCCGGTGCAATAGTCGGTAGGGTCAGTTTGTGGCATTCGTGATATGTGATCGGGTGCTTGTTTATCGCCAACGCAATCTCAATAATCTACTATGGTACCAGCAGTTGAAATTGATCATGTCTCATACACCTACCCGGCTTCGGGCTTTGACGCATCGCCTTTGCTTGCGATTGATGATGTGAACTTTACAATTGATGAACATACTAAGCTCGGAGTCCTTGGACCCAACGGGGGCGGGAAATCGACACTCATCAAACTGATCCTTGGCATGATCAAGCCAACATCAGGGACTATTCGTGTCTTTGGGCGTTCGCCGATCGAAGCACGCGAGCAAGGATTGATTGGATATCTCCCCCAACGCATCGAGGCCGATCGGGATTGGCCAATATCTGTAGAGCAGGTCGTCGCACTCGGGCGAGCATGCCGAATCAAGCCTTGGAAGAAGCTCGCAGTCGATGATCGTCAAGCAATCAACAGAGCGATCGAGTTGGTGGATCTTGCAGATCTTGCTCATCGCCCAATCGGTGGGCTCTCAGGGGGGCAACTCCAACGCGTCATGATCGCGCGGGCGATCGCAGGAAATCCAAAGCTTTTGGTGCTCGACGAGCCCACAGTGGGGGTTGATATCGCAGGGCAACAACGCTTTGGCGAACTCATTGAGACGCTGCACAAGGAACTTGATTTAACGGTCGTTGTTGTGTCGCATGACATGCGTGCGATTGCAGCCGTCGCCGATCGGATCGCGTGCTTATCGCGGACGCTCCACTTTCATGATACAGCTCAAGGACTTACTCCAGCGGTGCTCGCGCAGGTCTTCGCGCATGATGTGGCTGGTGTCTTTGGTGATATTCATATTGATGCGCACCTTGCAGATGATTGTGATGATCCCTCGCACATCCATCAACACCAGCACGATTGTGGCTGTGGCGATCAAGGGGGTGAATCATGAATGAACTCGCACCAATCATTATCGCAGCACTCGCAATCGCCCTGATGGGCGGGGCGCTGAGTGTCTTTGTGGTTCTTAAAAGGCTTGCGTTTATTGGGCAAGGGATATCGCACGCAGCATTCGGAGGCGTCGGGATCGCTCTGGTATTGGGTGTGCATGGCGCAACCACAATGGGCGAGATCGGACAACTCGCGATTGTCGTGGCGTTTAGTATCCTCGCAGCCCTCTGGATCGCAGCCCTCACGCGATCGCATCAAGGACGAGCAGACACCGCGATTGGTGTCGTGCTGTCGGCTTCGATGGCCCTTGGGTTTGTGCTCTTTACCTTCGCAGAATCTGGCCATGGGCACGACGAACATGGGCATGCTGCGGCCGAGCATCAAGATGAGCATCATTTGATTGAGGAAATATTGTTCGGCAATATTCTTGATACAGATTGGCCAAAGGCATCGCTGGCGATTGCTGTGGTCATTGCGATTCTCGCGGTGGTTTGGTGTATTCGCCGACAGCTCATTTTCTGGGCGTTCGATGAACCCGTGGTCGATGCGTATGGGCTTAACTCCAAACGCATCACCAATACATTCTTGGTCATTCTTGCCGTTGCAATTGTGATGGCGATGCAGATTGCGGGTGTGGTTTTGGCAGCCGCGATGCTCGTCCTCCCAGGTGCTGGGGCATTGAATCTGAGCAGTAAGCTTCGATCGGTGTTTGTGTACTCTGTTTTGATCGCTGTAGGCGGCGCATCCATCGGGATGCTCATCGGATTCCAAGCAGGATATCCGATCGGTCCAACAATAGTTCTTACCCAAAGCGTGATGTATCTCATCTCGCATATCGCAAAAATCGCAGCTACGCGTCGACTCGCGTGAGCAAGCGTTCAAGGAAATAGTATGAAGGCAGAAACCATCCTCGCAGAGTTTAACACCATCCGTAAAGATCTCGACGAAGACAAGTCAGACATTGAATGGTTGACGCTTCACCATGCGTTCTGCTTCATCTCCTATAAAATGGGCGATTTTCAGGCATACCTCGATGATCAAAAAGAGCGAGGTGAGTTCGACGAGTTCGAAGGCTAGGCCGTGTTTGATGGCTCGTTTCCTAACTCTTTGTCCCTCACCCGTCCTGACGGGGGAGGTGGCTGCGCAGCAGACGGAGGGGGTCTTCAGGGAGAGGTATTGATCTATAACAAAGGGCAAAGTCCAAGCAAAACCCCCTCTGCCTTACTTCGTTCGACCCCTCCCCCGCCAGGACGGGGGAGGAGATAAGTATGGTGTTCTTGTGTGGAGCAGAGCCGTCAGACACGACCTAAGCGAATGCGCAATCGAGAACAATCAAGATTCAATCATCATCGGGCATGTGAATCAGTGCTCGGATTGTCTGGGCCTCATCGTCGCGATGATGATATTCGAGTTCTTTGACCAGCCGCCAATGGATCTTGTAATAGTTTGATTGTTTGGCAAACTGTGTCGCCATCTTCTCTGGGCGATTCACTTTCGTCGCGGTGCGTTGGAGCAAATCAAGATACGCATCGCGCTTTCCATTCTTGCTCAACAACTTGCCCATCGCACTGATCGCTCGATCACTCATCGGCCCATCATTGAGAAACTTGTCAATCACATCTTGATACGCCGTCCACGCCATGTCGGGCTTGCCATGCTCTTCCCAGAGCCGACCTTGCTCAAAGCGAACCGCAGCAGCCAGATCTGGACGCGATCCAAACTGAGCAAACGCCCATTCCCACATCGCGTGCTGCTTCTTCGGTTTTTCAATCGTTGAGATCAGGTCGACGAGAAAATCGAATGAAAAATCCTGATGAGCATCGCCCGCGAGTCTCATCACTGCTTTCGCCCACACATCAAGCTCGGCTTGTTTCATATCACCAGCTGATGCGATCTCCGTCACCGCATCCCAAGACTTAGGAACACCAGCACATTTGCTGAGTGTTGTTTTGAGTAATGCAAGCCGATCTGAAGTGGAATCAGATCTCGGTTTGCGAAGATTCCCCTTTGAATCAAGGGCCATCGACTTGGGTGGGTCCCAATTGTTCGCATTCATACGCGATACAACCCGAGCAGCCGCCATCGATTGAAGGACAAGCTCCTTGCGAGTGTTGGTGGCCGTTCCAAGAATCCCAACACGCCCATCACTGACCAGATCGCCCGTTTGCGGATCACTAAGGTTTCCACGAAGTCTTTGATACTCCGGGTATCGCCCCGCGTCAAAGTTCCATTGGGCTTTGTTGCCTTTGGCTTCAAGGTAGCCAACCCAAGCGTGCGAAACATCCGCGCCCTTGGCTCGGACATACCCAGATGGAATTCCGCATGCCTTGGCGACGCTCATTGCGAAGTAGGCTTGGTCTGCGCACACGCCGCCATATTTTTTAATCTGAGTAAGCGAGTAGTTCCCAGCCTGTGTGACTCTCTTTGGTGTTCCGGTTCGGTAATGGGCATAGTCATATTTGATCTCAAAGAACCGCCGACCGATATCAGGGCTTCGGCCATATGTATCATGTGCCCACTGGAGCTGCTCGATCGACTCAGACACATCAACCACATACACCAAATCAATCGCGGGCAACCGATGAGGGGCGAAGGTCATCGAGCCTGCATTGAACATATAGAAATCAAAGAGTTCGAGCGGGTCCGGGCCGGTCGGTCGGTTCTCATTTACGCGTGTCGAATAGCGTGTGCCTTGGGGGAGATCATGCACCACACAAATCGCAGCCGCCAACTCTGGATAGAGTTCAACCTCCAAGTTGCGATAGGTCATAAACGCGGTCGCAAGCCGAACAACCTCGGCTGCGTCATCCTTCTCATCGACCAAAAGCCCAAGCTCGATCATGAACAACGGCGAGCGAACAAAGTGCCATGCAGCATCCACCATCGCATCTGTTTCAACAGCACTGAACAACTCCAACAACCCGATCAGCGCTTCTGCTTTGACCACCGCATCAAGCTGACGAATGCCAGCGTGGGCAGAGACATAGTCGGCAAGGAGATACCCCTGTTCAAGCGCTTCTTCTCGGTCGTCCTGATAATGGATGGACGCCAAGATCTTGTCGGCTTGCTTGGTGACTTCCTTCGTAAACTCATTGCCCCGGCTACGAGATTGAGCATGAGCGACCTGCGGGAGCAACCCAAGAAAGACCAAAGCGAATGCGATGATGAGCATGCGAGACAGCAGCGGCGGAGTTGTGTGATTGGTGACAAGCATGGGGGTTCCTCATGAGATAAGAGAGCATCATAGTGCTTTTATGAAATAAACACAATCAGATTCCATGACCAATCAGCGCATGAGGGTGCATGAGGGCACATGTGGGCGCATGAAAAATCGGCCTCGGAAGTTCCGAGGCCGATTCAGAGTTTTAAAGAAGTATTCACCCAGTCTCAATCCAGA
The DNA here is from genome assembly GCA_024280755.1 of Planctomycetota bacterium. Classification (GTDB taxonomy): domain Bacteria; phylum Planctomycetota; class Phycisphaerae; order Phycisphaerales; family UBA1924; genus UBA1924. The sequence goes on from JAJRPN010000020.1 coordinate 17,571, forward strand.
ATCAAATCCCGAGAATGCTGCCGAGGATATCGCCATAAGCAACGATAAGCCCCGCGAACACAACAGAAACAATCGAGATCAGCTTGATCAAGATGTTGAGTGCTGGGCCCGAGGTGTCCTTGAAAGGATCACCAACGGTGTCACCAACAACAGTCGCCTTATGATCATCCGAGCCCTTGCCGTAGATGATCAGATCGCCGTCGCCAGCGTTGACTGCTTCCTCGGCACGATCCATGATCGCGCTGCGGATAGTGTCAGGAACCTTGACCGAGTTGCCCGTGCCATCAACCATTTCCTGAGCGGTGATCGCGCCGTACGATTCAAGCAGCTTCTTGGCGTTGTCCCATGCACCACCAGCGTTGGCCATGAAGACCGCAAGCGCGAAGCCCGAGGTCAAACCACCAACAAGCATCCCCATCACGCCGGCAACTGACAAGGTTAGACCAACAGCAATCGGAATCGTAATCGCCAAGATCGAAGGCATAACCATTTCTTTCTGAGCACTCGTGGTCGAGATCGACACACACTCAGCGTAGTCAGGATAGTGATGTCCATCGAGATCGACACCCTTCATAGGCCAGTTGTCTGGGTTCGCTACATCTTCTTCAGACATGCCACCGTTACGAAGTGCCTGGCGAATAAAGCCAAACTGTCGGCGACATTCGTTCATCATCGCGTAGGCCGCACGGCCTACAGCGTTCATGGTCAAGGCACAGAACAGGAATGCCAGAAGCACACCAATAAAGATACCGCCAAGAAGTTTCGGGTTCGCAAGCGTTACATCATAGAACGCAAGCACATCCTTCACACGCCCGCGATTCGTTGAAGCGAGTGTCGCGTGCCATCCTTCACCAGAGAACTCATAGCGTGAGTCATGGCTTGCGGTCAACGCGAACTCAACACCCTTATCAGACGGTTTAAGCCCTGGAATTTTTGAAGCATGACGCCCGTCGCTGTCGACTACATCAAGGAGCATGCCGCCATCGACAATCTCGCCTTCACCATCAGGAGTGATCACAGCAAACTTGCCGTACCCCTGATGAACCGCAAAGCCGATTTCGGATTCCGCATATTCAACATATGAACCATTGCTATAGAAACTCTCAGCCTGCGTGCCAATCTGAACCTGAACGATCTGAATGTACGCTGCGAACAACGCCATCGCGGTCAATGCCGCTGAACCAATCGCAAAGCCCTTGCCAGTTGCAGCAGTCGTATTGCCCAATGAATCGAGCATGTCAGTACGCTCACGCACAATCGGAGGCTGCCCGGTCATCTCGGCATTACCACCCGCGTTGTCCGCGATCGGACCATACGCATCGGTCGCAAGGGTAATACCCAAAGTCGAGAGCATACCAACCGCCGCGATACCCACGCCGTAAAGACCCATCAGGAAGTTATCGCCGCCGCCAGCGAATGAGAACGCCGCGATGATCGCAATAACAACAACAAGCAACGATGCCCATGTGGACTTCATGCCCTCAGCAATACCAGCAATAATCACGGTCGCAGGACCAGTCAACGCCTGCTCAGCGATCCGCTTAGTTGGTGCGTGCTCGTACGAGGTGTAGTACTCGGTCGCGTGAGCAATCACAAGACCCGAGAGCAAACCAGAACAGATCGAAAGTCCCAAGCCCCACCATGCAGGGAAGTTAGCGATGTCGCCGGTGTCCTTGAAGATGAACCAGAGCAATGCGAATGCGCCAACGACGATCAACGCCGAAGCGACATACACGCCCTTGTGCAAGCCCTTGAGAAGCTGCGAGAAGGTCGCGTTCTCTTTCGCCTTCACAGCGAAGATACCGATGATCGAACAGAAGATGCCTAAACCAGCAAGCGCCATCGGCGTCGCCGCGAGCTTAAGCCCAAGGTCCGCCGCCGCGTCGCCATTGGCAAGCGTCATCGCCGCCGCGGCACCAAGTGCCATCGTTGCGAGGATCGAGCCGTAGTATGATTCGTAAAGGTCAGCACCCATACCCGCAACATCACCAACATTGTCACCGACATTGTCCGCGATGGTCGCTGGGTTGCGTGCGTCGTCTTCTGGAATACCTGCTTCAACCTTACCAACAAGGTCAGCGCCAACATCAGCAGCCTTGGTGTAGATCCCGCCACCAACACGAGCGAACAACGCTTGCGTCGAAGCACCCATCCCGAAGGTGAGCATGATGGTCGTGATCTCGGTGATCCCGCCGCCAACGATATCAAACTGGTTAAAGATAAAGAACCAGACCGAAACATCGATCAGCGCGAAGCCCACAACATTAAGCCCCATCACCGCTCCAGAACGGAACGCAATGGTCAGCCCTTCGTTGAGAGAACTCGCCACCGCGTGGGTTGTTCGTGCAGACGCGTTGGTCGCCATCTTCATACCGAACCAGCCACACAAGCCTGAGAACAGACCCGCGACAGGCACACCGATCAGTGCATAGATAGACTGGAGGTTCAGTGCATACATGATTCCAAGGAAGATCACCAACGCGACAAACACGCCCGCGACCACTTTGTACTGACGAGTCAGGTACGCCATCGCACCATCACGAACCGCTTGTGCGATCTCGATCATGTCCTCTGAGCCTTCGGATTTGCTCATGACTGATTTTTGGAAGACCTTGGCCATGATGAGAGCGAGAACGCCCCCGACTGGTGCCAGGTAATACGCCGGTGTCACTTCGGACATCGCTGCCAGTGTTGGCATGAGTTGCATACTCATTGTGTTCAACCTTCTGTTTGTACAGTTGTGTGTGCAGTGGTTCGATCAGCTGCAATACATTGCAGCTTCGCATTCTCTATAAAACCAGTCGCTTGCACACTTTGCACTGTGCGATGTGAAGCGACACGGATATCGATCTCAACGAAAACGCTGACTCGATAATGTGAACGAAACAACCCGATAAGGGGTGCCAAGTATAGATCGACTAATTGGGGAGAATCCGTTGAAACAATGAGGAAAGGGCTTTCTAAAACAGGGTTTAGTATCCTGCCTTGGCGCATAAAAAACCTCCGTAAACTACGGAGGTCAGAAAACTTTAAATAGCTGATCGTGAGATCAATCCTGAAACATGATCAAACATGATCACTGTATCAATCGCGACGCGGAGCAGCTTTGCGAGCAGCACGGTTCTTGCGTTCCGAAGGCTTCTCGTAGTACTCTTTACGCTTGATATCCTTGGTCAACCCTTCCTTCTCGCAGAGCTTCTTAAAGCGGCGCATCATCTGTTCTGCGCTTTCGTTTCCACGAGATTTGATACGGATTGCCATGTGAACTCCTCAGTTCGTTATCAGTAAGGACATCGTTGATCTACCAACACCAGTGCGTTGGGTCCCTATCCAAGGCGCGAATCGTTGCAAGGTCAAGTCAGAGAACCAATTGTGTGCAACAGATATCCATTCTCTGACGATTCTGATCCCCTTGTCGTGTCCAGAGCCTGAATTGACCGATAAAAACCGCCATGAGACGCTTTTATCATATCATCGCCATCATTCTCCTCACCCTCTTCGCTGCCCCCATCTTGACCGGGTGCCAATCTTTACCCGCTCTGCGCGAATCACGGGCTTGGCACGGGCAGACTCCTGTGTATGCAACCTACCGATTCGGGCTTTTACATACTGAACTCCCGCCTGGGCAATCGATCGAGGTGGTCATGGCGACTGCTCGGGCAGTGTTGTATCGTCAGGGGCACACGATTGAAGAAGCGGAGGTCTCGCCTCAGGGCGGGCGACTTGTAGCGCTTGCAGCTCGAAATCTTCCCTACGACAAGATCAAGATCACCACCTCCTTCGAAGGCGGCGGCATCCTCATGACCATCAACATCGATCCCGCAGAAGAAAACCGTTCGCGCGTTGTCCTCGAATCGATCCTCCAAGCACTCAATCTTTGAATATGGGGATGTTGCGACGCTCTGTCTGATGACTCGTATATCAACCTAAATCTGCGTGTCACTATCACGCCTTTGGGGCGGATATGTGGTAGCGAACTTGCACATTTGGGGAATCGATAGGCAGGGCTTATCGGTAGTTCTGGTATAAACACACCAAACCCACTGTTTAGTGGGCATTCAGCTTTGCTCCAATATCGTATCTTTCTGTGAACACCGCATCTGTTTGTGCGATGAATCAGCCGAAGTGAATACATGAAAGAAGCGAACCCCAATGAACCCCATAAACAATACCCTACGAACTCGGCTTGTATCCCCTATTGATATAAAGGTTTGGGCAATCGTTCCCCTGCTGCTTGCCAGCTCTCATGCCAACGCCCAGTTTGGTGATCCGATAACCCTCGAATCAGGTACCGTTATCGGAAGTCCCAATATAAGCATCGCCGACATCAACAACGACAACAACGACGACATTATCGTCACCCGAAGGTCCGGCTTAAATAGAGACATCCATGCCTACCTCGGAGATGGACAAGGCCAGTTCGCCCTGCAAACACTCGCACCAAACTCCCAAAGACCCCAAGCTGTCTACTTCGCGGACCTCAATAACAACGGCCAACAAGACATGATCGTCATCCCGCCATCCTTCAGCAACCCATCAGACACCGACGGACTCACATGGTTCCCAAACAACTCAGGATCATTCCCAACCAGAATCGTAATCGACAACACATTCCCAGCAACTCTCATCGCCATACAAGACCTCAGAATCGTCGATGTCGATAACGACGGCGACCTGGACATCATCGCCGTTGCAAATGTTCAACTCACCCTCTACACCAACGACGGCTCAGAAAACTTCACCAAAACAATTATCCCCATTGAAGTCATCACAGAAAACTACGATCTCGATGTCGCAGACTTCAACAACGACGGATTCATCGACATCATCATCGGAGGCGTCGACCCAATCATCCTCATCAACACCAATGGAACCTTCGCTTACGACTCCACCATCTCCAACTCCATCGAAGGATTCCCAGGACTCACCTTCCTCGTCCACGCAGTCGACTTCGACAACGATGGCGACCAAGACCTCATACTCGCCGACACAGGCCCCCGAAACCTCTGGCAATACGAACAAGGCGACGACGGCCTCTTCAACCTGCACAGCATACTCGTCACAAATACTTTCCAGTCCTTCTCCATGGCCTCAGCAGACTTCGACAACGACGGCGACATGGATCTCCTCACCAACTTCCCACAACTCGGACAAACCGTATGGTTTGAAAACACCGACCTAGGAAACTACAAAAACGCATCACTCATCCACCAAGGCGCCTCGCCATTCCCACGACAAGCCGCCACCGGAGACTTCAACAACGACGGTATCCCCGACGCCGTCTGGTCCATCCCACTCACAGTCCACCTCAGCACCGCCACACCAAACTGCCAAGCAGACCTCACCGGCGACGGCACCCTCGACTTCTTCGACATCTCTGCATTCTTGACCGCATTCAACGCGCAGGACCCATCTGCCGATTTCACGCCAGATGGCCTATTCAACTTCTTCGATGTTTCCGTTTTCCTCAACGCATTCGCTGCCGGATGTCCATAAGTACATCCAGACACACCATAAAAGAAAGCCCCATGTAATCGCATGGGGCTTTCTTCTTTTAGGCTTTATTTATCGATGTTTTATCGATTATCAATCGAAACATACGCCACATCGTGTGGGCCAACATAATCAGTCGTCGGACGGAACAAACGGTTGTCTTCGAGTTGTTCGATCACATGCCCGCTCCACCCTGCGATGCGTGCGAGCACGAACATTGGGGTGAAGAGATCAAGCTTCAAACCAATGCAGTGGTAGGTGGTTGCCGAATAGAAATCGACATTTGGATAGATGCCCTTGGCTGCGTATTCACGCTCCATGACCTTCTCGATCGCGTTGGACTTGTTATAGAAATCCATGTTGCCGGTGTCCTCAGCCAACTGCTTGGCAAGGGTCATCAGCTCGCTGGCGCGTGGGTCTTTGGCCTTGTATACACGGTGACCAAAGCCCATAATGCGTTCTTTGTTCTTGATCATGTTCATGACAAACGCTTCAGCATCATCCACGGTTGGGATCTGGTTGAGCATCTTCATCACGCCCTCATTGGCACCGCCATGAAGCGGTCCGCGCAACGAACCCACAGCTGCGGTAATCGCAGAGTAGACATCCGAAAGTGTCGAGATCACCACGCGAGCAGCGAAGGTCGAGTTGTTGAGCCCGTGATCGGCATGGGTGATCATGCAGATATCGAAGGCCCGAGTCATTGCTTCGGTCGGCTTCTCGCCATTGAGCATGTAGAGGAAGTTGGCTGCGAAGCTCAAGGATGGATCGGCTGGAACAATCTCAAGCCCGCGACGGTAGCGGTCGAACACGGCGACGATCGCAGGCGTGACGGCCAAGATCCGCATGGACTTCTGGCGAGCAGCTTCGACCGAGTTTGCGTTCGGATCTGTGTCATACATCGCGAGCATCGAGATCATCGAACGGATGACATGCATCGGCTCAGCATCCTTCGGGCATGATTTGATCTGGGTGATCATCTCGTCGCAGAGCGTGTAGTGGCTCCGAAGATCTTTGGTGAAGGCTTCGAGTTCGCTTGCGGTTGGCAATCGCTTGTTCCAGAGCAGGAAGACTGTTTCTTCAAATGAACTCTGCGATGCCAGATCGCCGATCGCGATGCCGACATACTCAAGAATCCCCTCAGTACCATTAATGAATGACATCTCGGTCTGAGCAGCGACGACGCCTTCGAGTCCTTTAGAGAATGTTTTTTCAGCAGTACTCATGATTCAGTCCTTCTATGCCCGCTTTGGGGCAATTATGTGGTCGAAAAAGCGGTTGTTGTCAAAAGTCAAAATCGAAAAATGCCTCAAAAGAGGGGACGAGATTATAGGCATCATCCTCTTCTTTGGCGATATGTCCCGCGATCTTGGGTACGATCAGCCCGTGCTTATCCCACTCGGTACAGATCGCCCCAACAAACGCTCTACCCTCGTGACCCCGGTTCTCATCGGGATTAACTTGGGTGTATTTATCATGATGGCGATCCTTGCCAACTCGAATCCAGATCTGGCGAATAAGATCAACTACTTCGGTGCCATTTCAAGATATAACTTTCATTTTTATCAACCCGTCACTTCGGCGTTCCTCCATGCCGGGTATATGCATATCTTCGGCAATATGCTCTTCCTACTTGCCTTTGGCCCTGCGGTTGAAGACCGATTAGGCAGAATTGGTTTCACCCTGTTTTATCTCGCGGGCGGTGCCGTTTCTGGGCTTGCCCATATCGCACTCGATCTGCACCCCGCAATCGGGGCATCGGGTGCCATCGCGGCAGTCTCCGGGGCGTTTTTGATCCTCTTCCCCAGCTCCCGAATCAAATGCTTCGTTATCTTTTTCATCATCGGCATCTTTATGATCCCGGCGTGGTGGCTCATCGGGCTCTTTATTGTCCTTGATCTGGGGGCCCAGTTTATTAACCCAGACAACGGCATCGCCAATCTCGCCCACCTAGGGGGCTATGCCTTTGGTATTCTGATCGCCTTCACGCTGCTCGTGACCAAGATCCTCCCCAAAGAGCCATATGACATGTTCTCGATCCTCAAGCACAAAAAACGCCGAGCAGATTTCAGGGCTGCCAACGCGATGCACACCAAGGCGGGGGTCTATACCCCACAGAAAGAGACCGATCCGGTGATCGCCCAGATCGCTGAGGATCGCGCCCAAATCGGTGCGTTGATTTCTGAGAACCGGATAAGCGAAGCTGCCGATCTGTACATCGTAATGCTCAAACAGTTTCCTGATCGTGCCAAAGCCCTCACGATGCACCGCGATGCGCAGTATCAGATCGCCAATCATCTCTATCAATCAAACCAACGCCAGCAGGCAGCCGACGCCTTTGCCCGCTTGCTCGAAGCATATCCGATGGATTCCGAACGCAATATCATCACCATCCTCATCGCTCGCACACGCGCGCACGACCTTGGTGATCCAATCGGCGCGATCGAGTTGCTCGAAGAACTCGCATCGAAAATACACGACAAAGAAACGCAAGAAATGATCGAAAAAGAACTCCACACCATCCGCTCGTTGACGAGCGACGATACGAAAGAATCAATATCATGACCACGCACACACGCACCCGAATCAAAGTCTGCGGCATCACCTCCCTCGAAGCTGCCAACGCCGCCATCGACGCCGGCGCCGATGCCATCGGGTTTGTCTTTGTCAAAGACACCCCGCGCTACATCGATCCAGAAAAAGCTGCGATCATTATGTATTCGCTCCCGCCTTTCGTCGGAGCTGTAGGCGTTGTTCAAGACCTCGATGTCGATCAGTTCGTCGCACTCGAATACGCATGCCCCGCACAAATCATGCAGCTCCACGGCAAAGAGCCCATCGATGTCGTCTGCTCCTGCGGGCCCGGCGTGATCAAGGCATTCAAATACGAAGACGCCACCATCAACTCCCAGCTCACCCGCTGGGCCAAGGTCGAAGAGGTCGATGCGATATTGATTGATGGCTCGGCTGGCGGCACCGGCGAATCCTTCGACTGGAACGCCTTGGCGCCGCACATCAAAGACTACCCAAAGAAAATCATCATCGCCGGCGGCTTAGATGCAAGCAATGTCGGCGAAGTCATCAAAACACTTCGTCCCTATGCCGTCGATGTCTCGACGGGCGTAGAAGACTCGCCGGGTATCAAGAACCCGGCCAAGATCGCCGAGTTCTGCGCCGCCGTCCGCGCTGCCGACGCGTCGTAAAATCTCTGAATGTGATTCCGATCGATTACTCAAGCTCGACGCATACCGCGATGATGGCCCGTTCGCGGATGCTTTCGAACCCGAGGCCGTCCATGAAGTCCCACGACATTGCTTTGATCTCGGCTTTGGCTTTGCCATTGTCGAGCTCTGTCTGGACATGCTCGATGAGTTGGGTCATGTAATCGAGCTGGTTTTGCACGGCTTGTGTGCTGCCGACTTGTCCATGTCCGGGAATGACGATGGTGTCTTTGTCGCACAGTTCGAGGATCTTGTTGAGCGATTTAATCCAGCCGATGGCGGTGACCCGTGCGGTTGGATCAAAGAACGGATGCAGACCCGCGAAGACAAGATCGCCGGTGTGAATGATATTGTGTTCGGGGAAGTGGACGATGAGATCGTTGTCGGTGTGCCCTCTGCCGAAGTGGTGCATGTCGATTTTGGTCGAGCCCACAGCAATCGACATGCCTTCGTTCGGCACGCGGTTCTTTGGTGCGATATCTGCGCGGGTCCACGAATCTGAAGCATCAGCAGCTTTCATTGCGAGTTTGAGTTGTGCCTCAGATCCCTTGGTGCGGTTGATCTGGGCAGGTCCAGACTTTGCGCTTTGTTTATAGGTATCAAGTTGGGTCTTGATTCGCTTCACCGCATTCTTGTGCGCGTATGAAGTCGCGTGAGGCACGATCAATGCGTTGCCCCCGGTATGATCGCCGTGGTGGTGGGTGTTGATCAGGGTCAGATCGAGCTTGTCTGGCGAGCCTGCAAATGTCGCTGCGTCTGCGAGCAGTGCGCCGCCCAGGTGTGCAAACTTGGTATCGATGAGCAGGGTTTGGTTGTCCGAGGTCATGATCAGGCAGTTGCCGCCGGAGGATTGATCCGCGGTGACATGAAAACCGGCTCTGTTGAGCGTGTCCCAAACGAGGATCGGGTCTGCGTCTCCATTGAACCCAAACTGAGCCCATGCCGGGGTTGCGAGCATCGCGGTGCCGGCAGCTGCGGACATAAGGGCGAGGAAGTTGCGACGATCGATGGCGGTTTGGGTGGTCATTTGGTATATTCCTGAATGGGCATTGGCCGGGCTCGATGACTCAAGCATACCCGACTGCGGGCAAAGATGCCCGATATAAAGCGACTAAGGGTGCTATGATGATGCCCGCGAACGAATGTGTCGCGGCATTGAATCAACCCCGAACTCCCACACTTCATTCCCTGGAAATCACCATGAAAGCAAATGAAATACGCCCCGGCACCGCACTCGAAATGAACGGCAAGCTTTACATTGTCGTCAAAATCGGGCATGTGAAACCCGGCAAAGGCCCGGCATACATCCAGGCAAAGATGCGAGCCGTCGATGGCGCGGGTATGAAAGAACAACGCTTCTCGGGTTCGGATGTTGTTGAAGGCACCAACCTCGACAAACGCGAGATGGAGTTCCTCTACGACGATGGCGCAGGCGGAGCGACCTTCATGGATCTCAAAGATTACGACCAAATCGATCTCAACAAAGATCTGCTCGGCGACACCTTGCTCTACTTAGCACCAAACTCAACATGCACCGTGATGTTCCACGGCGACAACCCCGTCGCGATCGAACTCCCTTCCGCAGTCACATTGACCATCACTGATACCGCTCCAGGCATCAAGGGCGCGACCGCAACCAACCAGCTCAAAGAAGCAGTCTGCGATACCGGGCTCAAGACCCGTGTGCCTCCGTTTATTGCCAATGGCGAAATGGTTCGGATCTCAACCGAAGACGGCTCATACATGTCGCGCGTCAAAGAAGACTAAAGCTGGCAATAGGCAGTTGGCAATAGGCAATGGGAAGATATCAATGACCGACTCGAAGCCCAATCTGATTTTGATTGGGCTTCGTGCATCTGGTAAGTCCACTTTGGGCAAGGTTCTGGCGGATCAACTTGGATTGGTGTTTGTCGATTTGGATGATGTTGCGTCGGCATTGCTCAAAGCCGATGGTGCAGGACAAGCTATTCAAACGCACGGGATCGACGCGTTCCGTGATGCCGAAGCACAGGCGCTCAAGTCCGTACTCACACAATCATCTCAAATCATCGCCCTCGGCGGCGGCACACCCACCGCGCCAGGCTGCGCTGATATGCTCGCAGTAGATCCTTGCATTGTCGTTTATCTGCGTGCATTGCCCGCCACGCTGCGCGATCGGCTTCGTGAAACCGACAATACGAATCGCCCTGCATTAGTGGGGGATAATGCGATCGATGAAGTACAAATGCTCTTCGATCAACGCGATGAGCTGTATTGTTCAATTGCAGATACAATCATCCAGACAGATGATCTTACCTTTGATTCCGCGTTGGCAAAGTTGGTTGAAGCGGTCGAAGTATTCGGTTGATCAGTTGATCAAAGGATCTCGTACTTCTCAAGCAGCGATCGCATTTGGGCGACGGTATCGCCTTTGTGGTCGATCAGCTCAGCGCACCAGCCGAAGGCTTTGGCGCCCTCGATGTTCTCGGGTGAGTCATCAAAGAACAAGACCTGATTGCCCGAAGCACCGACTCGGCGTTCGAAGGCTGCGAGTGCTTTTTCGTCTGGCTTGGCGAGCCCAAAGAGGAAGCTGGCGTGCTTGTGTTCGATGAGGTTGGCAGCGGGGAAGTCCTCTTCCATCCGTGCCCAGTGCGATGCGTTAGTGTTGGAGAACAAGGCGGTCGAGAGATCAGAAAACTCATTGAGTTCTTCGATCAGCTCTTCGATTCCTTCATACTCTTCGATCAGCCAGGCTTCATGCACCGCTGCGATATCTTCGAGGGTGTGGAAATCTTCTGATTCTTTAGCAAGCGATCGGCAGAACGCTTTGTCGCTCATTTGGCCGGTATGGAACCGCTTGGCGATCGCGTCCTGTTTGGCGAGACACTTCTTCGAGATCTTGGCATTGGGCGCCTTGATCCCGGCAGCCTTACAGCCTTCTTGCCAGGTTCGACAGATTTTCAGGATCACACCGCCCCAATCGAAACAGACGAGTCGTATATCGTGATCGAGTTGGTCCTGCTCAGGCATGGAGGATTATACGCCCGCCGATGCACATTTCATCACCTCGTCCATTACCGTTGTTGCAAAAGACCCTCTAGGGAGTTCAAAGGCACATCGGATATACCCACCATGCTCATCGGTGCCCCCTTCGACCTCTGGGTCGATCACCCGCATCCGCATTGGTCGTCGATCGCCTCCGATCATCGAATAGCCACCCCGTGCTTCGCAGGCTTCGAGAAGTTCGAGGGTGACCCCAACATTCGCCAATGCTTGGGTCTCGGTATCCTCAACTTGACCACTCGCCCTTGCCATTGTGGTGCCCCACATCGGCCCAGATGGCGAGAGTTCAAAGGATTCAACCCGCCCTTGGAGCGTGGAATCTGCTTTTTCAAGTTCTTCTGCGGTAATCTCAAAGCTCGAACGGTTCTTGGTCACAAAGGCAAGGTCGCCAGCGATGAGCTGATCCATCGTGCCCGCTTCGATTCGTGCATTGAGGACATGGTTGAAGATTGCCGACTGGAACGAGCTAATAAAGAACCCGGCAGCCGTCGGATCGATCACCCGCAGTGCCTTCTCGGCGGGGTGGTCATTGCTCAGGGCACGGAGCAGGTTGCGCTCAATTTTGAACACCTTAGGCATCAAATCAAACCCGTCGCGGAATCGCCCATCAACATACGCCTGGCGAGCATCCGCAGAGCCCTTGGGTGCGCCAGGCTTGGGCGAAAGAATTAGATCGATCGCGGCTTGGGCATCGCCCAAAATCATCGCCCGCCCGACAAGGTGGTTGTTCATCAAGAACCCGAAGCGTTGTTCGCCGATGCGGTTGGGTGCGCCGTGTTTGGCGAGTAGATCCAGTGCTGCTTTGGCATGGCGGACTTTCAGCGGGTCGACGCCTCGGACCTTGATCGAGAATCGGTTCCCTGCCAGATGCCCGCGTTTGAGCTGGTTGGAATGCAGATCAACCCACAGCACCGATGCGCGATCGTGCTGGAAGCTCGGAAAATCTTCTGGTGTTTTGCCGGGGGTGTGGATCGAGATCACCTGGCGCGTGATCGCGTGTTTGTCCTTGAGCCCAGCGTGCCCGATGGCTTTGCGTTTGACCTTAAAGTGTTTCGAGAGTGCATCGCGGAGTTGGAGCGTGGTGAGCTCGCGTTTTTCGACAAAGAGGAAGATATGTTCGCCCTCGCCATCGGGGTTATAAAGGGGGATCTCTTCAACGAGGAAATCTTCCGGGCGAGCTTTGAGCTGCCCGCCAATCCCTGGGATGTCATGCGTGAGATAGCGAGGCGCATCTGCGCCGGTCGAAAACGCGTCGGCTGATTCGGTCGTGGTATTCATGATTCAAAGTCCTCTGGCTGACCAAACCCATCCATAGGCGGGAGGATCGCGTGCGTAATAACAGATTCATCAACAAAGATCGGTACATCACCCGCGATCCCAAGGGCAATCGCATCGCTCGGGCGAGCATCGATATCGATCTGTCGCCCGGTGTTATCGGTGAGATTGAGTATTGCGTAGAAGGTGCCGTCGACTATTTCGGTGATCGCGATGGAATCAAGCGATGCGCCGAGTTGTTCGATAGTGTTGGCGAGCAGGTCATGGGTCATCGGGCGTCCGATTTCGACCCCTGAGAGCCGACGGTCGATCGCGATTGCTTCGGCGATTCCGATCAAGATCGGGAACGATCGTGCATGTGCAGCATCGACCCCGACCTCTCGCAGCTCAATAAGCTGGGCGGGGTTGAGTTCACGGATCAGAATTCGAGCCAGTTCCATTTGGATGCGCATCGTGGGAGCCTTTGTGTAGATGCGCAATTGAAGGTCAGTCGAGCCAAGAAAGCGAGCAGCGATTCCGAGTTTGTTCTACGCAAGAGTCGATTAAGTGGGAATACGCCCCGTCTGGGGTTCGAGTCGAGCAATGCCCCAACGCCTAGGGCCGATCTTGCGGATGTTGAACTTCTCTTCCAAATGATTCGAGCAAGGAAGAAGGGATACCAATCGGAGCGATGAAGAGATCCCCAAGGATTGGTTGGGCTTCGATCAAATTGAATCCATCTTTGAGAGCTGCCAAGGTCACTGTTCGATCTGCGAAGATCACTGCATCGCCCATCGGCATTCCCGTTTGTGCATTTAAACCAGACGGGACATCCACCGCCAAGATCAACGCACCTGCTTTCTTACAGGCGTTCATGTGCTGAACCAACTCCTCGGCTACGCCACAGATCGCACGAGTGAGCCCTGTTCCAAACAACGCATCAACAATGAGCCCTGGGGCTTTGGGGTTTGATTGAAGATAGTCCTCTGCGCTGATGATCTCGATCTCCATTCTTTGGATGATATCAAGATTGGTTTTCGCATCGCCTTGAATGGCATTGGCTGGTGTTGCGAGGACAACTGTGAGCGGGTATCCAAGGGCATGAAGATGTCGAGCGAGCGCGAACCCATCGCCAGCATTGTTGCCCGGCCCGGTGTATATCACAATCTTCTGCGATCGAGCAGCCTCAAGCATTTCTTGAGCGTGCTGGCACAAGCCAATCGCAGCGTTCTCCATGAGGACAATCGATGGGATTCCAAAGTCGGTCGTTGCCAGTTCATCGAGTCTTCGGCAGTTCTCGACAGACATTTCGTAGATTGGCTGGTCTGGATGTTCAGCCTTGAGCATCGCTGGCGGGCCAGAGACACGGAATATTGGGCGATTTGATGGGTTGGTGGGATCGGGCATCGTATTGATCATATCACCAAGTTCTCGGCTGTGCCGACCTACGATTCGGCGTATGTTTGATATCGCTCTCGAAATCTTGTTTGTCCTCTTGATGGCGTTGGCTGTCGCTTGTGCGGTGTATTGGGGCGCGGTCACGGGGCATGTCTTGTTGACCGCTCGCAAGCTGCCAACCGCCCGCGATGGGATCTCGCTGGCCGAGTTGTCGCCTCCAACTCAGAAGGTCTGTGTGATTGTGCCCTGTCATAACGAAGCAGGGAACATCGCTCGGCTGATTGCATCGCTCAAAGATCAAGATTACGATCGGCTCAAGGTTGTCCTCGCGCTCGATCGCTGCACCGACGACACGCTCGGGGTGGCGCGCGAAGCAATCAGAGACGATGCAAGATTCGAGATTGTCGAGATCACCCAATGCCCCGACGATTGGGCCGGTAAGGTGCATGCCGCGCATACTGGATACGAATCGACCGAGCATGCTCGCAACAGCGAGGTGTTGATCTTTACCGATGCCGATACCTGGCTCAATCCGGCGTGTGTTCGTGCGTGTGTTGCATTGCTCAATGATCGCGGTTTAGATTTCTTGAGTTTGCTCTCGACACTCAATGTGCAGACCTGGTATGAACGAATCGTTCAGCCGATCACGGCCTTCGAACTCGCTCGCCAATATCCATTGTTGCGAGTGAACCGGAATGATTCGCGCAAGCGTGCATTCGCCAATGGGCAGTTCATGCTTTTTACATCCGAATCATACAAAGCCATAGGTGGTCACGAAGCAGTCAAAGCTGCGATCCTCGAAGATATTGTGTTCTCACGCAAAATCATGCACGCAGATTTTTCAGGTGGTTTGTTGCTCGCCGACAACATGCTCAAGTGTCGGATGTATGACACTTGGGAAGAATATATCCGAGGCTGGAAACGGATCTATACCGAATCGGCAAACAGAGAAGTGAAGCGTCTAAGAAGATATGCCAGCCGCACGCCGATGCTGTGTACCGCATTGCCCCTTAGCTGTGTACTCCTCGTCCTATTAAGCATTGTCGCAGCAGATGAATCATCACGGCTGATGCATCTTTTGTTCGGCGGCATCGGGTTCGCGGCATGGTTGATCGGCGTTGGCTCGGTGTATCGCATGAGTCGGGCACCATTGATTGATGTCCCGTTGTCGCTCGTTGGTGGGGTTTTCACTGGGCGAATCTTCAAAGCCGCAGCCGATGATCTGGTCGCTGGTACACCCACACAGTGGGGCGGCAAATCCTATATTCGCAAAGCGGAGGATATGTGATGCGAAGAGTTCGCCGAATATCGAGCGATGTGCATATCGAACTGACCCCGATGATCGATGTCGTGTTTTTGCTCTTGACCTTCTTCATCTTCGCGGTGGTGATGATGGTGCGAGCCGATGTGCTCGATGTGAACCTGCCAGAACTCGCAGCCGGGCGAGCAGCGACCCAAACCATCCCGATCACCATCGCGATCACAGACACCGGCGAGTTGTTTGTCAACAGCGAACCGATCAAGCTCGATGCGCTGGTCGAGCGTGTCCACGCATTGCAAACTCAAATGGATGACGGTTCAAAGAGTGCGTTGGTCTTGGCTGTCGATACCCAGTCGCCCGCTGGTGTGATGATCTCGGTCGCGGACACACTCACCGGCAGCGGGCTTGGCGAGTTTTCAATCATCGGGCATCGCAACCCAGAAGAGACACAAGAACAAATGCCAGAGCCAGAATCCCCATGAGCTTCGCTGCAGATTCATCATCAGTTTCTACACGCCATGCGTCGGTTGTGACGCTTGGAGTCGGGTTGTGCCTGAGTGTGGCGGTCAACCTTGGTGCGGGGTTTGGCGCGAGCGAATACTTTGCGGGTTTAGGAAGCTTCGACGATTCATCAGATACACCGATTAACATCGAACCTGAAAACACCGCATCGATCCAGCCACCCGATAAGTTGCATCTTGGCATGCAAGAGTCATCCACCGCTTCGATCAACTGGCTCGGGGTGATTGATAATCCAGAAATCGGCGATGCGCCACAAGCCAAGGTTGAGCAGGCCGAGTTTACCAGGCAAAGCGGGAACGCACCATCAACGGCTTCTCCCCAACCGATGATCAAACCAGTCGTCGAACCGGCAACCCAACCAGTCATCGAACCAGAAATCGAACCGACGCTTCCGGTCGAAGAAACTCAGCCAGAACCAGAACCAGCGATCGAGCCAACCCCAGAAGCGAAAGCGCTCACCAAACAAAGCGAGATTGAGGCGAAGCCCGATACTCAGTCGCCCGTTTTGATCGAAACCCAACCAGATCCAGTCGAAGAACCCCAGGCAGAACCCACAGAGCAGCCAGCACCAACTGGTCCAGAACTCGTGAGTGTCGATCCAAACCCGCCAGCCAAACATCAGCCGCCACAGAAAGAACCCGACGCACAGCGGGCCGAGCCCAAAGCTGCGGGCAAAGTGGGCGTGCTGTCAGATCGTGAATCCGCAGCGTCAATCATCAAACGAGCGATCAAGGTCAATGCTTCGAGCCTTCACAAACCAATCGTCGGCAAAGGGCTCGAAATCTCAACAGTCGAGCCTCGGTTTCCTGCCACGGTCCGGTTCACAGAACTGCCTCGCAATCCAGTTGTCATGATCCAGTTCGGTCAAAGCGGGCGAGTACAAAACGCTTATTTCTTCAAAGAGGGTAAACGGGTGTACAACACAGGAGTCCCCAGCGTCGACGAGCCATTACTCAATGCGATCTACAAGTGGAAAGCCAAAGGCAAACAGATCGAATCGCTCGATGCCAACGACCCAAAGTCGGTTGTAGAAATATCGATGCGGATCACTTTCCGAAAAGAGAGCAAGTCGCCTTAGTTACGAATCACTCTTACCAATCGTCAACTCCGCAACAGACTCCGGCTTGACCTTCTCAATGTGCAAGCGTTGCGTGCGATGCTCGGACCAATCCTTCACAAGCAGGTCAGGCGACTGGGCACTGGTATGGGTCTTGATGATGTCGTACTTTGTATCACGCTGGGCAGGAATAAACCCGGCGTTGCGGATAAGCCGACACAGCACCGCCTCGTCGAGGCAATAGGTCGTGCCCGCAGATGACACGACATTCTCTTCCATCATGACACTGCCCATGTCGTTGGCGCCAAACTTGAGCGCGACCTGCCCAATGTGCGGCCCCATCGTCACCCAACTCGAACCAATGGTGTACAGGTTGTCGAGCATCAGTCGACTCACCGCTTGCGTGCGCAAATACTCGGTCGCGCCTGCGAGGCGCAATCGGCGTCCGAAGTTCTTGTCGAGGTCTTTGGTCCCGGTGCCTTCAAGATTCGCAACAACATCGCCTGGGAACGGCGCGTTGTTTGTAAGATCATCCGCCGTCGGCCAGTGGGGGAGCCGACCAAGCGCCGTGTTGTCGGGCTGGAATGGCCAAGAGTGGAACCCAAGGTAGTGCCCGCCGGTCTCTGGGGTTTTAATCGTTGGATCGCCTGCGATCTGCGTCGGGATTTCGCCGGTGCCAAAGTCGGCGATCGATTTATCCTGCCAATGGCGAACCATGTGCATGTGATGCACACGATCGGCGTAGCCCTCGATATGCCCATACATCATCGACGCGCTGGTGAACATGCCCAGCGAATGAGCCGCGTACATAACCTCAAGCCATGCGTCCATGTCGCACTTACCCATGCCGATCTTGCTGCGGACTGCGGGCGCGAAGATCTCGCCGCCGCCGCCGGGGAGCGACCCCATGCCGGCGTCTTTGAGTTTCGTCAGCACCCATTGCACCTTCTCGATTAATGTGCGACCCGGAGGATCAAAGAAGTTCACAAACTCGATCAACTCCGGCGGCGAGAACGCATGAATCTTCACATGCGGGAACCGCTCGCGGATGCCGTTGAGCAACTCAAGATACCAATCTAGCCCGAGCGCAGGATTCATCCCGCCCTGCATCAGAATCTGCGTGCCTCCGATGTCGGAGAGTTCTTGTACTTTCTGATACAATTCTTCATACGAAAGCGTGTACGAATCATGGTCGTCAGCGGTGCGCTTAAACGCACAGAAGATGCACTTGGCGGTGCAGATATTGGTGTAGTTGATATTGCGGTCGATGATGTATGAGCGAACATGATCGCCGTGCAAATCTCGGCACCGTGCATCCGCATACCGCCCAAGCATGTGCAGCGGCGCATCAGTCAACAACGCAAGCCCTTGCTCGGGGGTGAGCCGAACCTGCCCGGCAGCGACCGCTGCGAGCAATCCCGTATCGGTGGCATCAAGGGTTGGGTGTTCGGGCAGCGGCTGATAGATGGTGGACATAATGATCGCTCGGCTATTGAGTTTCAATGATTGTTGAAATCATAGCGTGCTCGGATCAGCGTGGCAATGCGATGGAAATCATCAAAGACACTACTGCGCCGTGGACGGCGAGTAGTGGCACCCGATTGTTAGTCAGTAGATTTATTGTTGTCCTGTGAGTTCGGTTTTATCGCTCTGAAACTCATTCCTATGAGCTGAATGATCAGAATACACCCTGACACCGTCATTCCTGAGGCAAGGAACAGATGGATATCGAGTGCATAAGCGAGTGCATTTGAAAGCCAAGCGGCGAACCATACAATCAAGATGGCAAAGGTGAGTTCAATTAGAGTCATTATTGTTTACCGGATTTAGCAAATCGGAGATCTTCTTCAACGCCCACAAGGTTCGCTTGCCCCTTCTTATCGAACAGCGAAACGACTACTGCGACCGTGAACCCAATGATAAACGATGGCAAGAGGACATCGAGCTTTGTGAGGTACTCAGCGATGTCGTCCATGCCCATTGCTTTGAGTATTGGACCGACCGCGAAACTGAAGATGGGGACACCAAGGAACCCGGCGATCATGGCGCACTTGGCGCCGTTGGCGGTGAGTTTGGACCAATACAAACTCAGGATCATCGTTGGGCAGAAGGTAGCGGCGATGCCGGACCACCCGAAGATCACGATCCAGAAAATTTGCTTATCCTTGTTGATGAGCAGGAGTGCCATACCCACCGCGAAGGCAATCAGGGCGAGGATCAGCGTGAGCTTTCGGCTTGTGGACATGAGTGCTTCATCGCTCATGTCTGGATTCTTAGTCTTCTGCCAGTAGTCGCGGACAGCAGCACTTGACGCGAGCACCAAGAGCGAGTCGATGGTAGACATGATCGCGCTGAGCACCATCGCGATGAAGAGCCCGGTGATGAACGGCACAAGGTATGCTTCTGCCATCATGGGCAGCACGCTCTCGTTGCTGGCGGGAAGGATCTGATCGTTCATGAGCGCACGACCGATGATTCCAATAAGGACCGCGCCCGAGTCTGCGAGAACGGTCCAGACGACGGCAACAACGGTGCCCGGAAGAATGCTTTTCTCGCTTTTCATCGAGATGTAGCGGACGAAAATCTGAGGCGATCCCCAGAAACCAATCCCGATCGCGACGAGCCCGACAACGCCAAAGATGGTCAATGTGTTCCACCCGCCGGTGCTTGGAACGACAACTTTAGTGACTGCTTCGGCTGGTCCTGGCCCGTGCAATGCGAGCAGGTGTGGGTCGATTGCGCGGAGCGATTCGATGACATTGGTAACGCCTCCGATTTCGAGGAGCCCGACAATCGGGAGCACGACAAGCCCGAGAACCATCAATGAGCCTTGGAACATATCAGACCAAACGACAGCGGTGAATCCGCCTTTGGTGATGTAGATCAGAACAATTATGAACCCGAAGGCGGCGCCCGCGAAGTGGTTCCACCCGAGGAAGTTGTGGAATGCGCCGCCCGAGGCGAATACCTGAGCGCCCGCGTAGATGGGGACGAAGATGAGCAATGATCCAGCAGCGATGAGTCGGAGCCAGTGCCCGTTGTCACGGAGTCGGGATTCGAGATAATCAGGGACGGTAATCGAGTCGTATTGATCGGTGAGGCGTTTGAATCTACGCGCCATAAAGAGCCAGGCGCCTGCCACGCCGATGAGTTCGCCGACGACCACCCAGAAGGCTTGAACACCGAGAGCGAAGCCCATGCCGGTGAGTCCGAGCAGGAGCCATGCAGATTCGCCGGTAGCTCTTGCAGAGAATGCCACAGACAAGAATCCAAGTTTCTTGCCTCCGACGAAGTAATCCTTGATATTGTGCATCCGCTTGGATGCAACAAATCCGATGGCCAAGAGGATAATCGCATAGATCGCGATGGCGATCAGTTTCTGTGTGTTGGGATCGATGGGACACCTCCAAGACGGGGATACAAAATCAGGCAGAAGAACCACCATACCCGATCAAGCCTCGCAATGGGCATTCAAAGCATGAAAAAACCGCCCGTAAATAAGTAGGGGCGGTTTTCGAGGAGATGTGAGTTTTCTGTCCGGATTAGCGTCTGCGGATGGTGCGAACGCCTGCGATCATGCCAAGCATTCCCAAACCAGCAAATACCGCAGAGGGAACAGGAACAATGTTGATGTTCACGGTGTCTGAAGCGACCATGCTGCCGCTGAGATCAAACGCCGAGAGACGAACAATGTAAGTCCCAGGTGCATTAAAATCAAAGTTCTCAAGAGCAGTGCCAGGATTGCCATCAAAGAACCCATAGTTCCATGAGTTCTGTGCCACATTATTGTTTGCGATCAAACCGGCATACGCAACGACATCTGGAACACCCGGTGCAATGAAACCGGCTTCGGTGCCGTTCCCGTTGCCAGTCATGTTGTCACCAAACGAGTGATCTGCCCAAATCGTGTTGATAGGATCAAACGCGATAGCATCGTTGATATTTGTCCCGTCGGCGCCAAGTTTGAACATGGCGATCTGATAGGTGAAGTCGTTGAGGTTGTTGCTGCCCATGCCGTTTACATTGGTGTTGATCGACCATTCAAAGTTCCATCGTGCGTTGTCGCCTTGCGCCCATACAGGAGCCGGGCTGCCGTTGGGCGATCCTGGCTGCATGGTGTAGGTATCGACACCATCAAAGTTAAAAGTGTTTTCTGGCGAGTTCGAAGCGTTGTATCGAACCTTGGCGCGAAGCCCGAGTTCTACATTGCTACCGGTTGCAATAGTAAATGAACCATTGTCATTGCCTGATCCAAAGATTACATCCGGGTTCACATCAGCTGCCATCGTCAACGATGTCGCTCCAGCCAATACGGCTGCGGTCAGTAAAGTCTTCATAATTTTCTCCAGTCTCTTCAACAGGCGATTACTCAGCCGGTCTCTTTTTATTGTCTCGATCAGTTCACACGAACCGGTTCCCTCGAGTTTGGCACACACATAGCCTGCTCTATAAGGTAGTAGGTATTTTGCACTAGATCAACGGTCTATTTAAAAATAAGCCGTAATTGGCCGCTGCGGAAGAATACAGCCCTTTTTAGACCGATTGGGTGCCTGTTTGAGATTCTGGTGTTCTTGGCAGATGAGGCAATACAAGTGCCCAGCCCAAGGCATGTACGCCTGTGAGAAGAGTTGCGCGAGCAAGAAGATCGTTCGCATCGAGCGAAACGAGATCGCCAAGGCAACCACAGGTCTGTGCTTCAGTCGGTGGAAACAAAAGAATTACAGTTGAAAAAACAGAAAGCAAGATGAGCCCCAAAGCAAGGCCTGCTCGCCGATATCCTGCAAGGAGCATTGTTGCGATTCCGATTTCAATGAACGAAACAAGAATGACAAGAGAAACAGGAAACTGAGCAGACCAAGACGCATGAACGAGTCCTTGATTGGCTGGAAACAGAAATGACACGAGCTTTGATATGCCGGTAACTGCCCAGAGAACAGCAAGCAGCGTGCAGAGAGCTCGCCCAATTGTTCGTGCCATCATTGAGACCCTGCGCGACGCTTGGCGATCAGTATGCCGGAGGTCAATACAAGCAGGACGCCAATGCCAGTGATCAGTGTTTGTGAGTTGATGAGTTTCTTGGTAGGCGATGCCTGAGTGGCCACTTGGTCTTTTCCAAGAAAATCGCCATTGGGGTAAAAAGTCTCACCCTTTTGAACATCATGAATGACATACTGATCACCCAAACTCTTCGGCCTCGGTGGATTTGTGTTGGTTAACACCTCGATCTCGGTGATACGCATTCGGGCCTCATAGATTGTGTCAGGGTCAAACCGAATGAGCGTTGGTACGCTTCTCCCGTTGCCAAAAGGCTTCCAGTCTGTGTAGAGAAAACGGTTGAGTGAGGACTTGTCGGCAGCACGATTCTCCATCCAATGGATCTCTCCCGTTTCCGGGTCGACAGCAATGTATGTGAGTTGGCCACTTCCTAGATGATCGTTCCGCGTGTAGACAGTCAGCCCGTCATCCAGGGTTTCGATGGGAGCTTGCTCGGAGTTCAAAAGGAGGTCATACCCCTTCTGAGGTGAAACAAATGGATTTCGATCAATCAAGCCTTCTTGAATATGCCCAATCGTTTTCATTGATCCCTGATAGTTGTATCGAAATGTTTCAGTCAAAGAAGAATAGTTATAGTTTGTTGGTGTGTATCCAAGGTCCTCGCCATGATAAAGACTTGCGGATGTCATGTCCCAATGTCTACTCGTGGCAAAGAGTTGCTTTGATCCAATTTTCCATTCCGATTCTGGGCCTGTTTGCATCGTGATCACAGCAGTTCCGGAATAAGCATCCGGGAGCGGGTTCTTGACTTCTTGAGCATGAAGAATATGCCCCGATAGTAACACATAAAATATAAAGAGCTTCGCTAGCATTTGTGTTGTTCTCCGCTGTCGTGTTAAAGAATCCACCATTTACAGATAATAATCCCTATGGTTGCAGTGGGCTGAGAACAGGTCGCCCCTGCGGGTGCAATCCCAACAACAGTCCCTCCATGACAACAAACGCCAGTACCAGCGCTCGTACCATCGTGAGCACGATTCGCGGGGACAGTTACGATTCCGTTCGTGCAAGTGGTAAATCCGCCGAATTGATATTGTTAGCAAACAGTTCCCAAAGGGCAAGAGTTGAATGCAAGGCAGTTACCACTGCATCCGCTTTGGCCGCATATTTCTAAGTTAAGAGGCCTTATTTCAGCAATCGATTTCCAACACGCAATCGCAGCAGGCGCTGAGATGCAAATAGAAAGCACGATGGCCAGAAAAGAGTACATTTTGTTGTTCATGATTGTTCTCCATTGAGTTGCGAACAATCTGATTGTACTGTACTGTACCATGCAAGAGCAAGATTCAAAAATATTACATGTCTTTCTAATTCGCGAATCAAGGCAAGAGAAATGCCAAGGGTTTAGCCTCATCGAACTGATGATGGTTATTGGAGTGCTGGCAATACTCATTGGCTTGATGCTCCCGTCACTGAGCCACTCAAGAAATACAGCGATTAAGGCCCGGTGCATGGTCGAAATGCGAGGCAATGTCAATATGTTGCACATGTATGCAGCAGAAAATCAAGACTATTGGCCTGCGAGCTTTCTACGAGCCGGCATCCCCGGGAGTTGGGCCGGGCCAGGTGGGGTTATGGTTTCTGACGATGAGTATCTTGGGGCACAGATTGGCTATTGGCCGTATGCAATGCGCGAGTCCTACGCCAACAACTCCATGCACCCATCATTGATGTGTCCCGCAAATGGTGATACAGAAGATCATATTGAAGAGATGGCCGAAAAATTGGGAGCCGATTCGTCACAGCTTGTATTCGCTCAAGATCGGATTCTCTCCGCAGCATTTTTCGTTCGCCCTACTTGGTGTATGGATGATCAGCCATTCTGGAAACCATCAGCAGCGACTGTGGGGAAAATAGCTCAAGTCGCATTCCCAAGTTCGAAGGCTGCAGTGTATGACAGCAAGCCTTTTCACGATAAACGATGGACAACTGCCAATCTGCCGAGCCCGTCGCCGCCGTATGAAATCTCTGTCGCATCAGTAGATTCTTCTGTTTCATTTCGATGGACGAATGAGGTCAACCAACCAATCCTGATCGGTCAGCCATTCAATGGCGGCTTAAGCGAGTTGCGAAGAGCAACCTCTGTATTTCAACTCACACGCGGCGGCTGGCTCGGACGAGATTGGTAGCTCACCCCCTTGGGTGCAGATTCTTGATCGTATCACGCAGCTTTGTTCGATCGACATGTGTGTAAATCTGTGTCGTGGTGATATCTGCATGCCCGAGAAGCTCTTGCACAATCCGTAAATCCGCACCACCCATCAGCAAATGCGTCGCAAAGCTATGGCGAAGCATGTGCGGATGCACCTTGCCCATCCCGGCTTCTTTCGCCCAATGTTTGACGATCTGCCACACACGAACCCGTTCAAGTGGGCGTCCAGTCCGTGATAAAAACAACTTGCCCTGATCGCGCCGATCGCCGGCTCGCTCAGCAGTAATCAACATCGGTCGGCATTCATCCATATACACATCAAGCGCATGTCTCGCAGGCTTACCCATAGGCACCAGCCGATGCTTGTCGCCCTTGCCAAGCACTCGCACCACACCGAGCTTTTCGATGATGTCCATCAGCCCAACCGTCCCAACCTCCGATGCTCGCAACCCCGAAGCATACATCAGCTCAAGAATCGCCCGGTCCCGCATCCACAACGGCGGCATCCCCTTGACCACCTTCTCAGGCGCACAAGGTGCCTCAAGCAGTTTTCGCATCTGCCCCGGTGTCAACACCCCCGGCAGCTTCTTCCACTTGGTCGGCATGTCCAGATGATCCGCCGGGTTGTTCTCGATCTTCCTCGTCGCCAAGAGCCACCGAAAAAACACCTTCGTCGTCGCCAACCTGCGCGAGATCGTGCTCGACGCATACCCACGCTCTGCGGTCATCGATCGCACCTGGCTAATCAACGCATCGGGCGTCGTGTTGATCACATCATCAATCCCACGCTCTTGCAAATAGATCAATAACGATTCCAGATCCCGCGCATACGCCTCAATCGACGCCGGCATCAGCCCGCACTCAATCCGCAAAAAAATGATAAACCCCCGCCGAGCAGTCTGCATCTGCTCATTCAACTGATTCACACGATTTTGAGATGCAGTACCCACAAGAAATACATCGGTTCAACGGATGCTTTTCGAGCAGTTCCTTCAATCTGGGTGCCCCAACTTGCCGTCTTCGGCGAAGTCGGGGCTTCTCTTACACCTCCCCCGGGCTTCCGGGGGAGGTGTCCGCGTCTTCGCGGACGGAGGGGGGCTTTTTTGTCCGGCCCCTCCCTGCGCCCCGCGGGGAGGGGGCTGCGCAGCAGACGGAGGGGTGTCTCATCTTGTATTTGGAGTCAATATCAATAAGGGAAGAAGAATACACCAAGACACCCCTCCGTCTCACTTTGTTCGACCCCTCCCCGCGGGGCGCAGGGAGGGACAAGACAGAAGGCTCCCTCCGTGATGCTGTGCATGCCACCTCCCCCGGAATCCCAAGGGAGGCGATAGAAATCCGATTGGTTCGAAGAGTCCCGCGCATAAAAACGCCCCGGATCGTTTCAGATCCGGGGCGGGAGTGTCAGCTCTTTGTCGTTACTTCAACTGGTCTTAACCCAGAAGGGAAAGAACCTGCTGAGGCTGCTGGTTGGCCAGCGAGAGAATATTTGTCGATGCCTGCACCAGAATCTGGTTGCGGGTCAACGCTGCGGTTTCAGCAGCAAAGTCGGTGTCACGGATGACAGACTCGGCAGCAGTCGTGTTCTCGAATGCAACACCCAATGAACGGATGGTCGCACCAACAACATTCTTCTGGAACGCACCAAGACGACCACGAGTGGACGAAACCTTATCGATTGCTGCAGAAACAATGTCCTGAGCTGTATCGAGGTCGTTGCCGTCCACAACATTGAATGACTTGCCTGAAGCAAGGTCATCAAGGAACCCGAGATCCGATGTGCCCAACTTACGAGTCGAGATATCGCCGATTCCCAAAGACACCTTACCAGCAATATCAACCTTCGCAGCAAGCTGGAAGTCTGCACCGCCACCAGTAATGGTGAACGCTGCGAGTGCGCCGAGTGTCTGTGATGCGGTATCGGTTACGGTGAACTTGACATCAAGGAAGTCTGAGTTCACAGCAAGTTCTTTACCATTGCCGGTCGCGAACAACCCGTTGATGGTGCCGCCAATATCTTGGCCATCATCACGAATGCCATTGCTAGCAGCAGCTGAATCGAAGTCGCCAGCAAGCGTAAGAGCTGATATGTCTCCAAAGTCTGCAGTATAGGTGTTAATCCCAGAACCACCTGTCTGTCCAGCATCATCGATGATATCAACCGAGACAAACTCGTTTGAACCAAAATCTGAAGTGGCAAGTTGGACATTGTTTACTGTAGTACCGGAAGAGGTTGATGTTGCGGTAACGCCGGTGACCGAAGTCACAGCGTTGATTGCGGTTGCGATCTGTGCAACAGTTTGACCCGACGAGAACTGAAGTTCACGGCTGCCAAGGCTACCCGAGATTTCAATGGTGAACGCGCTGTCGGCATCGGTCAGATCCAGTGCCCCACCAAAGGAGAGGAGAAGACCGCCCTGCTGAGCAGATTGGGTGATGACGGCTGAAACAGCCTGGGTCGCGGTGTCAAACTTCGCACCACGAACCTCAAAGTCGGTCACGCTTGAACTGACCGAGTTCACCTGGTAATCAAAGTTGCCATTGAGCAGCTTGGTGCCCTGGAACGATGTTGCACCGGCAACCCGGTCGATGGTCTGAAGGATCGAGTCGATCTGAAGCTGGTTCGCTTCCTTCTCTGACTCGGCCAAACCAGCACCGTTTGCTGATGTGGTCAAAAGACCCTGAAGCTCGGTCAGAAGGTTTGAAACTTCCTGCAAGCCGCCTTCAGCAATGTTGACGACTTGGTCAGCACGCTGGGAGTTACCGATCGCAGCGGTAATCGCTGCCTTTTCTGCACGCAAGTTTTCACTTGCGATCAGACCCGCAGGATCATCCTTACCACGGCTGATCCGAAGACCTGTGGAAAGACGCTCGAGCGAGGTGCCGAGTGCTGCGTTGTTTTGGCCCAATACGCGCTGTGCGGTGAGGGACGATACATTTGTATTAATACGACTCATTAGCTGACAACCTCCGTGTTTTCACCAGCACGATTTTCATCGCCCGGCATTCCTATGAACCAGGCATTCCGCCCGATTCACCAAGCCATCGCTGGCTTGTCCGTTCCAGTACTCCGTCGCATGGAACGCATTCATCTGGGTACACACCCGTGTGAACATGTTGGGGATCGACGGATCTGGGGGGCGGATGAAGTGACGACGCCCTTTTTCGTGAGTTTTTTTATCATGAGCAAGTTATTCGGACATCCTCTTTGCTTGTGATTGTGCAAGGCGCATAAAAAACCCGCCAGTTGGCGGGCTCAATGGAGTATAAAAGAATGGCTTGGGCTTTTTACCCGAGCAACTGGAGAACCTGCTGAGATTGCTGGTTGGCCAGTGCAAGCACGCTTGTTCCTGCCGATTGCAAGATCTGCACACGGGTCAACTCGCTCGATTCTTTCGCAAAGTCTGCATCTCGGATGACCGATCGGCTCGCCGTGAGGTTTTCGAACGCCGATTGGAGCGATCGACGGTTGGTATCGAGCACATTTCGCTCGAAGGCACCCAAACGCCCACGCTGAATCGAAACATCATCAATCGCCTTGTCCACGATATCTTGGAGGGCAGTAAAGTTGTTTCGACCCGCAGCCGTATCAAGCGAGTTCACATTCCCTGTACTTAAGGTAGAGAGGAACTGAAGCCCGCCATCAACCAGCGTCCCGCCCAGGCTTTCAGCCGAGGTGGACTGAATCCCGATATTGCTCTGCTGAAGGGCAGTGATATCAGGTCCAAGCTGGAACAAGGCACCGCCGCCGGTGATATCAAATGTAGACGCAGCCGTTGTGGGATCAATACCAAAGGTTTCGTTGAGCAACAACTCCATCCCAAGCGTCGGCGAGTTGATCGAAACATTCAATCCGTCACCCGTCGCAAGAATCCCGTTAATCAACGCCGAGACATCAGCACCATCATCGCGGTTGCCCGCGATCAGGCCGGTGTTCGTCCAGATCTCGCCCGCGTTCGCATCAATCGCAGCGTCATCATCGAGCTTAAAGAGATTAAAGTTATCAAGGGCGGTTGCTGGTGCATCTACACGCTCAACACTTACAAACGAGTTTGAACCATATTCTGATGAGCTAAACACGATGCCCGATGAATCTGCAGTCCCCATGAGGGTTGCTTCAACACCAGTAACCGCTGTCAAGTTGTTGACCGCCGTGACCACGCTGGCATAGGTTTGGCTCTCGAGCAGGACGAGTTCTCGAACACCTTCTGGTCCTCGAATCTGAATCGTGGTTGAGGACAAGATGCGCCCATCATTCACGCCGCTGTTGTCACCAGAGAGATACAAGTTCCCCTTCTGAGCAGACGAAAGCACATCAACTTCGACGCTAATGGTACTGGTGTCGGTAAAGCCAGCACTGGTAATGCGTGAGTTTGAGATCTGCGCCGAGTTAATCCCGCTGGTGATATAATCGAGCGATCCATCAAGGAGTTTGAGCCCACCGAACGATGCGGTGTTCGAGATCCTGGTAATGGATTGAATCGCCGAATCGATCTGAAGCTGGTTCGCCTTGCGTTCCTCGTCGGACAAGGCACCCGTGTTGGCCGCCTCGACGGCGAGTGCTTTGATCGAGTTGAGCAAGTCGGTGATCTCAGTGAGCGACCCTTCGGTCGTTGCAATCACCGAACTGGCCCGTTCGCCGTTCTTGATCGCCTGCTCGATACTTGCGATATCGGTGCCGAGTCGTTCCGAGATGATTAACCCTGCGGGGTCATCCTTGCCTCGGTTGATTCTGAGACCCGTCGATAACCGTTCTAAACGGACTTGAAGATCGAGTCCAGAACGATTCAATCGTTGCTGGGCGATCATACTTGGAATGTTTGTATTGATTCTTGTCATGGCAATCCTCCGTGATTGCGTTGCTCATACCCCATCGAGTGGGGACGATGGGTTTAAGCGCTGTTTTTGTCCTGAGATTGAGTTGATGACTCTGAAGAAACAAATGGTCGTACGGTCGTCGCTCCGAGCGATGCCGCGGGGTTCTGTGCTGAGGCCTTGTTTGTATCCTGGCGTTGCTGTCGCCGGGCCGGGCCGGGTTGTATGGTTTGTGCAAGCGAATCGAGATCGGTGGTACCGAGCCGGGCTGCTTGCGTGTTTTCTCGTTTGATCGCGTCATACACCTCTTTACGGTGTACCGCGATTCTGGTCGGTGCGTTGATTCCTAGGCGGACTTTGTCCCCCCGGATATCAACGATTGAGATCTCGATCTCATCGCCGATCATTATTGTTTCGTCACGCTGCCTTGAGAGCACAAGCATGCGTTCACTCCTTGCTCTCGGCCGTCCCCATGTGTGCTCACGGGTGCGGTGGGTAATGGTTCTCTAGACACCGGGTTGTTCATTCCCAGAATCATCATGGCAAGATCGATCACGCTGCGCAGAATCTGCGCGTACACAAGAACGGGTCTGTGTGATCAAACTCAATCGCTCGAATCAAATGCGTTAGGCGGTGGCCGTCTGCGCTGAGTCCGATGCGACTCTCATCAGTGGATGGCGTGTTGTCCAGCGTTTATCCGCCAGCACCATCTGCTCACCAACTTTGGTCAGGGTGTTGATAATCAACGGCCCTTGGAAGTTGCCAGTGAGCTGATCGCCGATCTTGTTCACAATCACAAAAACCTGCGCATCTTCGAGCTTGCTGATCTTCAACGATTCCATCTGCTCAGGGCGGATAGGAACCGAGAAGTCTTGCTCGAAGAATGTCGGGTCAGTGACTACAAACGCGAGATCCGCGTCATTCACACACTGAAGCCAAAAGAAACATGCGTCGTCACCTGGTTGAAGAAGACAGAACTGTGTCCTGTCGCCAAATCCAAGCAACCCGTCAGGGAAGGTAATTACGCGGTCCTCCGCGATATCTATTACCCCAAATCGTGTAGTCCGCACTTCCATTGTGCGCTCCGATCATTTCGGCCGGTGAAGTTCGGGATCGACGCCGACCTCCATAGTCGGGCGACATCCTGTCTTGGTTACCCGCCTGGCCGACTGGCGGAACCTCGATCCAAATTCTCCCGCCGGGCGTTGGCCCGAAGGGTGTTTTATCCACTCCCTCGTGTTAACCGAGGAAATCCAATAGGGTTCGTGATTGTGTTTGTCCAATCACACTCAGTGTCGCCTGCATCTGAAGCTGAAGCTGCGAGAACCGTGACGATGCCGCAGCATAATCCAAGTCTCGAAGCTCACTTCGCATCGAGAGATCAAAGATCTGTTTGTCTTCTTGGCGAACCACTTCAGTATCAATCCTTTTTGCATATCCCCCGACCAGTGCCTGCGACTGGATCAACTCATCGAGAGAGACCTTCATTTCTTGTGACGCAAGTTGTATGCCAAGCGTGTCATCGTTTCGTAACGCCTCTGAGAGGTCTAAAAGGTGGGTAAAGAGATTGATCACGCGTACCTTTGCGCGATCTTCAGAGATCAGCGTGTCCCCGCCGTTGGTCGAAGTGGTATCAAGGAGTCCGAGTTGTTCCGCTGCGGGCGAGTTACTCGCAGGCGAGATGGACAGCGAGTTGGTAGGCGAGATCACAAACGACTGTGTGAACTCGATCCCGTTGGTCGTTGCACTCAACTGGGCATCAAACTGTGTGGTCGGGCGACCGTCAGCGGTCAACTGAGCATTGGCCTGCGTATTAATCGCGGTGATCAACGATCCAACGGTTGCGATATCAGCTGGCAAGAGGTTAATAGGGATTTCGTATCCATCGCCAAGGGTGATGACGAAGTCTTTGTCATCCGAGATCTCAATCCCTCGTCCATCATTAAACACAGAGAGAGGGGTGTCGTTGGCGAATGATCGGATGCCCAAAAGCGTCGCGGTGTCGTTGCCGCCACTCACTTCCGAGATCGACATGGCCTGATCGGTGGTGGTTGCCGATTCGGTGATGATATTGATTCCTGTACCGTCTTCGCCAATCTCAACGCGAATCCCGGTGCCCGCTGCTTCGATCTCGCTGCGGATATCGCCAAGGTTGGTCGCTCCCGAGAGATCAACGGTCACGCTCTGGCCATTGATTTGAAGTTGAATATCATCGAGCGCGTTGCCACCAAGCCCGGAGAGTGACGAGATGGGCGTTGTCCAAGTTAGATTCGGGTTGAGATCGACCCCGGTGCCCGCGAGGGTGGTCAATGCGACCGCCGGATCTTGCACGATCCCCAGATCCTTGCCGACATTCGATCCCAGGTTGTCTGTAAACTCCAAGCTCCCGCCTGCGATATCAAAGTCGAGCGAGCCTCCAGATGTACCAACGCCACCAGGGCCCAAGATGGTCACGCCGTTGTCGGATTCGTATTGGATAATTGCTGCTTCGATGATGTCGGCAACATCCCCGATCGTGTCGGCTGCCGAGATATCAACCGATACACTCACGCCCGAGTTAAAACTCATCTCAAAGACACCTTGCGAGATCCCAAGATCACGGGCGCCGTTGATATCAGCCAACCGGGTGCTATCGCCCAGATCAGGATTGAGATCGACCGATCCTTCGATCCGGTTCGAGAGCGCACCGATCGCGTTGTCTGCGCCGAGGGTAATCGGGACATCAGAAGCTGTGCCAAGGGCAGCAAGCAACCCGCCGCGTTCGCCCGAGAAGTTGTATCCACCATTGATAAAGTTGACCGGCGGCGACCCAGGATTTGTCCCGCCAAAGACATATCCAACAATCGATTCTGTGTTGGAAATGCCATAGAGCGAGTTGATGAGCGAATCGATAATAATCGCTTGCCCAGATCGAGATTCACGATCTGATGGCGTCGAGATTTGCCCAAGGGCAATCCCATACGCCTCGTCAATAAGCGATTTTGCATCGCCGAGTGCATTGTCGAGTGTGGCGAGCGAGTTGCCTGCGAACTGAAGGTTCTTGAGGAGCTGATCGTTGTATTCAAGTCGGCCATCAAGAATAGAAATCGTCGCGCTGCGGATCGGATCATCCGATGGGCGCAGCAGATCGAGCCCGGTCGAGAGCTGCTCGTTGAGCCGAGAAAGCTGGAAGTTGGTCCGCCCAAGCGCGTTGAGCGAGTTCTGCGAAAAGAGCAGCGTTGGTGAACGGGAGTAGCTTGTTGGGAAGGTGGACATGATGATCTCTTTGTTGAGCCGATGTGATTTTCAAAGGTGGAAACTATTTAAAGGTAAAACTGGTTATACGAGTGAGAGTAAGGTGTCGAACATCTGTTGCGCGGTGGTAATGACTTGGGCGGCTGCCTGGTATTGGCGTTGGTAGGTGATCAAGTTCAATGACTCTTCATCGATACTCACACCTGATACCGCAGCCCGTTGCCCGTCGAGGCTCTCACGCACAAGCCGATCTGCGTTTGCACTTGTGCGTGCGCCGCTCGTCTTGACCGCGATATCTTGGGCTTGGCGTGCCCAGAACTTCGAGATTGACAATCCGCCAAGCCCGTCGGTGGCTTCGCTGGCAAGGTTGCCCATCGCCAAAGCGGTGCCGTTGGCGATAAACTGATCCCCCTCCATTCGCCCGAGCATGACATTCACATCATCGCGAACACCAATAGTGCTTGCGCTGGTGCCTTCGAAGAAGCTGTTGACGCCCATCGTGGCGAGTACGCCCGAGGTGTCTTCCGAGAATGAATAGTTGAATCCTGGATCGGCATCAATCACCAATCGCCCGGATGGATCGAACGAAGCGGTGATCCCCTCGATGCCATCGAGGGCTGCCCGGATATCTTCAGCACTGGTATCATCAGAAAAACCTGGCACGCCCGCGCTCGTCAAGCCATCAAGGTCGATATCGATCTGCTGGGTCGAGACGATGTCGCCGCTGTCATTCTTGAGTGTAATCACAAACGAGCCGTTGACCGCTGCGAATGGGAGATCAGCGAAAGTTGAGTTGTTCGGGTTGTTGAGCGCGAGGAGTTGATCAGTCGCGCCGATCTGGAGCGTTCCCGATGAGCTGGTGAGCCAATCCTCGTTGGTCCCTGTCGAGTGCAACCGATTGACTTCGAAGATCAGTTGGGCTGCGAGTGTATCGAGTTTTTCGAGTGTTGCGTCGATCGCACCATCGCGTGAGGTGAGCAGGCCACCGATCGAGCCGCTGGTGATCGGGAGCGGGGTCGAGTCTGCTGCGAGTTCAACGCGAACGGTCAGTGTATCGCCCTCGGTTACCCGCGAGATCTGTAAGCCTCGATTGTTGGTGCCTTGGATAATCGGGGTCGAGCCCGAGTAGATGTCGTATCCGCCGCTGTTGGTTTCGACTACGGTCACATCCATCAGTTGGGCCAGTTCGGTGACGATCTGATCGCGCCGATCGCGTAGCCCTGTAGCTTCGGCATCGCCAATCTCATTGACCGCGATGACTTCATTGATCGATGCGATTTCATCAAGAATAGAATCTGCACGCAAGACCTGGGCATCGATTTGTTCTTCGAGCTGTTCGCGTTGTCCGATCAGATCGGATTGCATATTGCGGATATACGACGAGAGCGTGGTGCCTTGGTTGATAATGTTGGGCTCAGAATCGAGCAGGGTGGTCGCTTCGGTCCATGAGTTAAAGAACGACGAGAGCTGCGTCGACATATCAAACTCGGTGCCCTCGTTGAGGATGGTTTCGAGCTGTGAGAGGACATTGAGCTGCTGTGCGCTGGAGTATTCGTCCGAGTTGGAGTTCCAGAGACGACGCTGAAGAGCCTCGTCGATCTGTCGGCGAACATCTTGAATCGCTACGCCCTGCCCGATTTGATACGGATCACTCGAACGCCCGCGCAACGCCTGAAGCATCGCGATCTGGCGTGTATATCCAGGCGTAGCCGCGTTGGCCATGTTCTGGGCTGTGACTTGAAGCCCGAGCTGAGAAGTGATCAGCGCCGAACGGGCGATCTGCATGGTGGCTGAGAGACTCATGGTTCCGTCCTTTCCGTACTGAACAACTTACTGAACAACATCGAGTGAGCTCACGACCTGGCTGCGCGATGGGTCGACTGCCCCGCCTCGCGAATAGGTCCCGGCGTGTGAGAGGGATGCGCCAACCTGCTTGATCAAACCACGCATGTGATTGGCAAGGTTCTCGCTTGCGACGCGTACCGCGTCTTGTTCGTCTTTGACCCGCATGATCAACTCGCGGAGCCGAGTCTGGCGTTTGCCGATCCGATCGCGATCGCTCGCATTAAACTGTTCCATAAGCTGATCGAGCGATGCCAGCGAGCCGGTATCGTTGGTGATCATGGTCCGGCGGGCATCTTCGATCTGCGCGATCCGCATCAGCACATCGCTTGTTTGCATGGTGATGGCGTTGAGTTCTGCGACTGAGGCGTGGGTCAGTGCATCTTTATGAGCTTTGGCCAAATCGAGCAGCGTGGTGTGCTCGTCTTCGAGCTTGCCGAGCATTGAATCGAGCCGATCGGTATCGATCGGACGCGTCTGGGAGCTGGCAGCCGAACGCTTGTTGGTGTGTTGGCTGTTGGCTTTGGCTTTGGCTTTGTTGTAATCAGCAAGTTTCATCAGCGATTATCCCTGTGTGTCAATTCCGGGCTCGGGTGTTTGGGTCACTGGCATGTTGCGAAGAAGCTGGGCGGTGATCCGTTCAACAAGCGGGAAGTTGGCAGCTTGCACAATCTCATCAGAGAGTTTGGTGTCGAGCAATGCCGAAAACTGCTTCTCGGCTCGGCTAGGACCAAACGGTGGGGGCGTGTTGTTCGATTCACGCATCTGCTTGAGGATCGGTTCGATGAGCGTTGTCGAAACCAAACCCTCTGCCGCTTCCCTCGCTTTTTCTTCACGCGTTTGGATGCTCTCGGGAGCGTTTGGTTTGTGAGCAATCGACAAGCCCTGGCGATTGGCAATGCTCAAAGGGCCTTTGTCCTTAGGCAATGGCTTGGGCGCGTCGGTCGACTTCTGGGCAAGCAGATCAAGGGTCATGTTTGGGCGTGTGTTGGAGATCGTACTCATCGCGTGGTTCCTGTTGGTTACTCTTGCCCATCGATGATTAGACGAGCGTGCAGCTTGCCGGTATCGTGGAGCATTTGGAGGATGTGGATCTGTTCAACGGTCGGGATATCAAGCTGATCAAACGCCGCGATCAGATCATCAAGACGAGAGCTATCGGCGAGCGATTCGCCGGTCGTATCGACCGAGGCATATTCGCTTGTCGAGGGGATAAACTCGCCCGGTAGTGGGGGGACAGTCGTGGTGATACGCAGGTCTTTGTGCGTGATGACGGCGGCCGAGACTTGGACATCGCCGGTGATCACGATAATCCCGCGTCGGGTATCACAAAGCACTTTGGCGGGCAGCTTACGCAACGCGCTCGATATATCGGTGCCCATGATGTCGCCAAAGAATGATGCCGGGTGCTCGCTTTCGGTCGCAGGAACAATCACGCGGATCGTGCGGGCATCAATCGGCTCGGCGATCGAACGGTTGAGGCGGTTTGAGGTAAGCAGGTACTGCTGATTGATCTCTGATGCGATGGTCGATGTCGAGCCCCAACTTGCGAAGTTGGAATCGATAATCAGATCAAACGAGCGAGCGATGTTGGGCGTGGTATTGATATCGCGCACGAGCTGCGCACCATTGTCGATTCTTGCCACTGTTGGGTTGTCTTCATCCGAGATGCTGATGAGCCCTTGGGCGAACGCATAGATCGGCGAACCGGGCTGGGCGATCAAAGGCGAGAGCATCAGGTTTCCACCCTTGAGGCTTTTAGCCGAGTTGAGCACCGAGATGGTGACATTAAACTTGTCATCTGTCTTCCCGCCTTCGCGTGGAATCTGGCAAGTGACCAGCACAATCGCAACAGATTTGGAGTTGGCGAGATCGTCGATACTCACCGGATTCCCGAACTTTTTGAGTGCCTCAGCCAAAGGGCGAGCCATCATCAGTTCCGAGCCGCTATCGCCGGTGCCATTGAGACCCACGACAAGCCCGAGCCCATGAACAACCGATGCGCCTTGCCCTTTGACCCGCGAAATCTCACGCAAGGTCTTGCCAGCGTGCGCATCGAAAGCTGCCAGGGCGAGCAGTAGACTATAAATGACGATCCATCGTCTCATGTTTAGAATCCTTCCGTATATGAGGTACGCGAAGGGCGTGCCAAACGAAAACCGCTCCTGAACCAAGATGGCGTAGGAGCAGCTGATGTGTACATTCCAATATTTGGTTTAGAACGAGAAGATGGTATCAAGAACGCGGGTTATCAAACCCTTCTCGGCAGCCTTCTTCAAATCGCCCTCGTTGACCACCGAGATATTTAAATCCGCAAGTTGGCTTGAGAGAATCGTGTTCTGTGCGGTGACATCTTCGTCTCGGGCGAACCCTGAGAGGGTCAAGACGGAGATTTCAGAGTCTTTGGCGATGCGTTTGACCGCTTCGAGAACGAGCGTGCCGTTGGGTTTGACTTCAAGAACCCGAGCAGCGATGCGTGCAGAAAATTTATCAGTGCGTACATATTCCCCATCGCCAGTAAACTCGCGTTTTGCGTTGAACTTGACCAGATCGGTGGTTGGCGAACTGGTTTCTCGGATTCGTAGTTGGAGCAGTTCCATCACATCGAGCATGGCATTGACCGTAGCAGTGGATTTTGATTCCTTCTCTGTTTCAAGGGTTTGCGAGCTTTTTTGTGAGCTGCTCTCATCGATGATAATGGTGATGATGTCGTGCTTTTGGATGACTCGATCTTCGGGAGCAGTGATAAAGTAGAGTGATGCCTCTTCAAGTATGATTTCTGATTGAGTTGCATCGGGAGAAGCATTCGTTTCTTCTTGAGCGAGAAACAGGCTCTGGGCATGGGCTGATTGCGTGAAAATCCCAACCAGCACGACGAGGGCACATGAAACGGAGTGGGTGGTTATCTTTTGCATCGGTGAACCTTGGTTTATGAATGATTACTTCGTGTTCTTCTGGATAATGATGACCCGTCCAATTCCAGCGACCTTAGCCGAGAAGCGTTGGGATCGATCGCGGGATTCGAGTTCGATGATCTCACCGAGTCGGCCATCGCTTAACGCGCGGACGCTCATGGTGACCGAGACAGTGCCCGACAAGCTGCGAGCTGAGACGATCTTGCCCCGTTTGATCAAGATGGGTTGTTCGAGCATCGAGCTGAGCAAGATGGAGCCTGGATCGATGGTCTTTTTGCATGCTTTGGCAAGTGAATCGGTTGGATCGGCGATCGAAGTCATCGGCGAGAGCCAGCGCGTCTCGATCGTGCTTCGCTCTTGATCAACCAACTCATTTCGGCGAATCTGCTTGGTTGCGATCCGAACCTGCCTCTCGACAAGCACATCGAACCGGATGTTGGATTCGATGATGAGGACATCGCCTTCTAAGATTGTAATCTGGCAACTGATCTTTTTGGACCGTCCGATCTCGGTGATGATCACTTGTCGATTTGTAGCGGTCATGTTGAGTAAACGCTGATCTCTACTCGAGTTACCAAAGGTGATTCGAGTGGATTCAGGTGTGCTGTTGAGCCATTTTCGAGCGTAGATCCAGCGTTCGAGTAGGTCTTGGATGGTGGGTTCGCTCTTTTGAGCAGGTTGTAAGTGCTTTGGTGTGCTTGTATTATGAGTAGTTGTTTCTCGTTTGCGGGTGAGTGAGATATCTGATCCGACAAGCATGACCGAGCCGGCGTTGATTGTTGGCGAGTCTTCGATTGCGGTGCGGATTGATTCGCTGGTGATCGCTGACCACTGTCCGACAGCGATTGGTTTATCCGTATTGATCGGGAGTGCTTTGACAACATCAGCTTGCGGGCCGGTGATTGTCGCGATATCTGCCATCGTGACCGAAGCATGATCTGGTGAAAGCCGAACGGTCGATTTGAGTGTAATGGTGGTGATGGTGCTCGCCGAATCTGCACCATTGGCCTGCTGCCCAAGAACGAGCAAGGTGATGATGAATGAGAGTAAAGTGAGGAATCGGCGATTCATGCGTTTAGTCCTTATGCTACAAGTGATTATCGACGAAGCTGGGCGACGGACTGGAGGGTTTCGTCAGCTGCTCGGATAGCCTGCGAGTTCATCTCGAATGCCCGCTGGGTACGGATGAGTTCGATGAGCTCGCGGGCAGGATCAACATTCGAGCCTTCGAGTACGCCGCCTAGGATTGTTCCAAAGTTCTGTGTGCCCGGCTCGCCCGAGATTGGCGATCCTGATGCAGCACTTTCTACCCAAAGATTCGACCCGGCTTGGGAGAGTCCTGAGGGGTTGATGAAGTTGACGAGTTCGATTTGCCCAGCTTCGGTAATCACGCCGCCGGGAGAGGTGTAGCTGATTCGTCCAGAGCCATCGACCGAAACACCCGTTGCGTTGTCTGGGATATTAATCGGCGGATCGAGAAGCCGGCCATCGGAGTTTGCGAGGGTGAGATCGCCGTTGGAGTTGGTGACAAAGTTGCCCGTGCGGGTATAGGCGATCCCGCCTGCACCTAAGTCTGTCTCTACTGATACTTTAAAGAATCCTTTGCCTTGGATCATCATGTCGGTGGTGCTGGTTCCTGGAACGGGTGGGCCTTGCTCAAAGTCTTGTTGTGTACCACTTACGCGAACACCCAAACCGACATAGAGCCCTGTTGGGCGTTGGTCGCCGTTGTTGTTTTCAACGCCGGGCTGGGAGCGTTCGATATACATCAGGTCTTCAAAGTTGACTCGTGATGATTTAAATCCTTCGGTATTGACATTGGCCAAGTTGTTGGCGATGACATCGAGGCGGATGTCGAGGGCGCGAAGACCAGAAGAAGCGGATTGCATTGCGATGACTGCCATGAATGTATTCCTTTGTCAGATAATCATTTAGCGTGTTGATTTGCGTGTTGTTTAGGCGATTCGTCCGAAGACATTGATTGCTCGTTCCATCAGCTTGTTCTGCATGTCGATCATCCCGATATTGCCTTGGGCTGCCTTCGATGCGCTCTGGATCGACATGAGTGCTTGGATCTCGGAAACTGTCGAGCCTTCGACGGTGTACTGGGAAAGTGAGCCAGTGCCTTCGATGAGCGAGAGGGCCGAGCCGTATTGCGAAGCGAACATGCCCGAACCGATTTTGGTCAAAATTGAACGATCGGGGACATCGCTGATTTGGATCTGATTGATCGGTGCGCCGTTTTGATAGATGGTGCCATCGCTTGCGATCGTGAGATCACCCTGGTCTGGATCGATGGTGATTGTTTTGTTGCTTGTCGAGAGTATGGGGACGCCATTGGTTGTCATGACGAGTTCGCTGTCTCTATTGAGCGTGAATCGTCCGTCGCGGGTGAGTGCGGGGTTGCTTGAATCGCCAACGACGAAGAACCCTTCGCCGTTGATGGCGACATCGAGTTCGTTGCCTGTCGATTCGAGTATGCCCTGCGCAAAATCGATGCGTGTAGGCGCAGCAAATACGCCTCCGCCGAGTTTTTCGAGCATTGCGCCTGAGGAGAGGTAGGGGAGATTATCTTCGATCCGGGCGGCCTGGCGTTGCATCGTGCCGGTGAGGATGGGTTTAAACCCTACCGTATTGATGTTTGCCAGGTTGTTTGTGAGCGCATCTTGCTGATGGATACTCGCTAATGCACCTGAGGCGGAGATTTGTAAGCCGTAGTTCATGGCGTGTCCAATCTTGCGGATCTACCCGTTCATCCGTGAACAGCAGCAGCCCGTTAGATAGATACACACAAACCGCGTGCCAGTTCAAGATGGCGTCGCTGAGCGTGACTAGGCCGTGTCTGGCGGCTCGTTTCCCAATTCTTTGTCCCTCCCCCGTCCTGACGGGGGAGGTGGCTGCGCAGCAGACGGAGGGGGGGCTTTCTTAAAGAAGGCAATAGGCAATGGGCAATGGGGAAGATAGAGAAGACCCCCTCCGCCTCACTTCGTTGGGCACCTCCCCCGGAGGCCCGGGGGAGGCGAAAGGGATGGCGTTCTTGTGTGGAGCAGAGCCGTCAAACACGATCTAGAGAGTAATTAGGGACCATCGCGGAGCATGCTTGCTTCGCCATCGATTGGTTTGGCGAAGGCATCTTTGATGATGGTGTCGAGGGCTTCGATGGTGAGCGGGGTTTCTGCGTTTTCGAGATGGAACCGGAGTTGGCCATCGATTCGGCGGGCGTAGATGCGTTTGGCTTTGACCTGCTCGTCGCTCTTCATCATCTCACGGGTTCGATTGGCCAGGTAGGATTTGAGATCAGGTTCGAGATCAAGATCTCCCCAGAGGATAACGGTGTCGGCGAACGCTCCCCAGTGGGTATGATCGAGCTTTGAGCCCGTCGCCGAGTGGTGGAACTCGTGCATGAGCTGCCAGTCGATGGGGGTGACGGGTTGCGTGCCATCAGCGAACCAGAGCTCTTGCTTATGAATGCTGATTGGGAGCTTGAGGAAGAGGAACTTGGATGTGCGCATCTGTGCATTGACCGCGTCAAACTCGATGACTGTTCGAAGGCCGAGTGAGAATCCTGCGAGGAGGATCAATACGAAGAACCCTGCGATGAAGGGGATGGCTTTTGATTTTTTTGAGCTCATGGGGAGATTGTAGGGGGATTGGATTGGTTGGTGCAGTGTTCAATGAGGTTGAGGACGGCTTCCAGAGGGATCGGTTCATGGTGATATCCATCAAGCGATACGCAACTGTGAGTGCTTTGGATTCATCAAAGACACGGCTTGCCGAAGACGGTCAAGCCGTGGCACCCTTTGGTTTTTTTTAAATCACAAACTCGGTCTCGCTGAGTGTGTCGTTGACTTTGGTGAGCCAGTCTTCGTAGCCGGCTCGGCCCATGAGGCCGAAGGTTGCTTTCTTGCCGGTTTCGACGGCCGGTTGGTCGTAGGCATCAATATTGAGCATGAGCCCGGCATATGCGGTGGCTATTTCCCAGAGGGCGATGAACTCGCCGACATGGTGGGCGTCGATGGTGGGCATCTTGATGGTGTAGTTTGGACGCTGAGAATCAATCAGGGCGTATTCGGTCGCTCGTTTTTCAGCGTTGAGGAGATCGACGAGGCGTTTGCCTTCGAGGTATTCGATGGCTTCGACACCCATGCCGGTGGGGATGGTCATGGATTGGTCGTTGCCGAAGTCTTCGATTTCGACGAACCCGATGACCTTGTCGTTTGGGCCTTCGCGGTAGAGCTGGACCTGGGAGTGTTGGTCGGTGGTGCCCAGTGCGGAGATTGGGGTGAATCCGGTGAAGACTGTTTCGCCTTGGTTGTCGAATTTTTTGCCCAGCGATTCTGCCCAGAGTTGTGCGTACCAATCGCCGAGGAGTTTGAGGCTATTGGCGTAGGGCATGAGGACATGGTTGGGCTTGCCTTTGCGGGTGCCGAGTTCGACGAGGAGCAAGGCGAGCATGGCTGCGGGGTTCTCGGTGAGGTTTTCGTTGGAGCAGCGTTTGTCCATTGCTTGTGCGCCATCGAGCATCGCTTCGATGTTAATGCCACAGATTGCTGCGGAGAAGAGGCCAACTGGGGAGAGGACGGAGAATCGGCCGCCGACGCCTTCGGGGACGGGGAGTGTGGTGATTCCTGCTTGATCGCAGATGGTGCGCATGGTGCCTTGGTCTGGATCGGTAATCGCGACGATGTGATCGGCCCATCGCTTGC
This sequence comes from Planctomycetota bacterium, assembly GCA_024280755.1. Taxonomy (GTDB): domain Bacteria; phylum Planctomycetota; class Phycisphaerae; order Phycisphaerales; family UBA1924; genus UBA1924. The sequence continues at coordinate 59,538 of JAJRPN010000020.1, forward strand.
CGACGGCTTCTTCGAGTACCTTGCGGATGATCATGAACTGCGAAGCAGTCTCGGCGGTCTCGCCAGATTTGGAGACGACATTGAAGAGCGTGGTCTTTGGGTCGCAGACCTTGAGGATGGAGGCGAGGTTGCTCGGATCGACATTGTCGACAACGAAGAGGCGTGGGCCGGGGCGATCGGCTTTGCCTAGCAGGTTGTAGGTCGGTTCGTTGAGGGCGGCTTGGATGGCGATGTTGCCCAGCGCTGAGCCGCCGATGCCCAAGACGACGATGTTCTCGAAGCGTGATTCGCACTCGTTGGCGATGGCGTTGACGGCGTTGAGGTGGGCGGAGCGCATGGGCTCGTTCCAGAGTTCTCGCCAGCGTTCCCAGCCTGTGCCTCGGGTTTGGTTGAGTTGTTTGGTGAGTTGTGCGATGCCCGCAGCTTGCGGGGAGTCTGCATGGACACGGGCAGGGTCGAGCCCGTGGGAGCCGACACGAGAGGAGAGGCAGTTGGCGTATTCGAGGGTAATCATGGTTATAGGGTATGCCTGGCAACCTGTTTTGTGTGCATTTGATGAATCATTGGCGAACGCTGGCGGATGGGTGGATGTTTGTTTTGGGTAGGCAATACTTGGGCATGATACACCCCTGGCACGATGTCCGACCCGGTATGCAAGAGCTCGCGCTCCCGTCTCACTTTCGCTCAATTATTGAGATCCCCAAAGGATCGAGCAATAAGTATGAGCTTGACAAGCAGACCGGGATGCTTCGGCTCGATCGCGTATTGAGCAGTGCGGTCTATTACCCTGCGAACTACGGGTTTATCCCGCAGACTTTGGCTGAGGACAATGATCCTTTGGATGTGTTGGTGTTTTGTGCTGAGAAGGTGCCGACGATGTGTATCTGCGAGGCTCGGGCGATCGGCGTGATGACGATGATCGATGATGGTCAGCCTGATCATAAGATTATTTCTGTGCTGATTAACGATAGTGAGTTTGAGGAATATCAGACGATCCAGAACTTCCCCAAGCATACTTTTAAGATGCTCAAGCGATTCTTTGAGGATTACAAGCAGCTTGAGGGCAAGACGGTGGAGGTCGATGAGATCCAGCCTGTGGAGCGGGCGCATGAGATTATCGAGGCTTCGCTGGTTGCGTATTCTGAGGCAAGGCAATCCGGGGCGCTTTGATCCGATTGAGTATTGAATAGAAATGAAAAACGCCCATGTTTTGTATGGGCGTTTTTTGTTGGTTATGTGATGGTTGGGGTTATGAGCATCCTGCGGCGAACTCGATGAGGAATGCGGAGATGTCGAAGAAGTTGTAGAGGCCATCGTTGTTGAAGTCTGCGGCGGGGTCTTGTGCGTTGAATGCCGTGAGGAATGCGGAGATGTCGAAGAAGTTGAGCAGGCCGTCGCCGGTGAGATCGGCGGGGCAATCTGGTACGGGTGCTGTGAACACATACGCCGAGCCAGAGTCGGGGCCGTTGTCGCCGTTGCTCCTTGCTCCGACGGCTACGACGCCGTTGTCAATGTCGATGGAACTGGAAAATAAATCTCCCGAGTCTCCGTCGCTGGGGAGGAGTTTAATGATCTGAGTGCCGGTGGAAGCATCGAAAAGATAGGCCGAACCAGAACTGGGGCCATTGTCCCTGTCAAACCATGCCCCCACGGCCACGATGCCATTATCAATGGCAACGGAGAAACCGAACCTGTCCCCCACAGCTCCGTCATCGGGGAGGAGTTTGGTGATTTGGGAGCCTGAGGGAGCAACGAACAGGTAGGCCGAACCAGAACTGTTGCCATTATCTCTGTCCAACCTTGCTCCCACAGCCACGATGCCGTTGTCGATGGCAACGGCGTAGCCAAACTCATCGCCCTCAGCCGCATCGTTGGCAAGTAGCTTGGCGATCTGTGTGCCGGAGGAGGCATCAAAAAGATAGGCCGAGCCAGAGGCGATGCCGTTGTCGCCGCTGCGATGTGCTCCGATGACTACGACGCCGTTGCTGATGCCGATGGACTTTCCGAAATTGTCATTTTCCTCTCCGTCATCGGGGAGGAGTTTGGCCATTTGAGCGCCGGTGGAGGCGTTGAACACATAGGCCGAACCAGAAGAGTTGCCGTTGTCGTCGTTAAATTGTGCCCCGACGGCCACAAGGCCGTTGTCGATGGCGAGGAATTGGCCGAATCTGTCGAAAGCTTCTCCATCATCGGGGAGTAGCTTGAAGAGTTGAGCACCAGTGGAGGCATCGAACAGGTAGACCGCGCCGGATTCGGGGCCGTTGTCGCCGTCATTCCATGCCCCGACGGCCACGACTCCGTTGTCAATGGCGATTGAGTTGAATCGGTGGCCGGGGATCGCGTCGTCGGGTACGAGTTCCATGATCTGGACGCCGGTGGAGGCGTTGAACAGATAGGCTGAACCAGAACTCGGGCCGCTGTGGTCAGCAAATCTTGCCCCGACGGCCATAATGCCGTTGTCAATGCCGATGGAAAAGCCAAACCTGTCCTGCGACTCTCCGTCGTTGGGTAACACCTTGAAGTCTTCATTGATCACCTGCCCCAAAGCCGGGGCGGTCAAGGCACCAAAGACGGACAGGGTGATGGCGGCGATGGGGCGGAGAGTGAGTTGTAGCATGTCGATAATCCTGTTCTATAAGTTGGCACCGGGCGATGTAAACCTAAGTATATGGTATTTTGGCGACGCAAAGCAATGAAAACTTTGGATTTGTCCCTTTTCGGGTGGGTGGTTTGAATCGACGAAAGCGTGAATCATGCCAGTTTGAGTCCCGAGCGATGGGTCTGTAATAGTGAGCCGGAAAGCGAACGCGTGCTCTCTACCCGTGAACAGATCGCTGGCCGTGTAAAAACACTGGCGGCGGAGATGATCGAGGCTTCGCTGGTGGGGTATTCCGAGGCAAGGCCGTCTGGGGTGCTTTGAGCGGATTCGTTTGAAGTCAATAAAAAACAGGCCGCGCCAGTTGGTGCAGCCTGATACTTATGAAGATAAAAGAATATTATTTTTTGTTCACAAGTTCGTTCATGATATCGACATCACTCAAGTCAACTTGGCCGTCGTTATTGAGGTCGAGTTTGAGTGAAGGGTTTGAGGCGTAGTCCTGCATGTACTGCATCATGTCGGTCGCGTCGATGGACATGTCATTGTTGAGATCGCCGAGCAATGGCTGGGGTGCTGCGGCGATGTTGTTATTCGCTTCTTCTGATTCGTAAAGTTGGACGAGGTCAATGCGAAGTGGGTCAGCAGGGAATCCTGAGGGTGGAAGTATGTTGTGGTGAAAGACAAGTCTGAGTGTAACTCGGTTGTTTGCAGGGTCGAGGTAGTCATCGCGATCGACAGGGTCTGATGGGAGTGTAAACACGAATTTATGAATTGTTTTTCGATCAATGACATCATTCACATCAGCTTCGTCATCAAAGTGGAGTTGCCAAGAGTCATAGAGCGAATCGCCAGTGTCTTCAGAGAACTCGACTCTCCGCGTTGAGATAGAGTTCAATGTTTCGTGAGTACCATTGATCGGCTCGTATGAGAAACCATTTTGATAGTTCCTAATTCGAACCTCGGGTACCACTCCATGCCATGGTCCACCGCCGTCGAGTGACTCAAGGATGAATGTGTACTCTTGGCCGAGTTCTGTGAGCGTACTCGAGAGATCGAAATCGAGAAGCATGACAACATTGTACTGTGTGCTATTCGAGTTGAGGACTGGTTGGATATCGTATGTGTGTTCTTCTGAGAACTTTGTTGCTTCGAGATCATCGCCTGAGAGTGTGGTCATTGGGCCGGGGACTTGTACACGAAAGCGGCCGAGGTTGTAATCCCACACTTGGCTGATCGCGTCGTTGGTTGCGGTCCATTGGGATTGAAGACTGTTTTCAGCTTTACCCCAAAGAATAGCTTCGTTTACACCCTTTGATTTCGCAAGGGCAAGAACATCGCGTGCGTGTGATTTTAAAATATGAGCACTGGTGCCAGGTAGTGAGGTGTTCGTTTTTGCTCTCATAATCCAAGGAGTGATATGGTGAGGCGTATTGACGGACATGTCTGATTGGTCGAATGAGAATATCGCATGGTCAAGCTGCATTCGACTGTGACTCAGAGCCGTCCTAAACCGTGTGCTGGTTGAAATCGTTCCATCGCAATTTGTTTGGTCATATTCATGGCTCTGTGAATCATGAACAGGATAGAGTGCGGGGCTTTGCATATCTGATGAGCCGTTCGCTGCAATTGCAGCCCACCCAAATAGTGGAGTATTAAAAACATCAGGGCATTGAGGAATAGGGGCACCATTATCGCCGCGTGAAAACCTCGGATAATTATGACTGTACCAGCCGGATGTGATGTAGTTGCTCCATAAGGCATCTGGCCATACAGCGTCCAGTATTGGCCCAATTGCGCTTTTCAACGCTCCATCGGCCACAGCTGTCAGTAGAGATCGGTGAGTGTTGTAATCGCTGAACTGATGTTGGTCACTTGAACTGGGTGGCCAGTAAGGGTACGCGTTCATAGGCGAGTAGCTCGGGTTGAAATTGGAAAGGATCTCGCTGGCTTTGGGGTCAGTGGAGGTCGTCCAGTTTGTAAAGTCACCATAGAGCGTTTCGCCAGTTAAAATATCAGATCGAGGATCGTTTATCATGCTGTCGTAAACAGCAATGATATCAAAGGATGATCCTCTAAAATAACCATTCTCATCGTCAAAAAATAAACGGGATGGTGGTGGGATGGTGTAGGTGTGTGTGTCGTTGTATTCAGTGATTTTTGCGGTGATTTTATCGACAAGAGCTATGAATACTGCCTGAGAGTCTGACACACCATTTGATCGCCATGGAGTCGCAGAGTTTCCGGATGTATAGAACGGTTTGCTGGCATGTACATCCCACTGGCGTAGGTAGATTATATTCCCATCATGGAATACATTCGAGAGTTCATCATTTTGATTTCGATAGAGATTGCTTGAAAAACCCCAGTGCTGAATGAATATGGCAAAGTCTTCAGATGAAGTGATATGGCCTGACTCAACCAAAATCCTCGCCTTTTCAACAATAAGATGTGCAAGATTTTCGATCGTCACCACGTTGGGGAGGCCAGTGTTGTCGTCGAATAATCGAGGTTTATTATATGGATCACTTTTGTCATATGGGGCAAACCCATGAACCCACCGTTTTGTTTCGGTATGTCCAGGAGGAAAAGCGGTGCCAGCAGTTTGACTCCAAAACCAGAATCGGGGCGTTGTGTGATTGCTTAGCCAGCCGGTGGAGTTATAGCTTGACAGTAAAGGGCGTTGTCGAGTAATTGTTCCCTGTACATGTGAAATGGTGGGTTGGGCGATGGCTGTGCCGGCCATGAGGCAGAGTAAGGCGGTGGGGGATGAGCGTTTGATTATTCGATTCATGATGTGTCCTTTCAGTGAGAATCATGTCTGGTCACAGGCTACTGAAAAACTGGGGGGGGTGCAACCAGAAATGGGCGGAAGTTGGATGAGATTTGTAAAATATATGTTATATATCACAGTTTTGTGATATATAACAGTTTCGGCAATGTTTGTGTGTGTGGTTACCCAGAAATGGATGCTGAAAATGGGGCTATGATTGTCCATGTTTCCAGAAATTCAACGCGTGCTCTATACCCGTGAACAGATCGCTGATCGTGTGAAAACACTGGCGGCGGAGATGATTGTTGATCTCAAAGCAGATCTGGCCAAGGACGGGCAGACGGAGCTTGATGAAGATCGGGTCATCATTATCCCGATTATGACTGGCGCGATGATCTTCGTGGCTGATGTGGTGCGGGAGCTGCCGATGAAGCTGTCGCTGGGGTTGGTCGCAGTGTCGAGCTATCCTGGGGAGTCTGTGCGATCCAAGGGTGCGCACTTTGCGACGGAGCTGCCGAACAATCTTGAAGGCAAGCACATTATTGTGCTCGATGATATTTTGGATTCTGGGCAGACGCTGGCGTTGGTTCATAAGATGATTTCTAAGCAGAACCCGGCTTCGCTTCGGTTGGGTGTGATGCTCGATAAGAAGGTCGAGCGGACAGTCGATGTCCATGTCGATTATGTCGGGTTTGATATCCCTGACGAGTTCGTCGTTGGGTATGGGCTCGATTACAACGGGTACTACCGGAACTATCCGCAGATCGCTGTGCTGGATCAGAATGCGATTCCGAAGCGATAAGCGGTTGAGGCTGATATAATCTGCCAATGGATCGTGAGCAAACGCCAACAAACAACATTTCGCAGACTCGCCCGGACTATGTGCCCGAAGGCGAGCGGATTCTGATTGATGATCGCCCGCATATCGCGTTTGTGTTCACACAGATGTGGCGGTGGATCGTTTTGGGGTTGATCGTGTGGGGCGCGATGCGATGGATTGGGATGTGGATCGCTCAGCCTGCGTTGGTATCGGGTGCCAATGGGGTCTTGGTGCTTGTTGGGCTTCGGTTTGTGTTTGGGCTGTTGGATTGGAGTGTGCGTCGGCATATCTTGACCGATGGGCGGATTATCGCCAAGTTCGGGATTTTGCAGACCGTGACCACTGATATCCCACTTCGGCGGATTCAGCATATTGTGATGGTGAGGCCTTTGGCTGAGCGGATTTTTGGGATCGGCTCGATCGGGATTACTTCTGCGGGGACTGGGACGGTGGATCTTGTCTGGCGGGGGATGGAGCATCCTGAGAAGGTGCTCGGTACGATCCGGGCGCAAGCCGATCGGATGTCTGTTCATGGTGCGGGTCATGGTGCTGGCAGGCAGGTGACGCCTGTGATTGGGATTGTTGGTGGGATCGGCGCGGGCAAGTCGACTGTTGCGCAGGTGTTTGGGGATCTGGGGTGTGTGGTTTCTGATTCTGATGCGAGTGTGCGCGAGATCATGAGTGATCTTGGGGTGATTCAGCAACTTGTTGAGTGGTGGGGGCGTGAAATATTTGGGTCTGACGGGAAGATTGATCGCTCGAAGATCGCCCAAATTGTGTTCGATCAGCCGTTCGAACGGCGGAAACTTGAGGGTTTGATTCATCCGTTGGTGCACGAGCGTCGGCGGGCATTGATCGCTCAAGCCATTGAAGACGGGGCGGCCGGGGTGATTATCGATGCTCCATTGTTGTTTGAAGCCGGGGTTGATAGTGAGTGTGATGCTGTAATTTATATCGAAACGCCCGCAGATATACGCCAATCGAGGGTGCAGAAGGCCCGTGGGTGGGATGCTGGAGAGCTGGATCGGCGAGAAAAAACTCAGCTGGGACTTGAACACAAGAGAAAACGATCCGATTATACTGTAGCCAATCTTGGCTCACCTGATGAACTCAAAGGGCGAGCCGCACGCGTGCTTGCATCGATCCGAAAAGATTTGATCCAACGGGCACCGAGCGACTGATCCACCTTTTCCTTCCTGATTGATCCCGCTTTTACTTATTAATGTTGCCCAGAGGGTTGGCGACGGCGGGGCAAGTTTGAAACTTGCAATCTGGATTGACATGCCGATTTGACCTGTCGGATTGACACATAGCATTTCTTGTTGAGCATGTCTGCTCAGCATCATTGACCAAAACACTTTTTACATCACGCACAAGAATGAGTTGAACTCGACCGGATTGTTTCCCCGGCGAGCGAGACCAAAGAGGACCATTCTCATGGCCAAGTCCACCCCGGTTGCCGATTCTGACGCTCCTAAGAGCGCGAACACGAAAAAAACAACCAAGAAGAAGAGCACGACCAAGAAGGTTTCTGCGAAGAAGACGAGCACGGTTGCTGAGTCTAAGCTGGCGCCGAAGACGGCGTCTAA
>JAJRPN010000021.1 GCA_024280755.1 Planctomycetota bacterium
ACCAGCACCTGAAACCCGGATTACCCGGGTAGTGAATCACCCACCAGAGGCCTGCTCCGCTACGCTCCGCAGGCCTCTGGTGGGACAAAGGAACGCTACTGCCCTAACATAGGGAGTGGTACAGAATATGGGGGCAGGTCAATGTGCGGCCAATTCAATCTTAATCGGCTACCCTTAGAGGCACATGGCCAAACGCACGACCAAAAAGAAGACCACCAAAAAAACCACCCGCAAGCGTGTTGTCACGGATGCTGGGCCGGCGATTCGGGTGTATGACCCGCCGATTGGGTTGGGCAATGTGCTTGGGCAATCGCGGGCGGTCGAGATCTTGCAGCAGTCGATGCAATCTCAGCGGGTGCATCACGCCTGGATATTCCATGGCCCTGAAGGTGTCGGCAAGTTCACCGCAGCCATCGCATGGGCAGCGACGATCCTCGATCCAAGCTCGGCCCCAGATCTGGGCGGGCAGATCGCGCCCGATCCAGAAAGCCATGTCCAACAACTCCTCAAAGCCGGGACGCATCCAGATCTCCATGTCATCAAGAAAGAACTCGCTCGCTACCACGAAGAGAAAAAGGTCCGCGATGCCAAGCTCGCGACCATCCCCAAAGCCATCGTCGAAGAACACCTGATCGCACCCGCTGCACTCGCGCCGTCGATGAAGAGTGATTCGATCGCGGGCAAGGTGTTTATTGTTGATGAGGCCGAGCTGCTCGATCGCTCGCCGACCAATGCCCCGGTGCAGAACGCGATCCTCAAGACCCTCGAAGAGCCGCCGCCGGGCACGGTGATTATCCTCGTGACTTCGAGCGAAGATCGGTTATTGCCCACCATCCGTTCGCGGTGTCAGCGCGTTGCGTTTACGCCTTTGGATGACGATGCGATGCGTGCATGGATCAATACCCAGAAGCTCGAACTCGACCCCAACGAACACCACTGGCTGATGCAGTTTGCAGCCGGATCACCAGGGCGATTTGTCCGTGCGATCGAAGGCGGGTTGTTCCATTGGCACACACGCATCGAACCGATGTGTGCCCAAGCAGACCGGGGTATCCATTCAATCTCATTGGGCACCACGATGGGCGAACTGGTCGATGATTGGGCAAGCAAGTGGGTCAAGCAAGGCGATAAGCTCGGCGAAAATCGCTCGAAAGAAGCAGCCAATCGCAAAGGCGCCAATCAGATGTTCGCATTAATCGCTCAACGCGCCCGCAAAGCTCTGCGCGAGCCTGCGACGACCCATCGCGCACTCCACACCATCGATTGTGTGGAGCGTGCAAAGTCCGAACTCAACACCAATGTGCAGGTCAAGTTCGTAATGGAACACCTCGCAGCAGGGCTCAGCGAACCGATTTGAGTTTCAGAATAAGTTTTTAGAGTGAATCAAGCCTGGAAGCTGATCGGCTGACGCGAAGGCATCGGTGCCTGTGTTTGGCTTTGAACAGACATCGCGGGAGCAACTCCTGCTTCGCGTTCTTTGACAAGCTGTTCCATGGTCAAAATCCAAGTCTCGCGGTCATATTCGAGCAACCCGATGATTTCGTTGAGCTTGGTAAGGTCAGAATCCATGCTTGCCTTGATGAGTTCACCATACATAAAGGTGTACAACTCACGCATCGATTGAGCGATTTCTGGTGCCGGCTCGGTCACGATTGTGTTGAGCAACTCAAGAATGATATCTCTGCACTGATTGAACCCAAGGTAGCTCATCTCAGGATTTGACTGTTCTATGCCTGCACGGGCCTGGTGTGCAAACCGGACAGCCCCATCGAGAAGCAACAGCCTCAACTCCTCTGGTGAGGCAGTCATGACCTTGGTTCTGAGATACGCGTTGGCGGTGTTGGAGTCGTTCATTGCGAAGAGTATCGGTCCTTCATCGGGGTAACTTCAGTCAGTTTGCCCTGTTTTAACCCAATGCTGAAAGCTGTCCGAGCGATGCGCCTTGGGTCTGGAAGTTGCCGATCGCTTTTTCCATCGCGAGGAACTGGCGCTGGAGAATCGTTCGTTTATTGTCGAGCGAGAGCTGGATCGATTCGATCCGGTCTTCCTGAAGCTTGATCTGCGAATCAAGCGCGTCCGATCGGGTCTGAAGCACGCCTCCGATATTGGTCACATATGAATCAGCGAACTCTTCGAGCTGCCCGAGTACGCTCGGCTCAGAAAAACTCTGTTCGTCAATCGTGTTCGGGTCACCGTCATCGTTTGATTCAATTGTCTGTCGAGCAAACAGATCTTCCACAGCCTGTGGGTCATCGGCATACGCATCTCGGAACTTGGTCGCATCAAACTCGAGCTTGCCGCCCGAGCCGATCGTAATCCCGACCTCCGTCAATGTATCCACAGCCCCCGAGAACCCATCGTTCTTGCGGTTGAGTGTTGAATACAACGAGTTACGCAAGTTGAGCAGCGTGCCGTCGCCAAGAAGAATCCCGCGTGTTTCGGTTTCTTCGTCATAGCGGGTTCTAAAGTCAATCCCGTCGATCACATTATTAAACGCATCGACGAAGGTGCTGATCTTGGTTTCGATCTCGTTTGCGTTAGTGGTCACCGAGATCTCAACGACTTCGCTCGAACTCGAAAGCAGGTCGATGGTCACGCCCTGGATCACGCCGTCGAGTTGATTGGTCGAACTGGTCATCAACACAGCGGATGCCGGGTCATCTGAACCAAAGAACACGCGAGCATCATCGCCCGCGTTGAGCACATCAGTGCCCAGGTCAAAGCTCCCCGAGTCGACCAAGAATCGGCCATCGCGCCCGGTGCGTTCGCTGGTGAGATTGAGCCGGAATGGCGAAGTGCCTGATCCGGTATTGATCACCGATGCGCTCACGCCAACATTGGCCGCATTAATCGCATCACGAATATCTTTGAGGGTTGCGTCTGGATCAAAGTCGATCACTTTCTCAAAAGAGCCATCGAGGTAGTTATTGGTGGTGCCGTTACTTGCGGTGCCCTCGATCCCAAGCTTTGAGGCAACAGTGCCTGTCGTATCGGTAATCTTGATCGGAAGCGTGCCGGTGTCGCCAGCACTCTGTTCGATAATGATGCCATCGCCATTGTCGTTAATCCGTGCAGAGATACCCGCGAGCGAACCGTCGATGCTGTCGATGATATCGCCGAGCGTCTTGTCGTTGCTTGTGATATTGATCTCGGTAATGTTCCCGCTGGCATCAACAATCTCAAACTTACCTGTGCCGATGCCTTGCCCGTTGTTGAGTTCGCTGAGCAAAGACGCACGCCCAAGGTAAGCGAGTTGAAGGTTTGATCCGGTGGTTGTTCCAGAATCAAACACGCCATCGATCCCCAACGCTGCCGCGGTGTCTGCACCACCCGTACCAGAAATGGTAAACGAGGAAGAACCATCAGAGGCCGTGTTATCGACGATTTTGATTCCGGTGCCGTTGGAGTTGATTGATGCGGTGACATCGCCGTTACCATCCGCGTTGATCTTGTTGATGATGTCGTTGATGTCTGCAAGCCCGCTGACATCGCTAAAAAAGCTTCCGCCGTTTTGTGTCTTGAAGGTCAGGTCTCCATCGGTCGCGCCGAGCCCGGTTCCGCCGTTAAGACTAGAAACAAGCTTGGTGTTGAGCCCCGCGAAGATCCGCTCGCCAGAGAGTGAACCACCCGAGAGCGAGCCAACAATCCCCAGATCCGATGCGGCGGTGTAGGTTGTCAAACCGACAGTCAGTTCTTCAATATCGACAGTACGGCCGCCGAGCGAGTCGTTGATATCGATCCCACCTGTTGTGGTGTTGATCGACGCGGTGATTTCAGAATAGCCCTCAGCACTGAGCGCATCATTGATCCGATCGATCACACCATTCAATGAAGAGACCGCACCGCTTGTGACACCAATAACCTGGTTGCCATCATCGTCCAAGATCGGATCGCCTTCGTCATCGGTCAATGGCCCTTCGATCTCGCCGATGCGAATACCGACAAGATCGCCATCAACGGTGATGGTAAAGTCAAAGACGCTTTGCCCTGAAGTATTACGAGTCGAGACGCCTCGTCCATCATTGAGCGACTGGAGCGTGGTATTGCCATTGATGCTATAAATCGAGGTCCCGATGTGGGTTGTGCTGCTCGGGCCGGTAGGATTAAGTCCAAGCGATGCAAGCACGCCTTCGCCAGCATTCTCAGAGACCGAGAATGCACTGGTTCCTTCAATCACAATATGGTCATTCTCAACGCGAGCAGTGACATCTGGCACCGCCGAGATCGCATCAAGCACCTCTTGCACCGTGCCCACAGCCGAAAGATCAACCTCGGTCCCATTGACCGTGATCATGCCACGCGTAATGCCGTTGCCATCGTTGAGATCCGCAAGAGCGGTATCAGTATCGAGCCGAGCAGCCTCTGATTCAAAGGTCAATGAACTAAGCCCGATCACTGAGTTGTCAAGATCCGGGAACCCGCGTGTCAGAATTTGCTGGGTTGAGACAAGCCGATCGACAATGAAGTTATAACTCCCAGGCACCGCCGACGACGATGCCGTTGTGGTCAAGATCGACTCATTGCTCGAAGTGATACTTTTGGTATCGAAAATATTGTTCACACGGAACGAAGCGGCTGCGGTCTTGAACGCGTTGAGCCGAGAGTTGATATCGAGGAACGCAGCCTGCTGAGATTTGAGCTGGATCACACGCTGTTGGGCAAGGATCTGCGGGCGCGATTGCGATGCAATAAGCTGATCGATCAGCGATGCCGTGTCGATCCCCGAGAACAAACCAATACCTGTGGTAATACCACCCATAGCCAACTCCTTTGTGCCGTCCGATGTCGTTGTCGGGCGTCCCTGCCCGAATGCGAATCCAGATCATCCCTCAAGCAATGCTCAAGGCGAGCCCGATTCGCATACTCCTCTTATCGGATACCACAGGTATGACTCTGGATCGAGACCGGCCCTAATCCTCGATAAACACGCCAGTTATCGCTCTGGCAGATAACTTGTGCGCTTCAATGAACCGATCCACCTTCTGATGCGCAATATCGGCGCGTCCATCGTCAAAACCGACTTGCGATTCATCACCAAATCCACGCCTCGATTCGCATAGGATTCAAACAAATCATCAAATAGCCTGAGATCAGATGAGAGAGAATCTCACATTGTGCCGATCTCACCAAGGGCATTCGTCGTATATATCTTTCGGTCCATATTCAAAGAACCCATCGCTACAGGTTATCAACCATGCCATCATCTACAAAACTGAACAACGCTTCGCCATTTGCGATCCGCATGGGCGTCTTGGTGCTTTGCATACTCACCGCATTGTCAACCCTGCCTTGGATCACCATGTCCATCAGCAAGTTCGGCGGGTTCGCCTGGGGGCTCTTCGGATTCGAACTCATTGTCCTGCTCGGATGCCTGGTGACCATGCTTGTCGCGCTTGGCAAAGTGAGAGTCGGCACAAGCATGCCGATGGCCATCGTATGCTTGGTGGGCACAATCCTCGTCGCTGCCGTCTTTGGGATTCATGTCGATGCCCGCGCAGTCGTGGGGGATAACCCGCAAGTTCAGCCTTGGATTATCAGGACACTGATGTTCAGGATGGGAGTCATCGGCTTGTTGTCATTGCTCGCAACGCTCGATGTCTATCGCCGAGATGGACGATCTTGGGGCTTGTTCATCCGCTCAGTTCTTTTCCTTCTGCCAGTCTTGGCCGTTCTCGCATGGATCAAGCTCAAAGGCGTCGGCTCAATCGAAGATAGCTCGGGCGAACTCAGCCCGGTCAAAATGGTCATCTTCCTGCTCGCTGGGCTTGGTTTAGGAATCCTGTTTTCCATCGGTGGCCACTTCCTCATCCGATCTTTCGAGATCGCTTTGCCAGAAAAAAATACTGATCCAAAGCCCGAAAAAACAGCAAAAACGGCTGTCTAATCAACGATTTTGATTCAGAATCAGCACTTTGTGAAACACACACCAACGCTCTGCCAATGATCAGGTGTGAGTGATTTTCTACTACTAACCATCGCATTGTTCTTCGCAGCCATCATCGGCGCGGGGATTGTCTTCTTCGTTATCACCTCGCTCAAGCGTGGACGCAAAGGCGGAGGGATCGATAAGATTTCGCTGCGCATGCTCACCGAGCGCGTCCGAGCCGTCGGCAAACTCGTCGGGCTCGAAGTCCACGCCAAAGAGATCGCCACCGCCACCACAGGGTGGAACTGGCTGCCACCCATATTGCTCTCTCAAGCAAAGATCGCAATGATCTTCCAGTTCGAAAAGCAATATGCGGTCGAACTCGGTTCGATGAACGAATCTGATGTCGAAGACCTGGGCAACGGCTCGTTCCGCGTCACCCTCCCCCCAATCGTCGGCTCGCTCCGCCTGATGGATGTCGAACCCTACGATATCCAACAAGGGCGCGTGCTCGGATTGATCGATGTCATCAACATGAACGCCGAGCGCCAAACACAACTGATGCGGACCGCCCAAACACAGGCTGCCGAGTTGTTCGAAAAAAACGATGAACGCTACGAAGCCCAAGCCCGCGATGCGATCGAGCGTCAGCTCCATTCTATCGCCAAGCTCTTCGAAGGCACACTCGAAATCTGCTGGCGCGAACAAGCAACCCGAGAGCAACCTCGAATCATCATGGATGAAGCCCTCAAGACCGCCCCAGCAGTGGGTGTTTGAAAGAGTCTAAATCTCTGGTGGGATGGGCTTCCAGCCCGTCTCTGAGAAGAGAAAGAGACGGGCTGGAAGCCCATCCCACCAAGAGCTAGACCGCGCTTGGATGCCAGATGGTTTTGAACTCGATAAACGGGTCCATCCAATCCGGGCCTTCACATGCAGCTTCATCAAAGAAATCAACATCGTCGCGCACCGTCACGCGTTTGAGATTGTCCGCTGCTCCTAATCGAAGCAGCGTCCGGTGCTCATCACTCACGCCCGCAGCATGAATCGCGATCAACTCACGATGCGAGCTAAAATGCTCCATCAGCTCATCGCGATACCCGCTGAGCATGTTGATGATCCCGCCGGGCAGATCACTTGTCGCGATCGCTTCACTCAAGATCATCGCAGGCACCGGGTTCTTCTCGCTCGCGAGCACAACACACGCATTGCCCGCAGCGATCACAGGCATCACCAACGACACCAACCCGAGCAACGAAGGCTCATCAGGAGCAATCACACCAACAGCACCCATCGCAAACGGGATCGTAAAGTTGTGATATGGCCCAGCGACGGGATTCGTGCCGCCCATGACCTGTGCATATTTATCCGTCCACCCAGCATAATGCACCACGCGATCTATCGCCGCGTTGACTTCATCTTCTCCGCCTTCACCAATAGCATTCGCAAGTTCAAGCCGTTTGCCTTCCATCATCTCAGCGAGCCGATACAACACCTGCCCACGCAGATACGCCGTCGCATTGGCCCACCCACTTTGCGCCTTGCTCGCCACTTCGACCGCGTTGCGCAAGTCTTTGCGTGAACCTTGGCACACATGGGCAACCAAGCTCTGCGAGCTGTCATGCACCTCAATCGTGCGTCCAGATTCGCTCCGCGGAAACTTGCCGCCGATGGCGAGTTTGTAGGTCTTGATGATGGGGAGTCGTTCACTCATTGGGTATTCTCGTTCTAAATATATTCAACGGATCAAAGCATGTATTCAAGTTCAAACTCGTGACGGATCGGGATGCCATCGAAACCAACATTGGGAATCTCAGGCTTGGTTTTTCGTGCTTCGGTGACTGCACCGCGATACAACGCCACCAAATCAAACCCTCGGCGTTGATAAAACCGAAGCGCAGGCGTGTTGTCGTTGGTCGTAATAAGCCATAAGCGTTTGCAGCCCAGCTCGCGAGCCTTATTGCGGACCGCATCAAGCAAGCATGAACCGATCCCGCCATGCCCAGCCATCGAGTTGTGTGTGATGATCTCGCACTCATCGCCTTCGATGTTGTAGGTCAATAGCCCAACCTCGGCACCATCACGCACAGCAACAACACCAGGAAGCTCGTCCGCCTGAAACTTGTGCCCGCGCGTGACCTGGGTCGTCGAGCCCCAATACTGCACAAGCACTCGGCTCACCCAAACCTTGTCCTCAGGCATGAGATCACGAATGTCAAACGAATGAATACCGGGTTGTGTCATCATGATTCGCTCCTTACAGTGATCAGATTCATTTACAATACGCCATCAACCCGTGTCGGCCGCCCTCGCGTCCGAACCCGGATTCCTTATACCCGCCAAACGGGCTTGTCGGATCAAACTTGTTGTAGGTGTTGAGCCACACGATCCCCGCGTCGAGCTTCTTGGCAACATCAAAGATCTTCGATCCCTTGTCTGTCCACACACCCGCAGCCAACCCATAAGGCGAGTTGTTTGCCCGGCTGATCGCCTCGTCTGGCGTGCGGAAGCTCATCACCGCCAAGACCGGCCCAAAGATCTCTTCACGCGCGATCGTATGGCTCGGCTGCACCCCAGTATAGAAGCAAGGCTTGCACCAATACCCCTTGTCTGGAAGCGTCGATTGGCACACATCATGCTTCACCGCGCCCTCGTTCTCGCCAGTCGAAAGATACTTTTCGATCGAGCCGAGCTGTTCCTTCGAGTTGATCGCGCCGACATCGGTGTTCTTATCCATCGGATCGCCAACACGCAAGGTGCTCATCCGATCGGTGAGCTTGTCGACCACACGATCAAGGATCGATTCTTGCACAAACAAGCGTGAGCCAGCACAGCAGACATGCCCCTGGTTGAAATAGATCCCCTCGATTATCCCCTCGATCGCTTGATCGAGCGAAGCATCCTCAAAGATAATATTCGCGCTCTTGCCGCCGAGTTCGAGGGTAAGCTTTTTCTTCGTCGAAGCAACCGTCTTAGCAATCGCTTTGCCAACCGCGGTCGATCCTGTGAACGCGATCTTATCGATCCCGTCATGCTCGACCATCGCCTTGCCGGTTTCGCCCGCGCCGGTGACGATATTCACCACGCCCTTAGGCAGCCCGATCTCTTGACAGATCTGCGCAAACCGCAATGCCGTCAACGATGTCGTTTCCGCAGGCTTGAGCACAACCGTATTTCCACATGCCAGTGCTGGCGCAATCTTCCACGCCATCATCATCAGCGGGAAGTTCCATGGGATAATCTGCCCGCACACACCGATCGGCTGGGGGGTGCGTCCGGGCAGTGCATACTTGAGTTTGTCCGCCCAACCGGCGTGATAGAAGAAGTGGGCTGCTGCGAGCGGGATATCCACATCGCGAGACTCCTTGATCGGCTTGCCGCCATCGAGTGTCTCAAGCACCGCCAACTCACGGGCGCGTTCTTGCATCCTTCGTGCGAGCCGAAAGAGATACTTCCCACGATCCTTCCCGCTCAGCCCTGCCCATGCCGGGAGCGCATCGCGTGCTGCTTGCACAGCCCGATCGACATCGCTCGCGCAGGCATCCGCCACCATGCAGAGTGTGTCCTCGGTTGCTGGGTTGATCGTGGCGAAGTGATTCCCAGAAGCGGGTTCGACGAACGAACCTCCGATAAATAATCCATACTGATCAGCGATCTCTGGGCGGACAGATTCTGGTGCCGGGGCATATTCAAAGATCCCGCCTCCGATCGCAGCCCGCAGATCAAGTCGTTTCGGTGCTTCGATTCCCGAAGCCTGTGGTTTGCTCACAATACTCATAACGCCATTCTAACAGCTTTTTGTGCTCCAGTCGTCCCAAACCGAATCCAGAAGGGGTATCTTGCCCGGTTGGGTCAAAGTCGGGCACAAATTTGGCCGCTGTAGGAGCTATGAGCGACATCCCAACCAATCATCCAAACCCCTCGCCAGCCTCAAAGCCAGCCTCCGATTCCTACGCGATGCGCAACGAATCTCGGCTCGACACAGAAGGGCTTCACTGCTCGCTGGGGCGCGTCGCCGACATTACCGGCTCAGGAATGCGTCTGATCGTCGCCTCCAACGATCTGCCAGAAGTTGGCGATATCCAGTCCTACATCTTCTCAGATGCCAAAGACAAAGTCACCGTTACGGGCACCGTCAAATGGGTCCGCAAAGGCACCGCATTCACCCGCCGATGCGAAGTCGGGATCGAGTTCGTCAAGCTCGACCCAGAAACCCGCGATTCGATCATCCGCCTCGCAGTCCACGGCAAGCTCGGTCAAGCCCCCGATGCCGACATCCATGTCATCTTCCCCAACCTCTACAAAATCCTAGGCATCTCCCAATATGCCTCCCAAGACGAAATTCAATCCGCCTACCGCAAAAACGCCAAGCTCTGGCACCCCGATGTCAGCGACGCCATGAACGCGCCTCAACGCTTCGAAGAAATCCAAAAAGCCTACGCTGTTCTGAGCGACTCGACCAAACGAGCCAACTACGACGCACGATTCTTCAGCCAAGATCAACAAGCTGCCTGATCACTCTTCGACAAACCAAGCTTTGATCCCTTTCGCTTGTAGTGTTTGTTGTACCTGATTCTCAAGTAGGTAGATTTCAGTTTTTGATACCGGATAAAACCAGAGATAAAACTGTGCAGGAAGCACTTTTTCCATGTGTACTTCGCTATTGGCATTGTCAATCAGGTAGAGTTCTCTTCCATCAACAAGTAGTTTGTAATACTCGCCGCCACCAATGTTGAGCCCATCACGCAGTTCTCGCTCTGAAAGTCCTAACTCAGCCTGAACCACTTTGGCTACCGAGTGTAAATTACCATCAAGGTCAACAGCAAGATATCGCAATGGGTAGCGCTCCATCTGGGTGCCCCGACTCGCCGTCCCCGGCGCAGTCGGGTCTTGTTCTTTTTCATACCCACCGCCCGCTCTACTCCACATTCCGGACAAGTCTCCAAGTCCTCAACGGCATATCCACAAACCAGACAAAGCCCCCGGCGCTTTCGGCGATGTGTGCGCACGCCGCGCCGCACCGGCCCAGGAATACACCACAGACAACTCCAAAGCAGCACATTGAGCAACAACCCATCCCACACAGGTATAACAGGCAGCTTCCACCAAGATGAACTGAACGGGATATCAAGCCCATATTTGAGTCCCGCTCGATCACTCATCAGTTTGTAATGGCTTTTCGAGTTGGGGATTCGCCCATTGTTCTGAATAAACACCGAGTCCCAGTACAAAGCCCGCCAAGGCCATCCAATACGGTATCGGGTCAGCGTAATCGCAGGCGGAATATCAACTGTCGAAGCAGGTGCATCTGTGCGAGGATTCTCAAATGTGTAATCATAAAAATCAATACCAGTGTCGATCACAATTGAGGCCAAATCACTCTCAAGAACCAAGCTTGATTTCATATAGATCGTTTCAGTATGCATAGGTAAAAGCTCGCCCAGATACGCCGGCGGCGAAGGATAACTCGTCGGCTGATCCGTCGCGTTCCAAAAGGTCGGATGCCAGAACCCTGCGATTAACTCCGTAATCACAACAGTCGTCAACACCCCCATGCACACCGCACGCACAACCCGCCACCGAAGTTTCATCCACTGCTTCACCATGTCCATGATGGTACCCGAGATCTACCGATCAGGTTTGGGGGCTTCAGGAATGTGTGCTGTGTCAACCCCACACTCCGGGCACACTCTCAAATCTTCAAACGCATACCCGCAAACAAGGCAAAGTCCCTGTTTTTGACGAGTTCTGTGCCGAATTGTTCTCGGGATCGCTACGGGCATGTAGATCAACAGCCCAAAGAAGAGGGTGTTTGCTGCAAACCCGCCCCACATCGGTGCAAGGGGAATTCTGCGTTCATTCCAAAATGAAGTTGGTCCGGGCGATCGAATCCCTGCCCGGAATCCTGCTCGCTCTTTCATAAGATCAAAGTAAGTCAGCGTGTAATCTTTTCCGCCATTGGCGAGGGAGAAGTTGTCGTAGTACATACAGCGGAATGGGAGGCCCACAAAGCACCGTGTGATAAATGCTGCAGGTGGGATATCGCCCTGGACGGGGCGGTCCCAAGTTGCCATCGGTTCTCCGTATATGTACTCAACGATATCCGTCCCGATTTCTAGATAGTTGTAGATATTTCCCTTTGGATTTTCAACAGGAGCCCCCCCATTGGGCAATCGAAAACGGAGGAGCAATATCGTCGAGGTAGAGAGGAACATGGTTCGATCCAAACTCCGGCGGCTGATCGAGGATCGTGAGTCGGTCAATACTCCCGAACATTGCGATTAGCTGGGCAACAAGAATCGTTGTGATGAGCCCAAGAAGCAAGGCGATCATCAATCCTCGCCATGCGTTTTGGTTTTTTCTTTTTCGCTCACGCATCCGAGAAATCATACCCGGCGGCATATTCCCCGCTCTTGAGCTTCTGCATACTCCTCAGCACATCATTGAGCAACGAACTCGCCCCAAATCGGAACCACTCAGGACTCAGCCATCCCTCGCCGAGCGTTTCGTTGACCATGCAGAGGTAGTGCCAGGATTGTTTCGCGGTGCGGATTCCGCCAGCGGGTTTCATGCCGATCTTCTTGCCGGTATCTTTGTACGCATCACGGATCGCTTCGAGCATCACCAGCGTCACTGGCATCGTCGCCGCCGGCGAGACCTTGCCGGTGGATGTCTTGATGAAATCGCCTTCGCGGATATTGGCGATTGCGATATCGCTTGCTTTGCGCACATTGTCGTAGGTCACGAGTTCGCCGGTTTCGAGGATGACCTTCAAATGGGCATCGCCGCAGGCTTCAACCACCGCTCGGATTTCCTCCGCGACAACTTCGTACTTACCAGATAAGAACGCCCCGCGATTGATCACCATATCAATCTCATCTGCCCCATCCTTCACCGCTTGTTCTACATCGCGCACTCGGATATCGAGCGGGTATTGCCCAGACGGGAATCCCGTCGCGACTGAAGCCACATTGACCCCGGTGCCATCGAGCAGTTCTTTGGCGTAAGGCACCATCGACGGATACACACACACCGCAGCCACATGCCCGAGCCGATACCCAAGCATTTCTTCGTCGCGTTCCCAAGGGCGGATCGCTTTCATGCACAAGCTCCGCACTTTCTCAGGCGAGTCACTGCCTTCGAGTGTCGTCAGATCAATCATCGACGCAGCGAGTTCAAGGGCACCGAGCTTTGATGCCTTCTTGATCGAGCGTGTCGTGAAGGAAGCCGCCCGGCGATCGGTCATAATCGCGTCGATGGTGGGGGATGGGGTCGGTTGGTTCGCCATGATCACTCATCTCCATCGTCGGCAGATTCATCAACTTCAATATCAAGCCCGGTGATTTCCCACTCGCGCCAGCCGCCAAGGAATACCTTGACGCGCCGCTTGGCAAACCCGTTGTATCCCGCTTCGATCATCCGCTTGGCCATCGCATGGGTGTTGGCTTGCCCGGGGTTTTCGCCATAGATAATCAGGTTCTTGTATTTTTCGAGTGCTGGGTCGGTTCCATAGCGAAGATCGATATCCGGCGTGCGCATGTTCTTCGCGCCCGGTATATGTCCTTCTGCGAACCGTTCGGGCTTGCGTGTGTCGATAAAGAGCGCGATGTCGCCTTTGCTTTGTTGTTTTTCATAGAGTTCGACCGCTCGGGTCAGGTCGATATAGTCGATCTTGCGATCCGAGATATTCGATTTGGTACATCCACCGAGGATGCTTGAGAGCAGAATCGCCCCAAGTACACCCACAAAAAGTGCGATTTGATCGTTTCGTCCCGTCAGTTGCATCTTTTTTATCATGTATACACAATAAGCAGGTAGATTGGTGCGTTCTGCTTTGTACGCCGATGAAGAGGGCAGAAACTCGATCACCCAGATCTAAACCAACCCAAGATGGAGAACTATTCGTGCGAGTCAGTCCCCAATTGCTCTGTTTTTCGACCATCCTTGCGGGTGGATTGTTCTTTTCATCGACCTATGCCGCCGACGGGCATGTTGATCTCTCCGCGACAACTCAGTTCAACGAGATCCACCCCGGTGATTCAGGGGTGTTGGCAGTAGAGATCAATATCGAAGATGGCTGGCATATCTATTGGCCCGGCATCTCCGATTCGGGGTTCGGCGTCAAGTTCACACTCCGCTCCACCGGGCCCGTCACCCTCGACGATCCCATCTGGCCAACCCCCAAACGCTACCTTCAGCCCGGCGACATCCTCGATCATGTCTACGAAGAAACCGCGCTGGTCTTGATCCCATTCACGGTCGCCGACGACGCAACCGCCGACGAACCCGTCATCTTCGATATCGATGCCGAGTTCTTGGTCTGCTCAGACATCTGCCTGCCCGGGCAAGCCAATACCTCGGCTGCGATCACAATCGTTGATAAATCAGATGAGAAGACACCGAGCAAACTGAGCGAGCAGATCCGCGCCGCCTACGAGCACCGCCCAAAGCCGTTCAACCCCAAGGCTCAAGATGTCCGCGTGCAGTGGATCGCCGACGCGGCAGCCATCATGTTTCGAGACGCAACCAAGATCGAGTTCTTCCCATCCAAAGAATGCACTAAACTTGCCGATCCCATTGCAGGCGGTTCAACCGATTCCAACCGACTCATCATCAAGTTTGCCGAGCGTGAAAATAAAGTGCTCTCCGGGCGCATCCGCTCCCACGAACCCGCCGGCCCGGTCGATTACGACATCAACATCAAAGCACCATAATCTCTACCACCAGAAAGAACTTCACCATGAACACCACAACAATTCGAAAAACACTCTTCACCACCATCGCAACTGTCGGGATCATCGGGCTGGGCATCTCGATGCTTGGTGCAGGGGCGACAGATTCTTCTTGGGCACCAAAGGCTCAAGTCGGACAGGCGGCTCCAGAGTTCACACTCACCGATCTCGATGGCAACGAGCACACGCTCTCGGACTACACATCCAAAGGCCAAATCGTCGTCCTCGAATGGTTCTCCCCGGTCTGCCCGTTCGTCAAAAAGCACTACCGCGATGACGCAATGACCATGATCAATATCGAGAAAGATTTCAAAGACCAACCCGTCGTCTGGCTTCGGATCAACTCGGCAAGGGCAGGGCATCCGGCAGCCAATATCGAGACAACCAAGAAAGCTGTTGAAAAATGGGGCATCACAACCCCGATTTTGATGGATCCAAAGGGTGCCGTCGGGCGTATATATGGGGCAAAGCGAACCCCAGAGATGTACATCATCGATGCGACGGGCACGCTCGTCTATCACGGTGCGATCGATGATCGCAACGATGGACAAAGCCCCGGCGGGGTCAACTTCGTCCGAACAGGACTCACCGAGCTCATCGCCGGCGAAGAAATTACTACTGCAACCACCAAAGCCTATGGCTGTACGATTAAGTATTGATCCGCCTCCCTATTTGACTCACATCCCTCGCTCCTCTTTTCAGGCACGCCCAAGACATCCACGGGCGTGCCTGTTCTTTCTGCCTCTGTGTCAGAATCAAACGAGGGCATGTGCCCGTTGAGCCGATACACTCATGGGCATATTTGATTACCACACTCTGAGCATTCTCCCCGGAGCATCGCATGTTTGACATCCCAGGACCACTCGGTACCTTTGTGAACTTCCTCACCATCGCGCTGGGTTTCGGGTCCATCATCTTCATTCACGAGCTGGGACACTTTGTCGCCGCCAAATGGGCCGGCATCCGTGTGCTCGCTTTCTCGATCGGGTTTGGCAATGTGCTCTGTTCCTATCGCAAAGGGATGGGGTTCACCAAAGGCTCATCCGAGCCTCAATACCGCAAGCTGATGTATGGGCAAAGCCAAGATGCTCATCCAGAAGTCAGCCCGACCGAATACCGCCTATCGATGCTCCCGCTCGGTGGCTATGTCAAAATGCTCGGGCAAGAAGATCTCAATGTCGATGCAACATCCGATGCACCAGATTCCTACCAGAACTGTGCTGTCGGCAAACGCATGGTCGTGATCTGCGCTGGGGTGGTCATGAACATGATCATGGCTGCTGTGCTTTTTATCATCGTGTTTATGGTCGGGCTCAAATCCCTCCCCGCCCAGATCGGTTTCGTCCCCGAAGGTTCACCCGCAGCCAACGCGGTTGCCAGTAATGATCAGATCATCGGCGGGCTTCTCCGCGGCGATCGCATCCGCTCTATCAACTCCAAAGCCGTCTACTCCTTCGAAGATATCCTTCCAGAAGTGGCAATGGCACCCAAGAACACCCCCGTCTCGATCATGATCGAACGCGACGGCGTCGATGTCGAGTTCCTCGCAACCCCGGTGAAAGATGAACAATCCGGATTACTGGGTATTGGGATCTCACCAGCAATCAGTACAACGCTCAAAGCTGCTCCCGAGGGCACCCGTCCGATCTGGGATATGGGCAGTGCGCAGTTCGGGCTCGATGGGCTTGAACCGGGCGATCGAATAATCAGTGTCAATGGCCAATCAATCAACTCGCCCTTCGATATGATCGACATCGCCAAACAAACCAACGGCAACACGATCACAATCCAAGTCGAGCGTCAGGGCACTAAGATACTGATCGAACACACCATCGAACAAGTGCCCGCCTTGCAAACGGATCTTGTTCAAGTCGGCGAGCAAGTCCAAGGCACCCGCCACCTACTCGGGCTTACTGGCGTATTGATGGTCAATCCATACGCCACCCAAGAGGAAACCAAGCAAGGGCTCGAGCCTGGCGATATTTTTGCAAAGATAGCCAATGTTCAATACCCATCAATGAGCGAAGGCATTGTCGCTATTCGTGCGCACAAAGGCCAATCTCTCGATCTCGTCGTCCTTCGCAAGGATGACATTGGGCAATACCAACGCGTTAAACTCACGGTCGAGGTTACACCCCAAGGCACCGTTGGGTTCTACCAAGCAACCACCGCAACGCACACCAATCTCATCTCCAAGCCCGGTGTTTTTCAGCGAGCGAGCGAGAATGAAGGTGGGGCCGAAGATGGAAAAACAGAGTCGGTCGAACTGCCCGCATCAACGCTCATCGAATACCCCGGCTCGCGCATCACCAAGGTGGGCGACTATCCAACGCGAACACTTCGCGATGTGCATATCGGGCTTTTAATCGCAGCCGACATGGCGTATCAAGAGGGCAAGGAATCTTTCGAGATCCCAGTCACGATGCAGCTCCCCCTCCCCGTCCAACCCGACGGCTCGATCCCAACGACCACCGCCGATTGGTCACTCACCCGCGCCGATATTGATGCAGTGCGTGAACTGGGATGGACATTACCCGGCTCAACTGGGCTGGTGACGATGTTCGAGTATGCCCAGATCATTGATAAGGCGGATGGTCCGATTGATGCCGTTAGCCGGGGGATGAACAAATCTCGGCGCGTAATGATGCAGACCTACATTACATTCCTGCGTCTCTTCCAAGGCTCGGTCCAAGTCAAACACCTCAAAGGCCCCGTCGGGATCGCCCATCTGGGTACACAGATCGCATCGCAAGGATGGGTCTGGGTGTTGTTCTTTATGGCATTGATTTCGATCAACCTCGCGGTGATCAACTTCCTGCCTTTACCCATTGTCGATGGCGGGCAGTTCCTGATGCTTATCTACGAATGGATCCGAGGCAAGCCTGTGCCGATCGTGTTCCAAAATGTCGTGACGATGGGCGGACTCGTCATGATTGTCATGATGTTCTTGTATGTCACCTTCAACGATGTCAAAGCACTCTTTGGACTCTAAATGAACCGATTTGAGAAAGAAAGGCAGGCCCTATGCATCCGATGATCGGGCTTGTTCAGCTGTTGTTGATTGGGTTCGGGCTCTACCTTGTCTCGCTCATTGTCTATACCGTCTGGGGGCTTACGCACCCACGCCGACAGACTTATGCCTCGGCAGTGCATCGAAACCAACCCGGAGATCCATCAGAGCTTGATGCTCCTGTTGCGTATGAAGAACGAACGATCACAGGCACACAGGGTGATCTCTCGCTCTGGATCATCAAGGGTGAGAACCCAACTGGCCCGCGCGTCGTCATGTCGCACGGCTGGGGGTCTGGAAAAATCGGTGCCCTCAAACGACTCGCCCCAACGCTTAAAAACGCATCGCAAGTTGTTATCTGGGATATGCCCGGACATGGTGATTCTGATGGCACAACACACCTTGGTTCGACTGAACACCAGGACCTCGCTTGTGTGCTTGATTCACTCGAACCCGATCAACCAACCGTACTCTTTGGCTGGTCAATGGGCAGCGGCGTATCGCTCGCCTGCGCCCGAGCGTTTGGCAAAGAGCACTCGATTATTGCTGTGATCTGTGAATCATCCTATATCACCGCCCTCACGCCCGCCCGCAATGTGATTCGGCTTCGTGGCGTGCCCTATCGGCTCAATCTCAAACCCGCGATCTTGATCCTCGGAACACTCCTTGGTGTCGGACCAACTTGGCGAGGATTCGCCCGTGACCAAATCGTTAAAGATATTGATCTACCAATTTTGATTTTGCATGGCGATGTCGATCCGGTTTCGCCAGTTGCCGATGCAAAGCAAATCGCATCAGCTGCGCCAAATGCACAGTTGGTCATCATCAAAGGCGGCGGGCACAACAACCTCTGGACAGATGAGATCTATCGTCAGCACATGTGCGAAGCAATGGATTCGTTCTTCGATCGGCTTGGCGAGCGGGCCTAGGGCGTGCCTGACGGCTCATTTCTCACACAAGGACGCTCTCTTTTCGCCTCCCCCGGGCTTCCGGGGGAGCACCCATAGGGCGGTTGTGGCTGCGCAGCAGACGGAGGAGGTCTTGAAGAAGGCAATGGGCAATAGGAAATAGGCAATGGGGAAGAAGAGAAGACCCCCTCCGCCTCACTTCGATCGGCATCTCCCCCGGAAGCCCGGGGGAGGCGAAAAGGATGGTATTCTTGTATGGAACTGAGCCATCAGAGACAGCCTAGTTAAGCCATCGCAAAGCGGATTGCCTGTTCAGCCATGATGTCGCTGGCGTTGTAGACGGGCAGGTCACAGTTTGCAGCGGTCACCATCAACGGGGCTTCTGAACATCCTAAGATGACGCCTTCGCACCCTTTGTCACCAAGCCGACGGATCACATCGAGTATCTGTGTTCTCGAAATTTCACGAATAATTCCAAATACCAACTCATCGAAGATAATCCGATTGAGCATTTCGGTATCTTCTTCGCTTGGGCGGACGAGTTTGATGCCCTTCATGCCAAGATCAGTCTGGTAGACCGACCCGGTGGTGACATATTTGGTGCCGATGACGCCGATGATTTTTCGGTTGTCCTCTTCGATTTTGGTCGCGACCGCGCGGGTCATTTTGAGCCAAGGGATTGGGCACGATGCCTCGGCGAGCTGCACCGCGTGCTGAACCGCGTTATCAGGTGTAAAGCAGAACTCGGCACCGATCGAGGCGAGCTTCTCTGCCGAGTTCCGCATCAGGGCAGCGACCTGCATCCAGTCATCACGCCGGACGGCTTCGACATATTGAGCGAGCGGGATATTATGGACACAGACCACCGGGTGCATGTGCGACTCGAGCATGACGGCGGCATGGCGAAAGAGCTGCTGATAGCACAGCGATGCCCCCTCTGGACTTACTCCCACAATTCCGATCTGCTTGGTCATCTCCGCTGCCCTTTCTGCTCACCCACAAGCCTCGGCAATGCACCATCTTCTCCGATTGTGCCCTGTTCGTCAAATCAACACCCGAAAATGGGACAGAGATCGACTACACTCATCATTCTATGTCCCAAACTAACCAGACCAACCCGTTTTCCACACTCAATCTGCCAGCGCGGTTCGATCTCGATGCGATTACGATCGAACGGGCGTATCTGGGCGGGCTGACCTCGGCGCACCCCGATGTGGGTGGTGGGGATGGTTTGGGCGAAGACAGCGATGGTCCAGATGCCGCGACACTCAATCAGGCACGGATGACCTTGCTCGATGGCGAACAACGCGCAGCTGCACTGCTCGATGTGCTGGGCGGGCCGAGCGCATCGCAATGCAAAGAGCTTCCCGATGGATTCTTGATGGAGATGATGACTCGGCGAGAAGATATCGAAGAACAGATCGCCGATGGCGGCAACGAGTCCCGATCCAACTGGGAAGCATGGGCACGCGAAGAACGGGCGAGCTATGCCAACGATGCCCAAGGGTTGTTTGGTGCAATCGCTCAAGATTCAGCGCCTGAAAAACTGGCTGATATCCGTGTTCTGCTCAACGCCTGGCGATATATCGAGCGTCTGATCGAGCAGCTTGATCCTGAATATGATCCTGCCCGCGCAGATTTCCGATAAAGGAGTTGGAGACAACCAAGGTTTATGGACGCATCACAAACACCATTTTTAATCGTGCTCGCACTCTTGCTGGTGTGTTCTGCACTGGCTTCTGCATCCGAGACCGCGCTCTTTGGCATCACGCACGGTCAACGGGCGATGCTCAAACGCACGAACCCGAGGCTCTCACGCATCGTCGAATCACTTTTGGCTCGCCCGCGTGAGCTGTTGATGCAGGTGCTGCTGCTCAATATGGTCGTCAATGTCTCGTACTTTATTGTGACGAGTATCCTGACAATCAATGCAGAGGGTGCGTTGGCGCGGGTGATGATCTCGCTGGGATCATTGACTGCGATCATCCTTGTCGGCGAGGTCTTCGCCAAGTTGTTTGCATCGTCCGCGACGATTTTATTCTTGCGTTTTGCTGGGCCGATACATATGCTGATTCGTACACCGATCGAGCCTTTGCTTGGGTTTATGGGTGTTTGGATCGTTGCGCCGTTGTCTCGATTGCTCGCGCCAAGCCGATCGCATCAGCGATCGCAAACCGTATCGGCCGAGCAAATGGGCACGCTGATTGATCTGAGCGCGAACGATGGCGTGATCGACCAAGGCGAGCAGGAACTGCTCACTTCGATTGTGTCGATGGGGCAGATGCGTGTCGAGCAGGTAATGACCCCTCGCGTTGATATGTCGTGGATTGATCTGGAGACAACCAACGATGAGATCATCGAGATATGTCGAACAACCGGGCGAACTCGGCTTTTGGTGTGTGTCGATGGGATCGATGGCGGGGTATCGGGGATCGTGAGCGCACGCAAAATCCTCGAAGGCGATGCGATCGAATCCGTCATGGCTGATGTGCTCTTCGTGCCCGAACAAGCCCGGCTCGACTCATTGATTGACCAGTTCCGAACTACCGCCCAGAGCGTTGCGGTGTGCGTCGATGAGCATGGCGGGGTTTCCGGGATCGTCACGATCGCCGATGTCGCTGGCGAGTTGATCGAAGGCGTCGTCGATCCTCAGCATGAACTCGCCAACAAAGTCGAAATGATCGGCGTGGGTAAATGGATCGTTCCAGGGCGGCTATCGATCCGCGATTGGGCGGTGATGTTCGCTGACCAGAGCGTGATCGAACACGCCAAGCGGGTCAACACGCTCGGCGGGTTGGTCATGGTGCTGATCGATCGTGTGCCCGAAGTTGACGATCAAGCCCAAATCGGCGATATCCAACTCACAGTATTGGAGATGGATAAGCGATCTATCGAACGCATCGAAGTCGAGATTCTCGCGCACGATCAAGACGGAGGTGCTTCATGAGTACCCTCGAACTGATCTTATGGTGGGCGGTTGTGCTTCTGGGAATCGGAGGATCAGCGATTTGTTCTGGTCTTGAAGTCGGGCTGTACACGGTTAATCGTGTGCTTGTGCGTGTTCATGCAGTTGGTGGCGATCGTGGACAACGCGCCCGAATCCTCGAACACCAGATCGAACATGCCACCCCAACACTCACCGCGCTGCTTGTATGGAACAATATCTTCAACTATGCGGGCACTTTGGCAATCACCACCCTGATCGCCACGCTGGGGCTGGCTGACATTGAGATGATTTTGATCCAGATTGTGGTGTTGACCCCGGTGCTGTTGATCTTTGCTGAATCTACGCCCAAAGAGATCTTCCGATCCAATGCAGATACTTTGATGGAGCGGTTTGCCTATGTGATCTGGTTCCTGCGGGTCTCGCTGACATGGTTGCCGATCGTGCCTGCGCTTTTATGGATCGCCAACGGCGCATCGAAGCTTGTTGGGGTGGATGCGTTTGGATCGCTGCTGAGTTCTCGCCAGCGGGTTGCCGAGCTGCTCAAGTTTGGATCGACCCAGATGAGCGATACGCAGGTGTCGCTGATTGATCGTGCCCTCGAGCTCGAACACGCGATCGTGCGATCCGAGATGATCCCTCTTCGCAATGCGGTGGTGGTGCGGGCGAGCTGGACACTCGACAAAGCCCGCGCGTTTGTGCGTGCGCATCCGCATTCTCGGTACCCGGTGTTGTCACCCAAGGGGCAGGTTGTCGGGATTCTGAGCAGCATTGATTTGTACATCGCCGATCTTGAATCGGTGAAAACAATCGAAGATTTGGCCCACACACCGACCCGAATCGAGGGCAAAGTCACGGTCAGCCAGGCGTTGGGCGAGTTGAGTCGAGCCGGTGGACGATTAGGGATTGTGGTGGTTGGGGATCGTGATGTGGGGGTGATTACGCGCAAAGACCTGATCGAGCCTTTGGTTGGGGAGCTTGAGGACTGGTAAATCATCTATATTGTCGATTGGGGTGTCAATCTGTCCGATATTGAGAAAGCCTCGTTCCAGGTCAGTTTGAGGCCAGAAACGGGAATAAACTCACTGCCCAACCAAGTTGGTAGTGTGTCCGCCGGTCGCCTGATGAGGATTTCTGATGTTGAAAGCAAAGTCTGTCACACCATTCCTGTTTGTCATTGTTGCTGCGGTAGTGGTGATGCCCATTGTGATTAACTTGATCAAAGGGCCCGCCGAGACCCCCGGCATTTTTGACGAACACTACACATTAACACAAGCGAGCGAGCTTTCTGAAGAATCTGGCAAGCCCATGCTGGTCTTGGCGACCGCCGACTGGTGTCCGCCTTGTCAGAAGCTCAAAAGATCAACATTGACCGATCCGGCCGTGATTGAGTGGATTCAAGAGAACACCATCCCTGTCTATCTCGAAGACGGCGCCAACGGCGACGAAATCGGTTCGCTGGGTGTTCGTTCGTATCCAACGACCATGCTGATTCAGGATGGGCAGATCCTCGCGTCGATCCAGGGTGCGGTGGACGCGGACAGTTATGTGAGCAAACTCAGCTCGGTTATTGCACCTGCCCCCTGATCTTGAATCTGTCCTTGGATCCGATCTTGAATGATATCTCGGCTATGAATCCCTGTTTGTGAGAACCAAACGGGCATTGGGCTGGTATAGACTCATAGCACGAACCAATCGCGTCTTGACTGCTAGTGCAGGGGACGCTTGTATTGATAGAGTAGATGATATGGAGATCGGTCATGGCGAACAAGAACTCATTGCCTCTCATTGGAATCCTCGGCGTCGCCGTCATCGGCTCGACCATCGCGGTCGCGACCAACGCCATCAAAACGACCAACGACGAATACGGGTTCTTCGATCCCATCGTTGATGTCCGCACGCTGATCGACGGGCTGTATGTTGATGAGACAGAGGTTGACAAGCTCCAGCTCGGTGCGATCAACGGCATGATCGACGAACTCAACGATCCATACACCACCTTCGTTCCCAAACTCGATACCGAGAAGTTCTCACGCGATCTCACCGGCGAGTATGTAGGGATTGGTGCTGAAGTGCAGATTCGTGATGGATGGTTGACGATTTCGTCGCCGCTTGATGGATCACCCTCGTGGAAGGCCGGGGTGATGGCGGACGATCGGGTTATTGCGATTGACGGCGAGAGTACCGAAGGACAAACCATTGATGATGCGATTGATCGGTTGATTGGCGAGCCGAACACCAAGGTTGTGATCACCGTCGAGCGCGGCGCAGAAACACTTGATATCGAGATCACCCGAGGGCATATTAAGGTGCAAGCGGTCAAGGGGTTCATGCGTCTTGAGGGCGACGGGGCATGGGAGCATTTGATCGATGTGGATCGCAATATTGGGTACATCCGTTTGACCCAGTTCACCCCCAAGGCTGCGCTCGAAATCGCGGTGGCGATCAACAATGCCGAGAAATCACACATGCTCGATGGGTTGATTCTTGATCTTCGGTTTAACCCGGGTGGTTTGCTTGATGAGGCGGTGAAGATCGCGGATATGTTCCTTGATGAGGGCACGATCGTTTCGACCAAGGGGCGTGTGTTTGATGAGCGCGTGGTGAAGGCGCACAAGAAGAATACGATTACAGATATGCCTTTGGTTGTGCTGGTTAATGGGCAGAGCGCGTCGGCATCGGAAGTATTGTCCGGAGCATTGTCGGATCACGATCGCGCAGTTGTCGTTGGCACACGATCCTTCGGCAAGGGATCTGTCCAGACTGTGCGGAACCTCGAAAGCGGCGCGGGTGTGCTCAAGATCACTGAGCAGTATTACTACCTGCCATCGGGGCGGTTGCTTCATCGCCGAGATGATTCGACGACCTGGGGTGTTGATCCGACGCCAGGATATTATGTGCCTGTGACCAATGAAGAACTCGGAGAAATGCTCATGGCTCGGCGGGCGCAGGAAGTGATCTCGCATACCGAAGCGAACGAAACGGTTGATATTGCGAATACCGATGCGGTACTCGAATCTTTGCAAGATCCGCAGCTCACCGCAGCGGTTCGGGTGATGCAGCACCGGATTGATACGGGCGTGTTCGAGCCTGTAGGCATCGAGGCAAACGCTCCTGATGATGTTGCCCTCGCCGAACTCAATGCTTTGCGTGCCCAAGAAAAACGCATGCTCCGCGAGCTTACACGCTTGTATAAACGGGTCGAAGCGGTCGAAGGCGGCGTTGATGAAGAGTTGGCCAAAGAGAATCCAAAGGATTTTTGGGATGATGATCTCGAACTCGAAGGCGGGCAAGTTGTCATCCGTGACAAGGATGGCAACATCATCACCACCCTCAACATCACCGGCGAGAACCTCGAACGCTGGTTGATCGATGCGGATGTCGAGAAGGTTCAAGAAGTGGAATCTGATTCGTGATCGTATTGGGGGTCGAATCTTCGTGCGATGAAACCGCTGCTTCGGTGGTCGAAGACGGATGTATTGTGCGCTCGTCGATTGTCGCCAGCCAATATGAACTCCACGAAGAGTTTGGCGGCGTGGTTCCCGAGATCGCCTCGCGCGCCCACGAACAACACATTATCCCGGTTTTGCGAGACGCGATCGAGCAAGCCGGGATTGAGCTGAGCGATATCGACGCGATCGCGGTGGGGCATCGACCCGGATTGATCGGTTCGCTGTTGGTTGGATTGAGCGCCGCCAAGGCGTTGGCGTGGTCGCTGGGCGTGCCGATGGTTGGGGTGGATCATGTGCATGCGCATCTCTATGCCGGGATGCTCGGGCGTGAAGTGCCCAAGTTCCCTGCGCTCGGTGTTGTGATCTCTGGCGGGCATACTTCGCTCTATCGGATGGATTCAGAAATGAAACTCACTCGGCTCGGCGCGACCATCGACGACGCAATTGGCGAGGCGTTCGATAAGGTTGCCGCGATCCTGGGGCTCGGGCATCCCGGTGGTCCAAAGCTCGACAAACTTGCAGCGACAGAAGGGGCAAACGATCGGGCATTTGATTTTCCAGTCTCGCGGCTCGGCAAAGAATCGCTTGATTTTAGCTATTCTGGATTGAAAACCTCGGTGCTGTATACCGCCAAGGGGCGACCGGCACCGCCAGCGATGAGGAACAAGCCGCCGCTACCGATGCCTGCGGTTCCAGAGCTAACCGATGAACGCAAACACGATATCGCCGCGAGTTTTCAGCGGGCTGCGGTGCGGGCACTGACACTCAAGATCGAGCGAGCACTCGGGCATATCCTAGGGTGCCAAACCCTGATCGTCGGCGGCGGCGTGAGTGCCAACACACTCGTCCGCTCCGAGATGATCCGTATGGCCGACAAGCATGGGCTTGAGTTGTTGATCCCCGAGATGGAGCACTGCGTCGATAACGCCGCGATGATCGCCGGGCTGGGCACGAAACTCTTTGAAGACGGATGCCGTGATGATTTCACCCTTTCGGCAGTCCCCACGGCGGCGTGCTGATGTCCAAAGATTTCTTCGACAAAATCGATCAACCCGTCAAACGCCCGGCTCATCCAGCGGCGTTGGACAAAGAAACACTCATGAAGGTATGCAAGATCACGCGCGGGCGTGCATCTGGACCGGGCGGTCAGCATCGCAATAAGGTCGAGACGCATATCACGGTCGAGCATCTTCCCAGTGGGATCGATGCCCAAGCGGGCGAGCGTCGATTGGCCAAGGAAAACCAGAGCGTGGCGATCCGCAGGCTTCGGCTCAAACTCGCGATGGGGGTTCGTGTTGATGTGCCCGCGGGTGATATCCGATCCGAGCTTTGGCGCGGGCGTTGCAGAAAGAAAAAGATCGTGTGCAGCGTGAAGCATACAGATTTTCCGACGCTGCTGGCGGAGGCGTTGGATGTGATCGAGGCGAGCGGGTTTGATGTCAAGAAGGCTGCTGCTCGGCTCGAATGTTCGACGACGCAACTCATCCGATTCATCGCCGATCACCGCCCAGCGTTCGAACAACTCAATCAATCACGCGAAGATCACGGATTACACAAGCTCAAGGCGTGATTTGCGTGTCCTGATGGGTACACTAAGGGCGTATGCCACCATCAAAAGATCGCGATTCCATTCAAATGAAGGCCGAGAAAACAGTGCTTGCTGCACTGCGACTGCCCGATTCAACCTACGACCAGCGAGATTCGTTCGGTGAACTGCGCGAACTCGCGGTCCAAGCCGGCGCGATCATCGTCGGCGAGATCGAACAACGCAAAGACCGACCCGAACCCGCGACCTTCATGGGCAAGGGCAAGGTCGAAGAGCTTCGAGACTTGTGCGATGCGACCAATGCTAGTTCGATTATTTTCGATCATGATCTTTCGCCCAATCAGATCGGTAATATCCAAGAGATCACCAACTGCAAGGTGCTCGATCGTTCTGAGTTGATTCTCGATATCTTTGCCTCTCGCGCATCGACGCACGAAGCCAAGCTGCAAGTTGAGATCGCCCAGCTTGAATATACCTTCCCACGGTTGCGTGCGATGTGGACGCATCTTGAGCGCCTCGGCGGCGCGAGCGGTGCCGGCGGCATGGGCGGCATGGGCACACGCGGACCGGGCGAGCAACAGCTCGAAGTTGACCGTCGATTGGTCCAACGCCGAAAGCTTGTGCTTCAGCGCGAGCTCGACGAGATCCAGTTGCGCAAGCGCCGAGCGGTCGAGAAGCGAAACACAGATCACTTTACCATCGGGCTTGTTGGCTATACCAACGCCGGCAAGAGCACGCTGTTTAATACACTCACCGAAGGCGGCGCCTATGCAGACAATCGTGTGTTTGCGACATTGATGACCCGCACCCGCGAGTGGGACATGGGTGGCGGGCACACCGCGATGTTGTCGGACACTGTTGGTTTCGTGCGCGATCTGCCTCACCATTTGGTTGCATCATTCCGGGCAACACTCGAAGAAGCAACCCATGCGGATTTACTCTTGGTGATGCTCGATGTGTCTGATCCAAGCTCAGAGCTGCAGTTTGAAACAGTGATGAAAACGCTCGATGAGTTGTTCGAAGAGGTTGAGGAGCGTCAGAAGAAAGATGCGATCCGAGCCAAGCGTGACGGGACGACCGATTTTATTGCGTATAAGCGACCAGAGCTGCTGATCCTTCTCAACAAGGCTGATATCGATACCGTTGACGAGCAGGACATTCTGTATTGGCAGTCTCGATCGGTGGGGGCGATCCCGATCTGTTCGATCGAAGTTGAGGAAGGCGAAGAGCTGCCGATGGGGCAAGAAGAGCTCATCAAGCGGGTGCAGGAGATCTCGCTCGGTGCCATCGAAGAACTCGATATTACGGTCCCGCTTTCAGATTCAAAGACGATCCATATCATTGAGAATCGTGCAGAGGTGCTCGATCGAACCTATGAAGGGCAGGTTGTGATCCTGCGAGCCAAGATCGGGCGCAACCAGCTCGCCAAGCTCCGTTCTGCGGGCGCAAAGATGTGGGTGATGACGCCGCAGGGCGAACCCTACTTTGCCAATGATGAAAAAATCGGCTGGGTGCACAACCCAGCCGAAGGGAATACAGATTTTTGACTGAACGAGCCGCGACCGTGAGGGAGCGGGTTTTTGCGTGGTCAGTGAGTTATCCAAGACCGCTTCCTGACGGTCGCGGCTCGTCAGAGGTTACCGAAGTGGATTAAACCACAAGCCCGTTGCGAGCTTTGGATAAAAGAAGGTCGACTTCTGAGGCATCAACTCGCCGGCCCGTGAGATATCACGCACAGCGTCGAGCGGTGTTGGGCGAACGATGATCGCCAACTGAGGCTTGCCGCCGCCGGCGATCGATGACCCGGTTTCTTCACCTTTGCCAATCGCGAGCACTTCATCGATGGAGTGGGGGAATGCCCAGTTGATTGGGTCGCCGTTGTTGAGTTCTGGCTGGCAGATTTCTTCGACGATCAGGTGCTGGATGATCGCGACATCGAGATTGCGCCAGGCTTGGGTTTGCTTTGGGAACTGCATTTCCAATGGATCTTTAACCGCTGGCCAGGCGCCGAAACACAAGCCGGTGGCGTAGTCAAAGATACCAAAGGCATTGGTTTGCTCACGCTCGGCGAGGGTGTCCATCTGCGAAAGGAAGGTCTGCGGATCGTTGTCGATCGGCTCGATGTTGAGCAAACCTTGCGAGACCTCAATGAATTTTTCGATCTCGTAGTGCTCCATGCCCCCAAGCACGCGATGGGTTGGGCCGATGGCCAAGCCTGGATCAGACATCGATACAAGCACGAACATGGTTCGTCGAGCCGGGTGATCCGCAGCGACTTCGCCCTTGGCTTCAAGATCCGCGAGGTAGTTGAGCGCGGTGTTGTAGCGATGGTGCCCGTCGGCTACAAACACATCATCGCCCGCGAGCGATGCCTGGTATTGGGCAATTGTTTCGGTGTCGTCAATCGTCCAGATTTCTTGCTTGATCCCATCACCCATGTCGGCGTGCATGTCGGCATCGCGCGAGGCCATGACCGTGTGGAGGATGTTCACAGCCGAGCCATCTTCGTCTGGATGGAGTCCGAAGATCGGGGAGAACTGACACGCCGAGGCGTTCATCAGGGCTTTGCGATCTTCCTTTGGGCCGCCAAAGGTTTGTTCGTGTGCAAGGATGCCGCCACCATCGCGATTGCCAAAGGCAACGGTGTCAAGCGTGACCGCCATGCCGCAGCGTTGGAAGGTTTCGCCTTCAAACTCGAAGGTCTGGCGATAGGCAAAGATCGCGGGTGTTTCGCGTTGTGACAAGATACCTGATGCAAGCATCGAGCGGTATGAATCACCCGCATCTCGATATGCTTTGTCTGGTCCAAGTTCTTTGGCAGGAACATGAGGCAGGTCGATTGCAACAACATTGTGGGCATTGCGATCGAGCATGGCTTTTTTGGCAGCAAGATCGAGCACATCATATGGAGGCGCGATCAGCTCGGAGACATCGCCGACGCCTTGGTGATATTGAACAGCTTTGAATGGATGGATTGCAGGCATGGTGCCCTTTCATGATCACGAGATGTATTATCGTGGAGAATCGTATCGTGAATAGTCAACTTGTCCCCGATGGGCACTCGCCCATCGTCTCCGCAATTATATGCACCAACTCGCCAAATCTCAGCCTGATTCATCGAGAGTTGGGAGCTACGATCGTTCATGCCCATGCCCAAAGCACTCGTCATCAGAACGGCCGGTACAAACTGCGATGTCGAGCTCTGCCGGGCGTTTACGCTCGCAGGCGCTGGGGTCGAACTGGTCCATTTAGACCGATTGCTCGCCGATCCGGCTCAAATCGCACAGTTTGACCTCATCGGATTCCCCGGCGGGTTCTCCTATGGCGACGATATCGCTTCAGGACGCATCAAGGCGATGCACACCCGCGAGAAGTTGATGCCTGAGCTGCTCAAGGCCGGCGATCGAGGCGTGCCGATGATCGGGATTTGCAACGGATTCCAGGTCATGGTGCAGATCGGCCTTTTGCCCAACAGCTTGCCCGGCACACAGAATCACGATTCATGTGTGGCCTTGACCGACAACGATCACGGGCGGTTCATCGACCAGTGGGTGGGTATGAAGGCCAACGCGAGTTCAAACTGTATCTGGACCCAAGGGCTCAACGATATTGAGGGTGAGATCCTCTATCCGGTCGCGCATGGCGAAGGACGATTCGTGACCAAAGATCAGGCAACACTCGATCTGCTCAAAGCTGGCAATCAGATCGCACTTCGGTATAGCGAAGACATCAACGGCTCGATCGAACAGATCGCAGGCATCTGCGATCCAACGGGGCGGATCTTTGGATTGATGCCTCACCCTGAGCGATCGCTCGAATGGAACCGTCATCCATATTGGACACGCCTCGATGAACACACCATGTCGTCGCAAACCCCAGGGTTGAAAATTTTTACCAATGCGGTCCAAGCGGTCAGCAAGCAAACTGTCTCATAGAAGGATTCCACCAATGGGCGAAACAGCAGTCTATGCCGGGAGCTTTGATCCGCCGACCAACGGGCATGTGTGGATGATCGAGCAGGGCGCTCGGTTGTTCGACAAGCTCATCGTGGCTGCGGCTCGCAACCCAGAGAAGGGCTATACCTACGAACTCGATCAACGGGTTGGTTGGCTTGAAGAGATTGTCTCCAAACATGATAATGTCGAGATCGCATCATTGGAGAACGAGTTTCTTGCCCATTATGCAAGCCGAGCCAATGCGAGGTATGTGATCCGAGGCATTCGCAACGAGATGGACTATCAATATGAGCGTGGGATGCGCTATGTGAACTCTGATTTAAACAATCATCTTTCGACGGTGTTTTTGATGCCTCCGCGTGAGTTGTGTGAAGTGTCATCGAGCTTTGTCAAAGGGATGATCGGTCCTGATGGATGGGAACCCGTCGTCGAGCGGTATGTGCCGGCGTGTGTGTTCGCTGATCTGCTCAAGGAGCATGAAGATGAGTGAACAAGAACACGCGATGGGTAAGGCCCCGATTGATGAGAAGGTAATGGCGATGCGTATTGTCACGATGCCCCGTGATACAAACCCCTATGGCACGATCTTCGGGGGGATCATCCTTAGCTATATCGACCAGGCCGGGTTCGTCGAAGCCCGACGCCACGGCAATCTCGATTGGGTGACCGCTGCAATGGACAAGGTTGAGTTTCACGCTCCGGTGCATGTTGGCGATATCGTTACTTTTATCACGCATACAACCAGGCTTGGGCGCACAAGCATTGATGTCCAGATCGAGGTCGAAGCCGAGCGGTTTGAATCGCACGAGGTTGTTCATGTGACGAGTGCCAACATGACCCTTGTTGGAATGTGCGATGGCAAGCCTTTTCCATTCCGCGAAAGCCCATGCCAGAATAGACATTCTCGTGACGAGCAGAGCACATGAGCTTTGACACATTGCCCAAGTTTCATTCCCCGGCTCGGCTTGCGGTGATGTTGTCTGGTTCTGGTTTTACGCTTGATAATCTCAACAAACATATCGCACAAGGCGATCTTGAAGCGGTGATCCCGGTGGTGATCGCATCGAAGGAATGCCTTGGTGCGCAAAAAGCGAGAGATGCAGGCATCGAAACACATGTACATGGCAAGACGCTCGATTCAGCGTTGCTTGATGAACTCTGCGACAAGCATGATATTGATTTGGTGGTATTGGCCGGGTATTTGAAGCTGGTGCCGATTTCTGATCGAGTCCGAAGCCGGGTGATCAATATTCATCCTGCCTTGCTTCCAGACTTTGGCGGCAAGGGCATGCACGGGGCGCATGTACATCAAGCGGTTGTCGAAGCTGCCGGGCGTGGCGAGGCGAATGAATCTGGGTGTACGGTTCACTTTGCCGACGAGCATTACGATACCGGCTCAACAATTGTCCAGCTGCGATGCCCGGTCAAGGACAGCGATTGTGCACAAGATCTTGGCGATCGGGTCTTTGAACTCGAATGCCTCGCCTATCCGCAAGCGATCAATTTACTAATTGAACGCAACGCCAACGCCAACTCACACGAATAACACACTATGAATCTATTGCGCATACTTCTGGTGCTTTGTCTGGCTGTCTCTGTTGCAGTTGCCGAGCCTCGCCCTTCGCAGCTCGAAGCGTCGGGAATCGAAGCGATGGGGCAGGGGGAGTATGAACAGGCTGAAACTGTTTTTCGTGAGTTGATCGAGTTGCGTCCGGGCTCGTTTGTTGGGCATTACAATCTTGGTGCAGCACTTTCGATGCAGGGCGACGGGCAAGGCGCAGCCGACGCGATCTCGGCAGCGATTACCATCGGGTTTATGGATCTCGCGCAACTCAAACGAGATCCAGATCTTGATGCGATGCGGGCGATGCCATTTTATACCGAGTTGGTCGCTGGCTGGCAAGGCTTGATCCAGGCTCGGCGCGAGCATGATTTAGAACTTGTCCAGAAGATGATTCAAAAAAACATGCAGGCCCGTACCGACGACGGTCTCAAGATCGAGCTGGTGTCAGCCCATGATCAGATCGCGACAGATCAAGCGCACGAAGAGTTGCAGATGCTCTCGGGTTGGGCGATTGAGCATCTGTTCTCAGAGATTGGTCAGCCCGGTGCGATCGATGATTCGCCTTGGGTGATGGTGGTGCTGCCCGATCGGGCGGGGTTCTCTCGGTGGGCGATTTCGGTGTTTGGACCTAGTGTGCGTGGGAATACGAGTTCTGTTGGTGGGGCGTATGAGCATCAACAACGCCGGCTCGTTGCGCAAGATCTTGGAGCGACGCTTCGTCATGAGTTTATTCATGTGTTGCACTGGCGCGATATGAATCGGCTCGGGCAGGCGCATGCCCCTTGGATTCAAGAGGGTTTGGCATCGCTCGTCGAGGACTATGACATGCGTGGGCGCAGCCCGATGCCGGTGGCATCGTGGCGGACGAATATTGTCAAGCGGATGCACGATCGCCATCGGATGCCTTCGATCGAGAAACTTGCATCGACACCGATGCAATCGTTTACCTCGAATCGCCCATTGGCCAAATATGCACAGGCCCGCACGATTATGCTGTATTTGCTCGATCAGCGCAAGCTCGATTCGTTCTATTCGATCTACACTGTAGAGTATGAACAAGATTCAACGGGGATCCGAGCGCTTGAGTTGGCATTGGGCAAAGAGATCGATGAGATCGAGAAGGATTTTCGAGCATGGGTCGATCAGCTCGAAACCGTTGCCGAAACCGGGACGGATCTGAGTGCTACGCTGGGGATTGATATCGAAACCGGATCGGGTGATGGCGTGTTGGTTGTGGCGTTGCCTCCAGGATCTCGCAAGCGGACCGGGTTGAGTGTTGGATCGGTGATCACCAGGATTAATGATCATCCGACGCGTGATCTGTTCGAGATGATCCGTATTTTGGGCAAATATAGCCCGGGTCAAACCGTCACACTTCACCATCGTCGAGGCACGGTTCATAAGACCACGCAGGCGAAGCTGATCGCACGAAAATAAAATCTGGTGTTTATTCTCAGCGGCTGCAACCGTTGCTCATGCTATGTAGTACATAGTATGGGTGGCGTAGGCTGCCCAATGGAGAATGCTGATGAAACTCGAACGCGAACTCATGCGTGGCGCCGGCCCGACCGCTGTGCTCAAGCTGCTCTCAAAGCACGAAATGTATGGCTATGAACTCGTCGAAGCACTTGCCAAGCAGACCGATGGCGTATTGGCGATGGGGCAATCGACGCTCTATCCGATGCTCTATAACCTCGAAGCCAAGGATCTGGTCGAGGCGAACTGGCGATCGGCGGAGAATGGTCGAGATCGGAAAT
Source organism: Planctomycetota bacterium (assembly GCA_024280755.1). Classification (GTDB taxonomy): domain Bacteria; phylum Planctomycetota; class Phycisphaerae; order Phycisphaerales; family UBA1924; genus UBA1924. Next base: position 33,733 of record JAJRPN010000021.1, read on the forward strand.
ACTACAGCCTCACCGGCAAGGGGAAGAAGAAGCTCAAGGCCGACATGGAAGCGTGGGCCAAGCTTGTCGATGCGATGTCGTCGATCGGCGTGCTCAAGGGGGTGCCCGTATGAGCGATTCATCATTTATAAAGGCGTGGAGATGGTCGGTGATTCACTCGCCGATACTCAATACTTGGCGATGGTTGAGGCACATGGGGTATCCGAACCATATTGCGTTTCCGCTGCTCAAAGCTGCGGGGTTGCCAAAGCCTGTGGGGGATGTGATTCGTAAGACGATTGTGAAATCGAAGCTCTGGGCAACCGAGCGGGCCGAGGTCGCCCGCGAGTTGATTGCCCATGCCCATGATGCGATCGCTGCCGGGCGGAGTGCTGAGGAGATCGTGGAAGCCTTCGGCGATCCAAAGCGTGTCGCCAAGCTGATGCGTCGATCCATGAAACGAAAACGCCCACTCTATTGGCGTACCTATCGCAATATGAAGCGGGCAAGTGCAGCGATGATCTCGATTCTCATCGTTGGCTATGGTGGGTTGGCAGTACGGTTTTATGTGGGGAAGCCAAACATTAAGAAGAACTTCATCGCAATGATGAATGCACAAAACGAAGGGTATTCAGAGGATGAAAAGGCGTGGGGGGTCTATCGAGATGTCGATGCACAGTGGCAACGGAATGCTTTGGAAGTGGCTCTTCTTCGAGAAGGGAAAGATCACAAGCCGATCAGGATGTCGCACAATACCGCAGGTTTTCGGAGCGACAGCGAGGATTACGCTGAAATGGTGGGGTTGGTCAAGTCGTTTGGGGCGGAGATCGCCCTCGTCCGCGAGGCGGCATCGCGCCCGATCATGGGAACGGTGTATTCGTCAGAACTTGAGACGGTTGAAGTCGATGGCGTATATGTGTCTGATTCGATCGAGCCGGCGCCCAACCCGGAGGATCAAGGACTCTTGATTTCGGTGTTGCTTCCAGAAATTGGAATTGCCCGAGGGTTGGTGAATGTCTTGATGCTTGATGCCAAACTCGCTGCTCAAGAGCAGGATACAGATCGAATACTCAAGGATATCGAGGCTTCGCTCAGGATCGGTGTTCAGGTAGGAAACACCGGCCCCATGATCAGCAGCAGGGTTGCGATTTCGATTGTGCAAATAACAAATACCACGCTCGAGTTTCTGCTCAAAGAGCATCCCGGTTTATTATCGAGCGAGGAGTTGAAACAGATCGCGGGGTTGCTTAATCAGGCATCCAAGAACATCACGATGCAGTATGACATGGAGATCTGGATGTTCGAAGATTTTCTTCAGCGAGCATACACCGACGATGGGCACGGTAACGGGAGAATCACCGCTCGTGGGATCAAGATGCTCATGGAGGAAGATTCTGCTTTGATGTACTACGCAGCGGATGATCCGATGACGATTGAGGGATATTTCAAAGTAGCGGCAAGCCCGGCAGCTCTGTTGGCGGTGGAAGATCGAAAAACACAGAGCATGCGATTTGCGGAGCATATCGAGCAGACCAAGCAGGTGGTTCTTGATGGTCCAGAGTCGATCGGGTGGTTAGATTTTCATCACGATCGGATACGAGAAGCGAGCGGGGGGCATGTGGTCGAATCGCCTATGGATATGCTTGCGGTCTCGATGAGGCGGTTGGTAAGTAAGGTGTTTTGGGCGCAGATGAAGAATGAAGCGATGCAAACGGTGATTGCGATCGAACGGTATCGTATTGAAACGGGGCATTACCCAGATTCGATCGATATGTTGGTGCCAGCATACATTGATGAAATCCCTGAGGATTTGTTCAGGCTCGGGCATCCGATTCAGTATCTATTATTGAGTGTGGATGGTTATGTGCTTTATGCTGGCGGATCAGATGGCGATCTTGATGGCGGCCGAGAGCCCATTGAAAGCTTGGGCGATCACTTCGTTGATTCGTTTGCCCATCGATACCGACTCTTGACAGCCGAGGAGGTTGATGCTGATGAGGTTGAGGTGTTGTTTGATCGATCTGGCAAGCCTCGATTGGATAATCATGATTGTCCGGATGGCGATTGGATTCTCATCGATATGCGTCGGGAATCACAGTCCCCAGCCCGCGAATAGTCGGCTATCCTCTCTACATGATTGATTCCGCGCCATTTGATTTCCGTGCTTTTCATGCTTCTCACAAGATCGCCATGATTGTGGCGTGTTCTGAGAATGGGGTGATTGGGGTTGATGGAGATCTGCCTTGGAGGCTGCCTACGGATCTGCGGCACTTCATGCGATCTACCAAAGGGTCTTGCGTGATTATGGGGCGTAAGACCTTTGAATCGCTGGATCAGCCTTTGCCCAATCGGCTCAATATCGTGCTTTCTCGGTCAATGAGTGATGATCGAGGCGATGGTGTACGGATTGCACCTTCTATAGAGGAGGGGATCGCCATCGCGGAGGCTTCTGATATGGCGATGCCGATCTGGATCGCTGGTGGGGGGCATATATATAGCCAGGCGATGGAGCAGGGGGATTTGGTTGATCTAATCGTCCGAACCCGTGTGCATGCCCTAATTAAGGGGGATGTGGTCTTTCCTGAGATCGATCCAAAGCGGTGGAAGTTGGCGCGATCTGAAGAGTTCGCAGCTGATGATCGCCATATGTTTGGCATGACAATGGAGTGGTGGGTGCGGAATTGTGAGTAGAGCGGCCTATAACGATTGGCTATTTTGAAATTTGCCAGTCAATGCATGATTTTGCAAGTAATTTTTCGCAGATTCTCGGACTAGGAAATAGCCGTTAAACGCCGGAATTCGATGATTATTCCCGAATTTGGTGTGTGTGTTCGGTCGGGCAGTATTCAGATTGCAAAAAAAGCCCATTTCATGCGGAGATTAGGCTTGCAAGTGCGTGGGGGTTTGGTTACCATCGCTGTGGGTCAGGAACGATTTTCGTTCTTAAAATATGGACTCTAGTACAACTAAGTATTAGGGCCGCACAATTTCTGAGGAGATAGAGATATGAAGAGTACACTTACTCTCGTTGCAGTTGCAGGTCTGGCATCAGCCGCAGCAGCACAGTCCGGTTCATTGAGCATCGTTGCTTCGGCATCGACAGTATTCACAACTGGTGCAGCAGCAACAGTTACCCTCGCAGTCTACGGCGACGCAGACTTCGGTACCGCAATCTCAGGTGGTGGTTTCGGCCTCTCAGCTGCAGGCGGCGCTGGCATCGTTGACGGCATGACAGGCGCTTCGGCAGCTTGGGGTGCTCTCGGCTTCCAAGACCTCGGCCACGCAGCTGACGGCAACTACAACGGTTTGATCTTCGGTCAGTTGATCTTCCCTCCATTCATCCCTGCTGACGCAGCATCAGTTCTCGGCAACGGTCCTGTCCTCTTGGGCAACATCACCGTTTCGATCGCTGCTGACTCAGCTGGCGTAATCGACTGGTCAACAGTTGGTGGCATCGGCGATTTCGACATCGAAATCTTCGACGAAGTCTCCGGCGGATTCACAGCTTTGTCTGGCGCAGCCGTATCACACGGTTCAGCATCAGTTAATGTTGTTCCAGCACCATCCGCTATGGCCCTTCTCGGCCTTGGTGGTCTCGTTGCTGGTCGTCGTCGCCGCTAATCGCTGCGATACGACATCTCAGATGATCTCGCTGGCGATATGACCCGGCGGGCACAACTGAATACAAGTACAAAGTCCCCCGATCGGTTCGCCGATCGGGGGTTCTTTCGTTTTGTCCTGAGAAAGGTATTTATGAGAATGCTCGATGGATCTCATTATCGGTCGAAAGTTTATAAATGGCCCTTACGGAGCGAAAAAGCGTGTTTTGAGTAGATTGGCTAAGAAAAACTCCCAGATATCGACGAATTGTGGAATTGAATTTGATAATCGACTGGCACCAACCCCAAAATGGGATTACTTTTCGAGCGGGTCACGAACAAGTTGTTCGTTTCAACAGGTCAACGGTTTACAAACACGATTAAAAAACAATCGAGGAGAATTTTAAGATGAAGAACACAGTTACACTTATCGCATTCGCAGGTATCGCTTCACTCGCAACCGCTCAGTCCGGTTCATTCAGCATCGTGCCTTCAGCATTGACAGTTGACAGCTCAGGTGGCGCTTCGACCATCACCCTCGCTGTTTACGGCGACGCTGATTTCGGTACCGCTATCTCAGGTGGTGGTGTCGGTCTCTCAGCTGTTGGCGGTACTGGCATCGTTTCAGGCATGACCGCAGCAGTGGCACCTTGGGGTGCACTCGGATTCATGGACAACGGCGATGGCGGCGACGGCAACTACAACGGTTTGATCTTCGGCCAGTTGATCTTCCCTCCATTCATCCCAGCAGCAGCAGAATCAATGCTCGGTCAGGGTGCTGTCCTCCTTGGCAACTTCACCGTAACCATCGCTGCTGACTCAGCTGGCGTAATCGACTGGTCGACCGTTGGTGGCATCGGCGATTTCGATATGGAAATCTTTGACGAAGCTTCGGGTCTCTTCACTCAGCTCTCATCTGTTACAGCTGGCTCAGCTTCAGTAACTGTTGTTCCTGCACCATCAGCTCTTGCTCTTCTCGGGCTCGGCGGTATCGCAGCAGGTCGTCGTCGCCGCTAATCGCAACGATACGACATACAGCACCTCTTCATTATGAAGATAGGCTGAATGTGTACAAACAAAAGTCCCCCGATCGGTTCGCCGATCGGGGGTTCTTTCGTTTTGGGTAACAGATAAAAAACAATAAGTTATTGGCGAGCATTCCAAAGCTGGTGTACCTTTGGGATAGTCCCAAATGAGTTATTGTGTGCAGTGCTGATTTGGTTTGTGTGTAGAGTTGAGGATAAAGAACTTCGGAGGAATTAGAAATGAAGAATGCAGTGACACTTCTCGCAATCGCTGGTATGGCAACCGTTGCGGGTGCTCAGACGGCGACGCTTTCAATCGTACCATCAACTTCGACGACTTTTACAACAGGCGCAGCCGTGACCATGACGCTTGCAGTTTATGGTGACGCAGACTTCGGTACAGCCCTCGGCGGCGGCGGGTTTGGGCTCGCTGCAACCGGCGGCGAGGGGTTGATCACCGGAATGACTGTTTCGGTCGCCGACTGGGGCGCATTGGGCTTTCAGGATCAGGGAGATGGAGGCGATGGGAATTACAATGGAGTTGTCTTTGGTCAGTTGATTTTTCCGCCGTTTATTCCAGCAGCTGAAGGTTCGTTGCTTGCCAATGGCCCTGTGCTGATCGCTACCTTTACGGTGACATTCGCAGCGGACGCTTTGGGCGTGATCGATTGGTCGACAGTTGGTGGTCTTGGCGATTTCGATCTCGAAATTTTTGATGACGCGAGTGGTCTCTTTACGCAGATCACGCCTGCCCAGCAAGGCTCGGCAAGAGTATTTGTTGTTCCTGCACCGTCTGCGTTGGCGATTTTGGGATTCGGCGGGTTGGCCGCTGGTCGGCGTCGGCGATAACTCGGTTTTATAAATAGAACATGGATTGAGAGATTGACCTGCCCCCCAATAACTAGTCCATTCCTTATGCGAGTATCCTCGTAGAATGGGCGTATTTGGAAGGCAGACAATCATGGCCAGGAAACGGCATTCAGCAGAGCAGATCATCAACAAGCTTCGTGAGGCCGAGGTCCAC